>NZ_JCAFVP010000004.1:0-447037 GCF_059372495.1 Stenotrophomonas sp. YJH_SMC_80
ATTAATAGTTGCTTGATCAAACGTCTGCAAGATGGACAATCATCCTTCCTGCAGGCGCCTTCACAAGATACCTGCGCATACTTTCAAAGATCCGGGGAAGTGGCCTCAGCGCCGTTCCCGTGTGCTGCGAAGTTTCCTTCGTAGCGAGCCGCCCATTATAGCCGGCTTTTCCGCTTCGTCAACACCTTTTTTCAAGGCCGTCTCACCGGGTGGACGTTGTTGCCGATGCCGCTTCGTCGTTGGACCCGAAGGTCTTTCGTCGTTGCGAGCCGCCTATTATGCCGGACTTTTCGAGTCCGTCAACACCTTCGTTCGATCATCTCGTTCGTCGGTGGTGGCGTTGCTGTTTGCGTGCCGTTTCCGAAGAAGCGGTGCGCTGCAGCAAGGGAGCGAATTCTAGAGATCCTGCAGATTTCGTCAAGCATTTTTTTGCAGGGTGATGACAGAACCAAGGCGACGTCACGCATGGCATACGCTCGAGATCACTGTGGCGTTGACCGCGCGTTGCGCGGTCAACGCCACAAGGGCTATCAATGCACGGATGCACAGTGGAGAGACGGCAATGAACATGCAGGTGCGGCAAGCGTGGTGGCGCGACCTTTCAGTACCAGCCCTCGTTGCCGGCTTCATTACTGTGCTGGTCGGCTTCGCCAGTTCGGCCGTCATCGTGTTCCAGGCTGCACAAGCTGTCGGTGCCAATCAGGCGCAGATCGCCTCATGGATGTGGGCACTGGGACTGGGCATGGGTGTCACCTGCATCGGGCTGTCACTACGCTATCGGGTACCGGTGGTGACCGCATGGTCGACACCGGGCGCGGCGATGCTGGTGGTCGGTGCCGGCGGCGCATCTCTTTCCGAGGCCACCGGCGCATTCCTGCTCGCTGCGGTTCTGGGCATGCTGGCTGGCTTCTCCGGCATCTTCGCCCGGTTGATGCAACGGGTACCGATGGCGCTGGCCGCCGGCATGCTGGCCGGGGTGCTGCTGCGCTTCGGTCTGGACGTGTTCGTGGCCATGAACACCCAGCTGGTACTGGCGCTGGCCATGTTCGCCACGTGGCTGGCCGGACGCCGCCTGTTCCCGCGCTATGCGGTCATCGCCACCCTGCTGGTCGGCATCGCGATTGCGGCCAGCCGTGGCCTGCTGCACGCACAGCAGGTGCAGCTGCAACTGGCGGTACCGCAATGGGTGACCCCATCCCTGTCCTGGACCGCGGTGGCCGGCATCGCCCTGCCCCTGTTCGTGGTCACCATGGCCTCGCAGAACATTCCGGGCGTGGCGGTGATGCGGGCATCCGGCTACGACGCCCCGGTGTCGCCGCTGATCGGCTGGATCGGTGTGGTCAATACACTACTGGCGCCGTTCGGTGCGTACGCGCTGAACCTGGCGGCAATCACCGCCGCGATCTGCATGGGCCGTGATGCCCATGAGGACCCGGCACGACGCTATACCGCCGCCATGGCGGCAGGTGCCTTCTACATCGTCATCGGGCTGTTCGGTGCCACCGTAGCCGCACTGTTCGCTGCCTTCCCCAAGGAGCTGGTGGCCTGCGTGGCCGGTATCGCGCTGTTCGGCACCATCGCCAACAGCCTGGCCAGTGCGCTGGCGGTAGAGCGGGACCGCGAGGCGGCACTGGTCACCTTCCTGGTCACCGCCTCGGGCGTCTCACTGGCCGGCATCGGCTCGGCGTTCTGGGGCCTGGTGGCCGGTGCGCTGTGCCTGCTGGTGCTGCGGCCCCGTCAGGACCGCTGACCCACCCTACCCGGCCAATGCGGCGCCGACGATGCTCAGCGCCACCGCGATGACGATGGCGATCAGTGTGGCGACCACGCTGGTGCCGCCACGCGCGGTCAGCTCGCTGCGCAGCCGTGCATCATCGTCGCCGGTGACGGCACGGGCCTGGGCGATCAGGCGCTGGCAGTGCGCCAGATACCAGCTGTTGCCAAAGATGCCTGTGGTGATGCTCAGCGCGAAGGTGATGACCAGCGACAGGCCATCCGGCACATCCAGCAAGGTCTCCACCACGCTGATCAGCAGCAGCAGGCCAGCCCACATCGCCGCCAGGCGGTACATCCTGCGGTACATCATCCAGATCAGGCCGAGCAGGAAGGCCGGCCAATGCCAGGTGCCACTGCCCGTGGCAATGCCCTGATCCAGCCGCCAGCGCTGGCGATAGATCGGGAAGTTGCCGCCGACC
Source organism: Stenotrophomonas sp. YJH_SMC_80 (assembly GCF_059372495.1). Taxonomy (NCBI): domain Bacteria; kingdom Pseudomonadati; phylum Pseudomonadota; class Gammaproteobacteria; order Lysobacterales; family Lysobacteraceae; genus Stenotrophomonas; species Stenotrophomonas sp. YJH_SMC_80. Next base: position 2,196 of record NZ_JCAFVP010000004.1, read on the forward strand.
ACGCTGGCGTACAAGGCCATCTCGCCCTCCAGCCCGGCAGCCGCAGCCCTGTCCGGTGCAGCGACCGGTGCACGATAGGGATCGGACGGGTCGCCGACATCCGGCGCGATGCCCTCAACCGCAGGGGCTGCGTCGATATCCAGGGCCGGAACCACCTCGACGGGGATGGAAGCCTGCTCCAGTTCCGCCAACGGCCGCCATGAGGGCATGCCTTCGCACCAGAGCAGGGTGCGCGCCGTAACCGTCCCTTCCTGCTGCAGCTGGCGAAGACCGGCCAGATCCACCGGCCCACTGCTCTGCCTGCCATTGGCGTACCACCATTGTGCTTCCTGCATGTTTTTCCGTCCTTGCTACCTGCATCGACAAACTGAAATCGCTGCCCGCGCCTACAGCGCGGTACTGCCCAGGGTCTGCACCAGTTGATGGCGCGCACCCGGCGCAAGCGTAATCTGCTCCGAGCCTGCGTTGGCCACTTCCAGGCATACGTAATCGCGCCAGCCCTCGCCGACATCGGCCATCCTGGCTGCCGCCTCGGCGCCCGGATTCCAGACCACCAGCGTCTGGCTGCCTTCGCTGCGGATCTCGATCCGCCGCTGCAGTACGGGATCATGCAGCACGTAATGGCCGCCGGCACCGGTATAGATGCGATCGCTGCGACCGGGATCACGTGGATCGCGCAATGACCACGGTCCCTGTTGCAGGCGCAGCTGTGCATAGTCCTCGTACTTGTCCAGGTACTGCAGGCCGTCAAGGCCTTCGACCTCGACCCGCTTGACATCGCCCACCCGGAAATAGCTGTGCAGGGCCTGGGTGAAGGTCACCGGCGAGGTTCCGGTGTTCTCGGTGACCAGCTGCTGACGCAGCTGGCGGCCGATGCGCAGCTGCATCTGCAGACGCAGGCCGCGATCGGCGCTGCGCGCAGGCGCCAACTGCAGCTCGACCTCGCCATCATCGCGCTGGCTGGCCTGCAGAAGCTCCCAGCGCGCGGTACGTACCAGGCCATGCGCCGGTACATCGGCGCTCTGGCCTTGGCGACCGAACCACGGCCAGCACACCGGGACGCCACCGCGGATGGGCGTGGGCAGCTCGGCGCGCGTGGGCGAAAGCCACAGCAGATCGGGCTGCCCATCAGGAATGAACGACAGCAGCTGGCCGCCGAACACGCTGACGACCGCCGTGGCGTTGGTGGTTCGCACCTGCCAGGCCTCCAGGCCGTGATACAGGCCGGTGCTGATGTCCGGATTCGACTGCATGCGATGACGCTCCTTGAAGACCGCGGCGATGATGTCGCGGTCAACGTGCTGCCGGCAAGGCTTTCTGCCCAGCGGGTGCGATGACGGCCGCCTCTTCCTGCAGCGTGCGCAGGATGCGCTGGCCTGCGCGGCCGTCCACCTCGCTCCAGCCCAGGCGCTGCTGCTCGGCCTGGATCGCGCGGCGCGTGGCGGTACCGATCATGCCGTCGGCGGCAACGATATCGTGGCCGCGGGCCAGCAGCAGGGTCTGCAGCTGGCGGCGCTCATCGCGCCCCAGGCCCGGGTCATCGGTCGGCCACGCGGTGGCCAACCCGTTGCCGCCACGCAATTGGTCAGCCAGCGTCGCGATCGCCAGCGCATAGCTTTCGGCGGCGTTGTAGCTGTAGATCGCGTCGTAGTTGCGGAACACCAGCAATGCCGGGCCCTTGTTGCCGGCCGGCAGCAGCAGCGCGGCGCGCGCATCCGCCGGCAGGTTGGCCGGAGCCAACACGCTGCCATCCAGCGCAGTCACGCCCTGCGTACGCCAGTCGGCCAGGGCGCGACGCTGGGTGCGGCCGGCCTGGCTGGCGTTGAAGCCCGCAGGAACGCGGACTTCCATGCCCCACGGCTCGCCGCTGCGCCAGCCGGCGCGCTTGAGGTAGTTGGCGGTGGAGGCCAGTGCATCGGGAATGCTGCCGACCAGATCGCGGCGGCCATCGCCATCACCGTCCACGGCGATGCGTGCATAGGTGCTGGGCATGAACTGCGTATGCCCGAAGGCACCGGCCCAGGAGCCGGTGAGCCCCTGGGCCTGCAGGTCGCCGCGGTCGATCAGCTTGAGCAGCGCCAGCAGTTCACCGCGGAAGAAGGGTTGGCGACGGCCGGCGCAGGACAGCGTGGCCAATGACTGCAGCAGCGGGCGCTTGCCGAACACGCGGCCGTAGTCGCTCTCCACGCCCCAGACCGCGACGATGGTGGCCGGATCGACGCCGTACTGCGCCGACACGCGATCGAGCAGGTCGCGGTGCTGCTGCAGCAGGGCGCGGCCATCAGCCACGCGCTGGCGATCGACCAGCGCGGCCAGGTAGTCCCAGATCGGCGTGGTGAATTCGGGCTGTGCATCGAGCAGGCCGAGCACGCTGGGGTCCGGGGTGAGGCCGGCGGTGATCGCGTTGAAACGGTCGGCACTGATGCCTTGTGTCGCAGCGGTGGCCTGCAGGCCCGACAGGCAGCGGCTGAACGCCGGATCCATGTCGCCGGCAGGCGCGGCGGGCGCTGTCGGCGCCGAGGCAAGAGCGGCCGCCAGGCCGAGCGTGGTCAGAATGGGCATGGCGTCCTCCGTGTTGCCGTTGCACGGCCATCTTAGGGGTAGCGGTGCTGCTGAACCTGAAGCGGTACCGGCTGGCCGTCCGCCCTAGATGGCACGCAACAGGCGCAGGCCATAGGCCGGGCCTTCAGCATCCCAGCGCTGCATGACCTGCAGGCCAGCCGGCTGCAGCAGCGCTTCGAAGCTCTCGTCGGTGTACTTGTGGCTGTATTCGACGCGGATCGGTTCGTCGGCCTCGAAATGGAAGGTCCGGCCATCCAGATGGACGTCCTGTGCCCGCTGGCTGACCAGATCGGTCTCGATGCGCAGCCGCGCGACGCTGTAGCGGGCACGATGACGGAAGCCCTGCAGATCGAAGTCGCTGCCGACCTCGCGGTTGAGGCGGGCCAGCAGGTTCAGGGTGAATGCGGCGGTGACGCCCTGCGCATCGTTGTAGGCCGCCTCGATCAGCGCCGGGTCCTTGTGCAGGTCGATGCCGACCAGGGCCAGGCCATCACGCCCCATGGTCTGGCGCATCGCGCGCAGCAGCGCGACCGCGTCCTCGCCTTCAAAGTTGCCCAGCGTGGAACCGGGGAAGAACAGCAGCCGTCGCGCGGGTTCGCGTTCGGGCATGGGTACGGCGACGGGACGGGTAAAGTCGGCACAGACCGGCAGCATCTCCACCTCGGGCAGCGCCGGGGCCAGATGGTCGATGCTGGACAGCAGCGCAGCACGCGAGATTTCAATCGGCGTGTAGGCCACTGGGTCGTGCAGGGCGGCCAGCAGCAATGCGGTCTTGCGGCCACTGCCGCTGCCCAGTTCCACCACGTGCAGGTGCGGCCCGACGCTTCGGGCGATGTCCGGCAGTACCCGTGAAAGCAGGGCCAGCTCGGTGCGCGTGGGGTAGTACTCGGGGGTCTGCGTGATCTGCTCGAACAGGCGCGAGCCGCGCGCATCGTAGAAGTACTTGGACGGCAGCTGGCGCGGCGTGCGCGACAACCCGGCCACCACGTCGTTGAGGATCTGCTGGCGGCCGGGGGTGAGATCGGTCAGCGCCTGCAGTGCGTCGTGCACCGTACTCATGCGAGGTCCCTGGCCAGGCGCAGCCCGGAGAACTGCCAACGCGCCGGGGGCATGAAGAAGTTGCGGTAGCTGGCACGCACGTGGCCACGCGGCGTGGCGCAGCTGCCACCGCGCAGCACCCATTGCCCGCACATGAACTTGCCGTTGTATTCACCGAGGTTGCCGGCGAAAGGGCGGAAGCCCGGGTAGGCGCCATACGCACTGTGGGTCCATTCCCATACATCGCCGAACAGCTGACGCAGTCCGATGCCCCCTGCAGCCTGCGGGTGCAGCCGATCGTCATCGGCAAAATGACCGCGAGGCGGCAGCGTTGCGGCGGCAGCCTCCCACTCGAACTCGCTGGGCAGGCGCGCACCGGCCCAGCGGGCGCAGGCATCGGCCTCGTAGTAGCTGAGGTGGCAGACCGGCGCATGCGGATCCAGGTCGCGCCAACCGCCCAGGGTGTACTCGCGCTGCAGGGCGCCATCCCAGTACAGCGGGTGCTGCCAGCCCTCGGCTTCGCGCAGCGCCCAGCCTTCGCTGAGCCACCAGCGCGGTTCGCGGTAGCCGCCGGCGTCGATGAAGGCGCGGTACTCGGCATTGCTGACGGGACGCTCGGCCAGTGCGTGCGCGGGGAGCAGCACGCGATGCGCCGGCGATTCGTTGTCGTAGGCGAAGGCGGTGTGCTGCGGCCAGGCTGCGGCGCCGATGGTGACGATGCGCTCGGGCGACTCGATCCAGCCCTGCGCACTGGCAGCGCTGGTTGCAGGCTGCAGGTCCTCGCGGTAGGCCGGCTGCAACGGATTGCACCAGAACGCGTGCTTGATGTCGGTGAGCAGCAGTTCCTGGTGCTGCTGTTCGTGCTGCAGGCCCAACTGCAGGTGCTGCAGTGCCTGCTCATCAAGGTCGCCTGCCGCCAGCCGCGATTGCACCTGTGCATCGACCTGCTGGCGGTAGTCGCGCACCTGCTGCAGCGATGGCCGCGATAGCAACCCACGCTGCGGCCGGGCATGCGCCGGGCCGAGGCTCTTGTAGTAGCTGTTGAACAGGTAGTCCCAGGCAGGGTCATGCGCCGGTGCAGGTGGGAAGCCGGCCAGCACGAAGCGTTCGAAGAACCAGGTGGTGTGGGCCAAGTGCCATTTGCTCGGGCTGGCATCGGCCATGCTCTGCAGCATGGCATCTTCGGCGCTGAGGGGGGCTGCCAGGCGCATGCTGCGGTTCCGCACACATGCGTACTGGCGGGCGAGATCGCGCTGCGAGGCAGCGACGGCGGTGGCTACGCTGTCCATCCGGGCAGCATCTGCGCAACAGGGTGAGTGCGATGTCATCGTTCGACGTCAACGCGTTCACATGCGTGACCATCCCGCATTCAAGAAGCCGGTGCGAACGCCGCTAACGGCAATGCTGCGGCCGCGTCGTCACCGCGCTGGAATTCCTGCTTGCCCCTGCATCCGCTCCGCCAGCCTGCGCATTACCTGTTCGTGCTGCCCGCCGTGCTGGTTGCCGTGGTGCTGTGGGCAGCACTGGGCAACGAAGACGTTGCCAGTCCGGCCCAACGCATCCTGCCCTGGCTGCTGGCCTGCCTCGGCGCCGGCCTTGCCCTGCTCTACCACCAGGTGCGTACGCTCTGCCTGCTGCTGGTGGTGGCGGTCATGTTCGCGCTGCTGCACCAGGACGTGGGCGACTACCTGCACAGCGGCCATGTCACGGCGCTGACCCCGCTGCGCTTCCATGCCATTTCGGCCTGGTTGCCCTTGCTGTTCGCGGGCCTGGCATTGTGGCCCGAGCGCGGGCGGCGCCGCCACGACCTGCTGTTGCGCTCCGTCGCCAGCGGCACGGCACTGCTGATCTTCCTGCTGCTGGCCACGCAGCAGCCGCGCGGCATGCACGATCTGCTGTCGAACCGTCACTGGGAGTGGATCCCGGTCGACTGGAACGCGCTGGCGCAGCTGCCAGCGCTGCTGTTCCTTCTGGCAACCGCCGCGCTGGGCTGGCAGGCCTGGCGGTATCCGCGCCCGTTGCACACGGCGATGCTGCTGGCCCTGCTGTGCCTGTGGTGGATGCTGCCACGGGTGTTCCTGCAGCCGGTGCTGCTGCCGGCACTGGCCAGTGCGGCCCTGCTGCTGATGCTGGGCGCGATGATGCAGGAGTCCTTCCATATGGCCTTCCGCGATGAGCTGACCGGCCTGCCGGGGCGCCGCGCCTTCAATGAGACCCTGCAGCGGGCGCGCGGCACCTACAGCATCGCGATGGTGGACGTGGACCACTTCAAGTCGTTCAACGACACCCACGGCCACGACACCGGCGACGATGTGCTGCGCCTGGTGGCCTCGCGCCTGGGCCGGGTGGGCGATGGTGGCCGGGCGTTCCGCTATGGCGGCGAGGAGTTCGCGGTGGTCTTCCTGGATCGTCCCGCAGCGGCCTGCGTGGATGCAGTCGAGGCGCTGCGGCAGACCATCGAGGACACCCGCATGCAGCTGCGCGACCGGAGCACACGCAGCCACGACGATGAAACGGGGCGCCGGCAACGAGGACGCGGCGGAAGCGGGCAGACGGTGCAGGTGACGGTGAGCATCGGGCTGGCAGACAGCCGCGTGGATGAGCGGCCAGCGGCAGTGATCAAGGCCGCCGACCAGGCGCTGTACGCAGCCAAGGACGGTGGCCGCAACCAGGTCCGCGCGCATGCCGGCCAGCGCGTGCTGGCGGCACGCGGCGGCTGAGGCTCACACCGCGTCGAGGTAGTACCAGCGGCCGTCGACGCGCAGGAAGCGGCTGTGCTCGGCCATCTTCACCGCGCTGCCGCCGCCCACGCGGTAGCGGGCGGTGAAGCGCACTTCGGCGCTGTCGGCGCCGGTGACGGTGTGCTCGTGCACGGTCAGGCCCAACCAATGCGTACGCTGGCCGGGCGCATCATCCAGCGACAACTCGGCCGGACGGGTATCCGGATGCCAGCTCTGGCGCAGATAGTCCGCCAGCCCCCGCACATAGGCGCTGTAACGTGATCGCATCAGGCGCTCGGCATCGGGGGCGGCCTCACCGGCATGGAAACGGCCACAGCAGGCGGCGTACTCGGCGGGAAGGCCGCAGGGGCAGGGATCGGTGGGTTTTCGGCTCATGCGGACATTGTCGCCGGGTTGTGCGGATGGATCCACGCGGGGCACCGGTCAACCAGTGCAGGACAGGCGTATGCTGTCGCGCCCCCATATCGATTGATCGCCGTGCTGGAACTGGTTCCCCCTGAGTTGTGGTGGCTGGTGGTCATCGCCTTCATCGCCGGGCTGGTCGATGCCGCCGTCGGTGGTGGTGGGCTGGTGCAGCTGCCTGGCCTGTTCACGGTGCTGCCGCAGCAGACGCCGGCGATGCTGTTTGGTACCAACAAGTTCAGTTCGATGTTCGGTACCGGTGCGGCCGCCTGGCGCTATGCGCGCAACGTGCGCTTCCCGTGGAAGCCGGTGTTGTTCGCGGCCGGCACGGCCTTCATCTTCTCCTTCGCCGGCGCCACCGCGGTAAGCCTGCTGCCCAAGGACGCGGTGCGCCCACTGGTGCTGGTGCTGCTGGTCGCGATGCTGGCCTACACGCTGTGGAAGAAGGACTTCGGCGCGCTGCACCGTCCGCAGGAGATCGGTCGCCGCGAACTGGTGATCGCGCTGGCGATCGGTGCGGCGATCGGCTTCTACGACGGCTTCTTCGGGCCGGGCACCGGCAGCTTCCTGATCTTCCTGTTCGTGCGCTTCTTCGGGCTGGATTTCCTGCGCGCCTCGGCGGCGTCGAAGGTGGTGAACCTGGCGACGAATGTGGCGGCGATCTCGTTCTTCGTGCCGACCGGCAACATCCTGTGGCTGTTCGCGCTGCCGATGGCGGCGGCCAACATCATCGGCTCGGTGGTGGGCACGCGCCTGGCGCTGAAGGGCGGTACGCCGTTCATCCGCAAGCTGTTCGTGGGGCTGGTGGTGGTGCTGATCGCGCGGATGGCGTGGGATACGTTCCGCGGTTCGTGAGGGACGTTATGAAATGGTAGGTGCCAACCTTGGTTGGCACATTGTTTCAGGTCGCGAAGAGCAGCCGAGCATGGCTCGGCCCTACAGGTGGATTGCCCGAGGCGCTCAGGCCTCGGCTTCTTCCGGTTCGTTGGCCTGCTGGCGGCTGCGCTCGGGCAGCTTCAGGCGCTTGCCTTCCTCGTCATACTCGATCAGCAGCACGCCGGAGTCGTGGCGGCCGCTGATTTCGACGAAGCAGGCGCCGCCGATGAACGGTTCCAGTGTCATCACCGACTTCAGCGGGGTGGCAACCACCATCTGGAAGCCAAAGTTGTCGAAGATGTTCATCGCCAGCGCGGTGAACTCGTTGTCGGCCTTGTCGAAGGCCTCGTCGAGCACCACTGCGGCGTAGCTGGGAAGCTGGCTGTCGGCACCGCCGAGCTGGTAGCGCAGTGCCGCGGCCAGGCAGGTGGTAGCCAGTTTCTGGCGCTGGCCACCGGACTTGCCGGCGCCGCTGCGGTAGATCTCGACCTGCTGGCGCGTTTCCGCATCCAGCTCGACGCCGATGAACTCCACGTGCATGCGCACGTCCAGCACCAGCTCCCGCCAACGCTTGTCCTCGCCTTCCTGCGAGCCCAGGCGGTTGACCAGCTGGCGCAGCACGGTGAACTGCGATTCGGCCAGCTCGCGCTGCTCGGTCTGCTGCTGCGACAGCACTTCGCGCAGCTGCAGGTGGAACTCGCCCACTTCCGGCAGGCGGCGGTCGCTCAGTTCGATGGTCAGCAACGTACCGCGGTTGAACGGCACCTGTTCCAGGCTGGCGTTCACTTCGTCCAGGCGCTGGCCGATCGACTTGCGGGCCTCGGCGCTGTGGCGCTGCAGGGCCAGCAGGTTGTTCTTGCTCTGGTTCTGCAGCAGATCGAAGAAGCGCTCTTCGTGCTGCGGCAGGCCATCGCGCTCCAGTCGTTCGAGGCGTGCGAGGAAGTCCTCGGCCGAGGCCACCGACACGGTGAAGTCGCCCGATTCCTCCGGCCACTGCTGGATGAAGCGACGGAAGCAGCCGATCAGCTGGTTCTCGATGCGGTTGAGGTCCTGCTGCGAGGACGACAGCTGCTCGTTCAGCGCGTTGCTGACCTGGCGCATGTGCGCTTCCAGCGTTTCCAGGCTGAGCGGACCCTGCTCCTGCAGGCGCTCGGCAAGGCCGGCTTCCTGCTCCTGGGCCAGGCTCGGCAGCACCAGCGCACGGCTCTGCTGGCGCGCGCGGTCCAGGCGATCACGTTCCTTGACCAGCTGCCCGCGCTCGACGCGGACGTCTTCATAGGTGCGGCGGGCCTGCTCGATGTCGGCGCGCACGGCGTCGATCTGCTTGGCCAGCTTGGCGAGGTCGGCATTGCCTTCGCGCAGGTCGCGCAGCGTGGCCTCGATGTCGCTCAGGCGCTGCTGCGGGGCGGCGATGTCGATCTCGTTCCAGCTGATGCTGACCAGCTCGTGGCAGGCCAGGCGGCGTTCGTTGTCGCGGTCACGCTGCCCACGCAGGCGCGCGATGTCGGTCTCGCAGCTGGCGATGCGCTTGGCCAGTTCCTGAGCTTCGCGCTCGAAGGCGCCCACCTTGTCGTGGTTGTTGAAGCCGAGGATCCAGCGACGGCGGTCGCCCACCGCACTGCGGTCATCCTTCTCGAAACGGTCGCCCGGATGCTTGACCTGGCCTTCGCGGGTGATGCCGCGGTCGACGTTGCGCAGCTGCTTGGCATCCACGCACTCGTAGTCGAATCGCTTGCCGAGCTCGCGGCGCAGCCAGCTTTCGAACACGTGTTCGCGCAGTTCCAGCTTGTGCAGCAGCGACTTCGCCGACGGCTCACGGGCGAACGCATCATCGTTGCGGCGCACGCGGTAGTAGGTGAAGCGCATGCCCAGGTGGGTACGGTTCACCCACTCGGCGACGTCGTTGTAATGCTTGTCGTCGACCAGCAGCGACAGCGCGAAGCCACCCAGCACGCGCTCGATGGCACCCTGCCAGCCCTGCTCTTCCGAGCGGACCTGGATCAGTTCGCCGACGAACGGCAGCGCCGCTTCAGCGATGCCGGTTTCCTCGGCCAGGCGCGCGCGCAGCTTCTGCATCGGCGCCGGGATGTTGGAGGGCGTGCGCTGCATCGCTTCGAGTTCCGCACGGACTTCGCCGAAGCGGCGCTCGTCATCGCGCTTGCCACCCAGGCGATCGCTGATCGCATCGTCCAGCGCCGAAGAGGCGCGCTGGCGGTCCTGCAGCTCGTTCTGTGCGCGCTCGACCAGTTCGGCGAAGCCGTGTGCGTCGTCCGGCAGTTCGGCCCCCAGCTGCTGCGCGGCCAGGCTTGCCTGCTCGCGCTTGGCCTGGCGGCGGTCGCGCTCGGCTTCGGCGCGGCCCTGCTCGCGTTCCAGTTCTTCGATGCGCTCACCGCCCTGCTGGCGGCGCTGCAGTTCCAGTTCGGCCAGGCGCTCGGTGTGATTGTCCAGTGCGGCACGGCGCTGGGCTTCTTCGCCAAGCAGGCCACGGTCACGCACGTCCATCTCGCGCAGGCGCGCTTCGATCAGCGCCTGGCGGCGGCTTTCACGGAAGCTGTCGACGCCGAGCTTGAGGGCTTCGTCGTCGCCGCGCCGGCGGTGCATTTCCTTCAGGTCGTTGTAGTAGGCGCGTGCCGGCAGCAGGGTCTCCACCTGGCGACGGGCGGTGACCACCGCCTGGTGCGCGCCATCGAGCTCGGCGAAGTCGCTGACCAGACGCTCGGCGGCGTCGAAGGTCTTCGGCGTGTCGAGCATGAAGTCGCGCAGGAAGACGTTGAGGTCACCCAGGTTCTTCGCCGACTGCGTCTTGTGCAGCAGGCGCAGCGCCATCTCGTTGTCGATGCCGAGCAGGTCGCGGAAGCGCTCGGCGTAGCCGGAGAAGGTGTCGAAGTGGTGCAGGTCGGACAGCTTCTGCTTGAGCTTGCGCAGGTCCAGGTCGAACCCACCAAGATCCTTGGCGATGTCGAACGGGCGCTCGGCAATCATGTAGTGCTTGCGCACGTCACCGGCCGAGGTGCCGTTGCCGGAGATCCACAGCAGGCGCACCAGGCTGACCACGCGGCCATCGCCGGCGCGGTATTCCAGCACCAGTGCGGTCCAGGTGGCGCCCTTGCGCAGGTACTGGGTGGCGATTTCGCCGGTGCCGCTGTCCTGCTGGTCAGCCCATGCGCCACGCACGTAGGACACCAGGTTGCGGTCGCGGCCACTGCGCTCGGCTTCACGCGCGGCGGCGTTGAAGTCGACGATGGCCGGCGGCGTCAGCAGCGCGGACATGGCATCGAGCAGTGTCGACTTGCCCGAGCCGGAACGTCCGACGAACAGGAAACCGCGCTCGGCGATCGGCACTTCGGTCAGGCCGTTGAAGGTGCCCCAGTTGTGCACCTGCAGGCGGCGCATGCGGAACTGCTGCAGGCGCGGGTCCGGCAGGCCTTCGTTGAACAGGGCGGGAGTGTGCTTGGAGATAGCCATGCGATGGTCGGGTCTCTCAGGCCTCGGCGGCCGGGGTTTCGCGCAGCTGGCGGTAGACCGCCGAGAGCTGGGACACGTCTTCGGCGGAGAACAGCAGCTTCAGCGCCGGCGAGACTTCGTGGCGGTCTTCCTGGCCGCTGAGGCGGGTCAGGATGTGGTTGTCCTTCATCTTCTGCACCGCCGAGGCGACGCGGCGGTTGAAGCCGGCGCGGTCGGTGGACAGGTTCTTTTCGTAGATGGCCAGTGCTTCGGCCATTTCGGCATCGGCGACCACCGCGCGGTTGCCGCGCGCATCGGCTTCGGCCAGCTGCTGGCGCAGGTACAGCAGCAGCACCGAGTCGATGAAGGTGAGCGGCGAGGTGCGCAGCAGCACCGGCGCGTCGACGTCTTCGGTATCGGCCTGGCGGGTGAACGCCACGCCGCTGTCACGGTCGAGCACCAGTTCCAGGAACAGGTCCGCCAGCGACGAGCGGATGGCCGCCTCGCTGCGGATCAGTGCCGGCCACAGCTTGGCGTGGCGCAGCTGGTCGATGCTGGGGCCGATCAGCAGCTGGCACAGCGCGCGGCGCGCATCCAGCGGCAGGCGCCCGGTGTCGCCGAGGTAATAGACGTCGTTGCCACGGCGGGGCTGCGCCACGGCCGCCACCGGTTCGGCCTCGTAGGCGTCTTCCGCCACGTCGGCCTGCGCTGCGTCGATGGGATCTTCATGCCAGCTCATGGCGTCTCTCCTGGGTGAACCAAACCAGCGGGATGCGGGCGCGACGGACCTGGCCGTCGCCACCACGCCATTGCGCAAGCTCCTGCTCGCCGGCGACCACGTTGCCGAAGCGCGTGCCCAGCGACAGATAGCCGATGACGCTGCCAAGACCCTGCGGCGCCTCGCGCTGCGACAGGGCCTGGGCGATGCTGAGCCGCGGCTGTGCATCGAGCAGGTCGTGCAGGTCGCGGCGCAGGGTGCGGAAGTCGATTTCGGACGAAGCGACCAGGTCGCCGACGCTCTCCAGGCTGATCGCGGCCGCGTCGTTGTACTCGACATTGCCGTCGACCTGGGCGCTGCGCGGATCATGCAGCTTCCACTGCGACCAAGAGCGCAGTCGGCTGGTGGTCAGCTGCAGGTCGCGGCCGATGCCGCGTTGTGCGGGGAATTCGTCGCGCAGGGCCAGCGCTTCGGACTGCGCCTGCTTCAACAACTGGTTGAGGCGGCGCTGTTCCAGGTAGCCACGGCTCTGCACGAAGCCGCGCAGGCTGCGCGCGAAGTTCTGCAGGACGTCGTGTACCTGGCCACCGCGCTCGAGCATGGTGCTGGTGAAGCTGCGCAGGAAGTTGCGTTCGTTGCGGTCCAGGCGGCGGGCGAAGCCGCGCGCCAGCACCGCTTCCAGCGCGGCATCGAGCTGGGCACTCTGTTCGGCGTCGTTGAGCAGGCGCCAGAAGGCCTGGAAACTGCGCCCGGCGTCACTTTCGCCAATGACATCCACACCTTCGAACAGCTGCGACAGCACATCGCCGCGCTCGCCCTCGTCGTCGATGATGCGTTCGCGGAAATCGCGGTTGAGCTGCTCGAAGTCATCGCGCACGCGGCGGAAGTCCTCGGTCAGCTCGTCGGCCAGGCCGATGATCTGGCGGGTGCGTTCCAGCGCGCGCTTGCCGTCCAGCGCAACCACGCGGCCGGTGCCGACCCGGGCGATTTCGGCATCGATGCGGTCGCGCTCGTCGTGCAGCGCGGACAGGCGCGCATCGGGATCGGCTTCGGTCTGCGCAGCCAGCGCCGAGAGCTGCTCAATGACCAACGCCAGGCGGCTTTCGGTGGCGGCCACGCGGGCCTGCTCGAGGCCGTCGGCGAAGCGGATCGCCTGCAGTGCCGCGGTCGCCAGCTCGTACTGCTCCTGGTCGGCGCCTTCGGGCAGACGGCGTTCCAGCCAGCCCTGGGCCAGCCAGTGCGCGATGTAGGCCTGCGCGGTGCGCGGCAGCTCGCGCGAGAGTTCATCGCCGGCCAGCTGGTCCAGCGCGCGCTGCAGTCGCTCGTTCAGTACCGAGGACGGCAACGTGCGCTCGCCGTCCATCAGCAGGCCCTGCAGCAGGCCGATGATTTCCGGAGCGTGGTCGGCGGCAAGCAGCTTCCACTGGGGCTGTTCGCGCAGGTGGCGGTAACGGGCAATGCGTTCGCGATGCTTCATGCAGCGAAAGAAGTCTGTAGGGCTGACAGGGACAAACCGCCATGCACAGCTGCCGCGTGGACAGCCGTGGGCATGCCGGCCCGCAGGAGCCGGCGTGGTGCGGGCAAGCGGCTCAGCGCTTGCCGCCCACTTCGATGAAGCGCAGGAACTCGGCGCGGGTACGCGCGTCGTCGCGGAAGCTGCCCAGCATCTTGGAGGTGACCATGCTGACGCCGCGCTTGTGGATGCCGCGGGTGGTCATGCACTCGTGGGCGCCTTCGACGACCACGCCGACGCCGATCGGCTGCAGCACATCCTGGATGCACTGGGCGATCTGCGCGGTCATCTTCTCCTGCACCTGGAAACGGCGGGCGTAGGCTTCGACGACACGGGCCAGCTTGCTGATGCCCACCACCTTGCCGGCCGGCAGGTAGCCGACGTGCACGCGGCCGATGATCGGGGCCATGTGGTGCTCGCAGTGGCTTTCGTACTCGATGTCGCGCAGGACGATCAGCTCGTCGTAGCCGGCCACTTCCTCGAAGGTCCGCTCCATGTAGGCGCGCGGGTCGTCGCGGTAACCGCTGAACCAGTCGCCATAGGCTTCGGCGACACGGCGGGGGGTATCCAGCAGGCCTTCACGGGACGGGTCCTCACCGGCCCAGCGCAGCAGGGTGCGCACGGCATCCTCGGCCTGGTCCTGGGTCACGTCGCCCTGCGGGGCGGCCTTTTCGTTGTTCTTGCTCATTGCGTACAGCGTCCCGAACGGGGGGCGAGCATCGTACCCGACCGGGGGGTGGGTCGTCCTGTTGGGACGGTTCATCGGGGGTCGTTGTTGGCGCGTCGTTGCTATCGGTTTGGAGTGGGAGAGGGGGCAGCGCAGGACACGCCGTAAACCCCCCTCCGGGGTCCGGCCCAGCCGCTGGCGGCTGTGCGTTCGGGCGCTTGCGAGGCATGCCTCGCAAGCAAAGCGCCCTCACCCATGGGGGCTCGATGGCGCCATCCATGGCGCCAACGGTCCTGCGCAGCCCCCTCTCCCACTCCCTGGCGGTGTCCCGCGGGCGCGGCCTGCCCCCCGAAAGCGGGGTCAAAAGCGGGGGTTCATGGCTTCGGAAGCGGCGCGCCGCTGCTGTGGTGTTTTGTGCTTTGGTGGGTGCGGACCGTTGGTCCGCACTGCTTCTGCTCTTGCTTCCAAGAGCCAACCCACCGCGCTCGCGGGGGGATGGGAAGGCAGCGGGGGCCGGGCGGGTCAGGACCGTCCGCGGCATGGATGCCTCGCAAGCGCCCGAACGCACAGCCGCCAGCGGCTGGGCCGGACCCCGGAGGGGGGTTCACGGCGCGTCCTGCACCGTCCGGCGCCCGCTGCCCCACCCGACACCAGGCAGGCGCAACGCTTTCCTCACTACACCCACCCATTCAGAAAAGCCTATTGATAGGAATGAAATTAGTAGTATCCTATCTATCTCTTATGGACCGACCCCTCGACGAGCGCACCGTGCTGCAGATGCAGCTCAGCTCCGGCCTGCTGTACGCAGGGCGGCAGTGGCAGCGCCTGGCCGACAGCCGGCTCGGCAGCTACGGCATCTCCACCGCCTGCACCATGCCGCTGCTGATGATCGGCCGCTCCGGCGGTGGCATCCGTCAGGTGGCGCTGGCGCAGCAGCTGGGCATGGAAGGTCCCTCGCTGGTGCGCCTGCTGGACAAGTTGTGCGCCAGCGACCTGGTCCGCCGCGAGAGCGACGCCAGCGACCGCCGCGCCAACCTGCTGTGGCTGACTGACGCAGGCCATGCGCTGGTCAGCGAGCTGGAAGACCAGTTGATCGGCCTGCGCCAGGACGTGTTCGGCGAGCTTTCCATGGATGAACTGCACGCCGTGCTGAAGGCATGGCGCCTGCTGGCCGAGGCCGCCGACCGCATCACGTAAGACCGCTGCCCCCGAACACCGCCGCTGCCGTGCACACGCCAGCGGCTTTTGCCCGTTGCCGTTGTTCTGTTGTCCCTCCCCTCCCCCTCCTCGCCCCCGCCCCTACCGATGCCCGGTGAATTCAGTCTCCACGGAGTGTTCGTCCCGACCCTGCTCGGGTTGATGTTGTTGGCCTACCTGGTCAACAGCGGCCTGCACGCGCTGCTGCAGCGTGCCGGCGCCTATCGCCATGTCTGGCACCCGGCGCTGTTCAACCTGGCGCTGTACGGGATCGTGCTTGGCCTGCTGTTCCACCTCCTGCGTTGGATGCAATCGTGAACAAGATCGTGAAGAAGACCCTGCCAGTGCTGCTCACCAGCGCAGCCGTGATCGTCGCCCTGCTGGTGCTGCGCCAGCTGTGGGTCTACTACATGGATGAGCCGTGGACCCGCGATGCGCATGTCGGTGCCGACGTGGTGCAGGTGGCGCCGGACGTGTCCGGACTGGTGGAAACGGTGCAGGTAGCCGACAACCAGGCGGTGAAGAAGGGCGACCTGCTGTTCGTGGTCGATCGCGCCCGCTACCGCATCGCGCTGGAGCAGGCCCGCGCCAACCTGGCCGAGCGCCAGGCATCGGTGGCGCAGCTGCGCCGCGAGATCGGCCGTGACCGCAGCCTGCAGGACCTGGTCGCCGCCGAGGACGCCGAAGTGCGCCGCGCCAAGCTGCAGGCCGCACAGGCGGCGCTGGCCACCGCACAGGCGGCGGTCGACCTGGCCGAGCTCAACCTGGGCCGCACCGAGGTGCGCGCGCCGGCCGATGGCCGGGTCAACGACCGCACCCTGCGCGTGGGCGACTACGTGGTGGCCGGCAAGCCGGTGCTGGCACTGCTGGATACCGGCTCGTTCCGCGTCGATGGCTATTTCGAGGAAACCCGCCTGCGCGGCGTAGCTCCGGGGCAGAGCGTGGACATCCGCCTGATGGGCGAGTCGGCCCCGCTGCGTGGCCACGTGGAAAGCATCGCCGCCGGCATCGAGGACCGCTACCGCAGCAACGGCAGCACCCTGCTGCCGAACGTGACCCCGGCCTTCGACTGGGTGCGGCTGGCACAGCGCATTCCGGTGCGCATCGCCATCGACGAAGTACCCCAGGGCGTGGAACTGATCGCCGGCCGCACCGCCACGGTGACCGTGGACACCGGCCGCCATCCGCACAACGACAAGGCCGGCACTGCGCCGACACAGGCGGGCCTGTGAACGCCGCCCTGCCCCGTCTCGGTCTGATCGTCGCGCTGGCCAGCCTGGCCGCGTGCAAAACCGTCGGCCCGGACTATGCACTGCCGGAAGGGTCGGCCTTCAAGCGCCCGGAGGCCAATGCAGCCTTCATCGACACGCAGAACCCGCAGGTGGCCGCCAACCAGGCGCTGCCCGACCGCTGGTGGTCGCTGTACAACGACCCGGTACTGGACGGCCTGATCACCCAGGCGCTGCGTGACAACGTGGAACTGAAGGCCGCCGATGCACACCTGCGTCGTGCCGCGGCGGTGTACGAACAGGCGCTGGACGCCGGTGGCTTCGAGTACGAGGCCGAGGCCGGCGTCAGCCGCGCGCAGCTGTCGGCCGAATCGTTCCTGCAGGAGCACGAGCTGCCGGTGATCAACCTGGCCGATGGCAAGTTCGCGGTCAGCTACCAGTTCGACCTGTTCGGCAAGCTCAAGCGCGGCGCCGAGGCAGCGCGTGCCGACGAGCAGTCGGTTGCTGCGGCGCGCGACCTGGCCCAGGTCAGCGTGGTCGCGCAGGTCGCCGACAGCTACCTGGAAATCTGCCACGCCAACCACGAACTGCACGTGGCCGAGCATTCGCTGCAGCTGCAGCAGCGCAGCCGCACGGTCACCGAGCGCCTGATCGCGGCCGGCCGCGGCACGCCGCCGGAACTGGCCCGCGCCAATGCGCAGGTAGCGTTGCTGGAGGCGGCACTGCCGCCGCTACGCGCGCAGCGTTCGGCGGCCGCCTATTCGCTGGCCGCGCTGCTTGGGAAAACCCCGGGCCAGCTGCCAGCCGGCGTGATCGACTGTGCGCACGCCCCCGGCCTGGCGCAGCCGCTGCCGGTCGGTGATGGCCGGGCGCTGCTGCAGCGCCGCCCGGACGTGCGCCAGGCCGAGCGCAAGCTGGCCTCGGCCACGGCGCGGATTGGGGTCGCCACCGCCGAGCTGTACCCGGACATCCGCCTGGGTGCCTCGGTGGGTGCCGCCGGCCTGCTGGAAGACTTCGGCACGCCGATGACCCAGCAGTGGTCGATCGGCCCGCTGATCTCGTGGACGCTGCCGTCGTCCGGCACGCACGCACGCATCCACGCCGCCGAGGCGGGTGCCGATGCCGCGCTGGCCGAGTTCGACCACACCGTGCTGCAGGCGCTGCGCGAGACCCAGACCGCGCTGGACCGCTATGCGCAGGACCTGCGCCGGCTGCAGTCGCTGCGCATCGCGCAGGAGCAGGCCGCACTGGCCGCCGAGCAGAACCGCCGGCTGTACCAGGGTGGCCGTACGCCGTACCTGTCCAGCCTGGATGCCGACCGCAGCCTGGCCACCAGCGACGCCACCCTGGCCGCCGCCGAAGCGCAGGTCTCGCGCGACCAGATCCATCTGTTCCTGGTGCTGGGTGGCGGCTGGCAGGCATCGGTTGCCCCGCCCGCGCCGTCCACCGCACAGGCCTCGGCGAAGTAAGCCATGAACGCGCTGACCGATCGCCAGGCCTGGCTGTTCTCGATCAAGACCTACCTGGCCGCGGTGGCCGCGCTGTACATCGCCATGGCCGGCAACCTGTCGCGCCCGTACTGGGCGATGGGCACGGTGTACATCGTCAGCCAGCCGCTGCTGGGCCCAACCCGCGCCAAGGGCGTGTACCGCATCGTTGGCACCCTGGTGGCCGGCCTGGCCACCCTGCTGGTGCTGCCGGCGCTGGTGGAAACGCCGCTGGTGCTGAGCGCGGCGATGTCGATCTGGCTGGCCGGGTGCCTGTTCATGGCCCTGCTCAACCGCGGCCCGCGCGGTTACGCGTTCCTGCTGGCCGGCTACACCACCGCCTTCATCGGCTTCCCGGCCGTGACCTCGCCGGAGACCATCTTCGACACCGTGGTGGCGCGCAGCGAGGAGATCATCCTCGGCACCGTGGTGGCAGTGCTGTTTGCTTCGCTGCTGTTCCCGGCCTCGGTACGCCCGATGCTGCGCGCCCGCATCGGCAACTGGATGGAGGACGCGGCGCAGTGGTGCCGGCAGATCCTCGAACGCGGCCGCGCGCACGCGCCGCGCAACCGGCTCGCCGCCGACCTGGTGCAGTTCGAGGCGCTGATCGAGTTCCTGCGCCGCGACGACCCGCGCCATGCCGGTTCGGCCGTGTCGATGGAGCGGCTGCGCGAACGCATGCTGCTGCTGTTGCCGGTGCTGTCCTCGATTGCCGATCGCTTGAGCGCACTGCGCAGCGATGGCCAGGCCCTGCCGGATGGCCTGCCGGCACTGGTCGATGACATCCACGACTGGCTGGATGGCCCGACCAACGCCAGCGAATACGCGCGCCTGCGCGCGCGCATCAGTGCGTTGAAGCCACAGGTGGACCGCGACCTGCAGCACCTGCAGCTGGCCAGCCTGCTGCTGCGCCTGGAGGAACTGGTGGACCTGTGGCAGGACTGCCGCACCCTGCAGCACGCGATCGACCAGGGCACTGCGCCGCTGGACCGTGCGCACTACCGCATCCGCACCGAACGCGTGGCCGCCGACAAGCACGTCGACTACGGCATGGCGCTGTTCTCCGCGCTCAGTGCCGGCGCGGCGCTGATGAGCTACTGCGTGCTGTGGATCGCGCTGGGGTGGGAAGGCGGCGGCAACGGCGCGATGATGGCCGCGGTGACCGCCGCATTTTTCGCCGCGCAGGACGATCCGGCACCGAGCATGGTGTCGTTCCTGGTGTGGGCGATGGTCGCCTCGGTGGTGGCCGGCGTGTACCTGTTCGGCGTGTTCCCGGCAGTGCACGACTTCGGCCTGCTGGCGCTGGTGCTGGCGGTGGCGTTCCTGCCGCTGGGGCTGATGCTGCACCACCCCAAGAGCGCGCTGTTCGCGCTGCCGCTGACGGTGAACCTGGCCGCGCTGCTGAGCCTGCAGAACACCTACAGCGCCAACATCCAGACCTTCCTCAACTCGTCCATCGCGATGTTCATCGGCATTGGCTTTGCGGTGGTGATGACCCGCCTGTTCCGTTCGGTGGGCGCCGAGTGGACCGCGCGCCGGCTGGTGCGGCAGGGCTGGACCACGCTGGCCGAAGCCGCCGAAGGTCGTGGCCAGCAGGACCGCCAGCGCTTCGCCGCGCGCATGCTTGACCTGCTGGGCCTGCTCGCGCCGCGCCTGGCGGCGACGCCGGAAGGCAGCGACATCGCCTCGGTGGACATGCTCAATGAAGCACGCATCGGCCTGAACATCCTGCAGCTGCGCCGCGCCCGGCTGGAACTGCCCGAGCGCAGCCGCGAGGCGGTCGAGCACATTCTGGAAGAGGTCGCTGTGCACTACCGACGGCAGATCGCCGCGCGCAAGCCGATTGTGGCGGCCGACGCGTTGCGCGAGCGGCTGGATACTTCGCTGGCCCGGGTCGGTAGCGTGGCCGCCTGCAAGGCCCGCGATGAAGCCCTGATGGGCCTGATCGGCCTGCGCTTCGCGCTGTTCCCGGAGGCGAAGGCGCTGGCGCCGGGCTTGGCGATGAGTGCAGCCGAACAGCCGTAGCGCGATACCCTGTGCAGCCACAGGACCCATTGCCGGGGTCGGACCCTTCGCCGCGGGCGAAGGCTCTGACCCCCGCTCCGCACAGGAAGCTCCAATGAGTTACGACATGATGGTGTTCGAGGCCAGCGCCGCGCCACGCGAGGCGGCGGCCTTCATCGCCTGGTTCGAGAAGCAGACGCAGTGGAACGAGCGCCACGAGTACGATGACCCGGTGGTCAGCAGTCCCGAGTTGCAGGCGTGGTTCGCCGAGATGGCGGAGGAATTCCCGCCGATGGACGGACCACTGAGCAACGACGATGACGACCGTGCTGAGGTGACCGAGTACAGCATCGGCCGCGAGGTGATCTACGGCGCGTTTGCCTATTCGGTGGCCGAGCGCGCGCACGGTCGCGTGCAGGACCTGGCCGAGAAGCACGGCGTGGGCTTCTTCGACGTGAGTGCCGATGAAGCGGCAATCGTGTTCCCGGATGGGTTGGTACTGATCGCTGAATGACGGGGGCGGCAGGGCTGCGCCCTGCACCTGCCGAATCAACGGCAACGGCAACGTCAAATGCGTGCTATCCGTGGGTAGGCGGGGTGGGTCCGGTTGAGGGGGACGCTGCAAGTACGTCCATGTAAGCTCGGTCGCCGCATCCATGCGGCTCACGCCCCCTCAACCGGACCCACCCCGCCTTCGACAGTTTCCTGCGATCTGCCGGCACGGCGTTCTGCTCTGGTGGGTGTCGACCTTGGTCGACACGGTAGATCCACGCCATGCGTGGATGAACGTCGGAATGATCGAAGTACGCTGTTGTAGAGTCGAGCCATGCTCGACTGCTTCTGGCTAGCGATTCAGGAACAGATCAACGCTTCGTCAGCCTCGTAAGCGGTTATCTGCCCAAGCATCCGCGCGACACCTGTGTTCTCATGGGCCAGGGCAAGCGCTGTCAGCAACGCTGAACTCATACTCTTGTCATGTTTATCGAGGATTACGCTTGCGGCGAAGCATGCAAGGTTCTGGAGCGCTTCTGAGTACTGAGGCTCCACGGATTCAGGAATTGAGATTCCAGCCTCCCTCCGCTCGACTTCGATCTTGACCGGCAGCCCAACAAAGTCAAACATCAAGAGCTCTGGCTGCTGCAGAAGCACGTCAACAATATGCGGCACCGCTGCAAACGAAGCGCTGTAGACATCCCCTTGATGGCACAAGCTGCTCCACAATTCCTCCCAGGTGTCTTCAATCGAATCGTCTTCCGATCTTTCACCCTTCGGAATACTCAGATTGGCGAGCAGCTCCGGAATGTCATCGGCAGCCCCGTAGGCATGCTGTAGTTCGACCCAGCGTGGGTCATCCAAGGCGATAAGCGCCATGTGCCGGCTCCTGTGTCGTGGGGTAGCAACGCAGGATAGGTAGCGCCAGCGGCGTCATCAAAGGGCAAATGCGACATCGGGGTGAAGGGGTCAGAGCCCGTTCCCGATGGGAACGGGATCCGACCCCGATTCAGAACAACTGGCCCTGCACCGTGGGCTGTTCGATGCGCGCCGGTGCTTCGGCCACCGCTTCCGCACCCAGGCGCCAGGCCAGGCCACCCAATCGGCTGGCGTGGCGTTTCAACGCGGCCTGCAGCACATCAGCGCTGCCTGCCACATGCAGCACCTGGCGGGCGCGGGTCAGGCCGGTGTAGACCAGCTCGCGCGACAGCACGCGGCTGTCCTGGCGCGGCAGCTGCAACCACACTTCATCGAACTCCGAGCCCTGTGCCTTGTGCACGGTCATCGCAAAGGCGCTTTCGTGCGCGGGCAGTGCTGCGGGGTGGAAGGCGCGCGGCTGCTCGACGGTGTCGCCAGGGAACCAGGCGACCATCGCGCCGCTGCTGTCGCGCAGGCAGATGCCGATATCGCCGTTGAACAGGCGGTGCCGGTAGCTGTTCTCGGTCACCAGCAGCAGGCGACCCTGGAAGTAGCCCGGGGTGTTGCCAGCCAGCAGCTGTTCGATGCGGCTGTTGAGCCCGCGCGCACCCTGCGGGCCTTCGCGCAGCGCGGTCAGCACGCGCAGTCGCCCGGCCTGCTGCAGGGCAAGCACCGGATCGGCGGCGTCGGCCAACGCACGCCAATGGCCCAGCAGGTGCTCGCGCTGGCCGCGCAGTGGATCGGCTTCGCCTTCGTGGAAATGCACGCCGGCCAGTTCACCACTGCGCAGCAGCTGCAGCGCGGTACCGCTGTCGCCCTCGCGCACGGCATGCGCCAGCGGTGCCAGGTCCAGCGCATCGCTCTGCCGGTAACCACGTTGCAGCTGCACGCGGCGGCCGGCGAAGGCGCGCGGCGTGGCCTGCGGCTGCAACGTGGCCGGTGCCAACAGACCCTGCAGTGCCTGCGCATCATCGGCGTGGGTGCCGATGCCATCACCGCTGGCGCGCAGGATCGCGCTGAGCACATCACCGGCTTCGACCGAGGGCAACTGATCGGGGTCGCCAAGCAGGATCAGGCGGGTGCCGCTGGCGATCGCGTCGACCAGCTTGGCCATCATCGGCAGATCGATCATCGAGGCTTCGTCGACCACCACCACGTCCACCGGCAGCGGGTTGTCGGCGTGGTGGCGGAAGCGCGGCGAATCCGGGATCACGCCGAGCAGGCGATGCAGGGTGGTGCCGGTACTGGGCAATGCCGCGCACAGCGCCGGGTCCACGCCGTTCTCCTGCAGGCGCTGCACGGCCAGACGCAGGCTCTCGGCCATGCGCTCGGCGGCGCGTCCGGTAGGCGCGGCCAGCGCCACTTCGGGCAGCGGCTGGCCGGCGTGCCGGGCCTGCGCCGCCAGCAGCAGCAACAGGCGCGCGATGGTGGTGGTCTTGCCGGTGCCGGGGCCGCCAGTCACCAGCGCCAGCGGATGGCGCAGGGTCACGCCGGCGGCACGGGCCTGGTGATCCTCGCTGCCCGATGCCTGCGGGAACAGCTGCGCGAACAACGGTGCCAGCGCCGCCATGTCCGGTGCCGGCAGCGGATGCCGGCCGATGCGCTGCAGCCCGGCGGCCAACCGCCGTTCGTACTCGCGGTAGCGGCGCAGGTAGAGCAGGCCGTTCTCCAGCACCAGCGGCGCATCCTCGGCGATGGCGTCGGCCTGCTCGGGTATAGCCACCCAAGGCGATGCGCGCAGTTGTGCCAGCCAGTCCTGCGCGGCGGGCCACTCGGGCACCCCTTCCAGCAGGCGCTGCGGCTGCGCCGGATCGAAGCCGGCGTGGCCCTGCGCCACCGCCAGCGAGGCCAGCGCCGCCGCCAGCGCCACGCTCTCCGGCGTGTCGCCGCGCAGCCGCATCAGGCTGGTCGCCAACGCGTGGTCGAGGGTGCGCAGCAGGCCCTTCTGGTGCAGTTCCTTCAGCAGGCTCATGCGCTGGCCCCACGGGCACGTGCGGCCAGTTCGGCCTGGGCCTGTTCGCCACCGGCGAACAACGCATCCAGTGCATCCACCAGCGCCAGCGGGAAGCGGTCCACGTGCACGCCGTTGCCGGTGCCATCCAGGCCGCGGCAGAACAGGTAGCGGATGCCGCCCATGTCACGCTCGTAGTCGTAGGCCGCGCCCAGGCGGAAGCGCAGCCAGCGATGCAGGGCCACGGTATAGATCAGCGCCTGCAGGTCGTACTCGCTGTGGCGCATGGCGATGGCCAGCAGGTCCTGGCTGTAGCCGGGCAGACGATTGGATTTGTAGTCGAGCACGTACCAGCGCCCGTCGCGCACGTAGGTCAGGTCGATCATGCCGGTCATCAGCCCTTCCAGGCGGCGGCGCTGGCCGAAGCCTCGACGACCACTGGAAACACCGTGGGCATGCAGCACCTGCAGCAGCGCCGGCACCGTGGTCGGCTCGATGGCGAAATGGAAGTCGATTTCCGCGCGCCGCTCGCCTTCGCCCAGGCTGTAAAGGGCGCCGCCTTCGGGCAGCGGCACGGTGAGCGTGTGGCCGACCAGCGGCACCAGCACGGCCACGCCATCGTCCAGGTCGACGTCGGCATAGCCTTCGTCATGCAGCGCCTTGCGTAGCACCTCGGCCTGTCCCTCGGGCGCTTCCCGGCCCGGCTGCCAGTCACCCCAGGCAGCGAAGTCGACGTTCTCCATCGCCTCGTGCAGCACGTTGCCGAAGCGGCTGCCCATGAAGCGCGGGTCGATCGGCGCGCTGTCTTCGACGACGGCGGTGGGTTCGGGCAGCGCCGGTTCCAGCGGCAGTTCCGGGCCGGCCGGTTCATCGGCGGCCGGTGCCGGCAGCTCGGTCGCGGCGGCTTCAATATCACTGCCAGCGCCCGCATCGGCATGCGCCAGCTGGGTGAAGCTGTAGACCCACCAGTCATGCGGCACGCGCCGGGTCAGTGCACGTACCGCCGGCAGGTCACCTTCCACTTCGGCCGCCAGCTGCGGCAGCGCGGCCGGCGCCTCGCTGTCATCGATGTGCACATCGGCGAGCCCGCGCAGCGCCTGCAGGTCACCCAGCAGCGGCGCCAGCCGCGTCTTGCCGAGCCCGGCCAGATCACCCACGGCGATCCACAGCGCATGCTCGGCGCGGGTCAGTCCCACATACAGCAGGCGCGCATCCTCGGCACGCTGCTCGCGCTCACGCTGCGCGTTGGCCGCTTCCCAGGCCTCGTCCTTGTCCAGCTTCCAGTGCAGCTGGCGCTGGCCGCCAACGTGCACGGTGCAGTGCGAGGCGGTGTTCGGCGCGCCGCCGTCGATGCCGACGAAGGGCAGGAACACCAGCGGATACTCCAGGCCCTTGCTCTTGTGCAGGGTGATGATCTGCACGCGGCGCGCATCCGACTCCAGGCGCAGGAGCTGCTGCTCGTCATCCTGGTCGGCACTGGCCATCTGCCCCTGCAGCCAGTCCAGCAGGCCATGCATGCCCAGCGCCTGCGCCGAGGCCTCCTGCAGCAGTTCACCCAGCTGCAGGTAATTGGTCAGGCGGCGCTCGCCATCGATCAGCGCCAGCAGGCGTTCACCCTGTGCGGCACAGACATCGGCAATCACTGCGAACGGTCCGCCGCGCTGCCAGCGCTCGCGCCAATGCAGCAGCTGTGCCTGGAACCCGCGTTGCAGGTCACCTTCGCGTTCCATTGCCGCGATCGCGCTGGCCCGCTGGCCAAGCAGCACGGTGGCCAGCGCTGCACGCAGGCGGCCTTCGTCGGCCGGTTGCAGCAGTGCCAGCAGCAGCGCACGAAGATCGCGGGCTTCAGCAGTGGCGAACAGGCTCTGCTTGCCGGCCGCCACCGCGGGAATGCCGACCGCGGCCAGCGCACGCTGTACCAGGGTGGCCTCGCGATGCGAGCGCACCAGCACCGCGATATCACCGGGCTGCACCGGTCGCCCACGCAACACGGCATTGCCCGTGCGCGCATCGACCAGGATCTGGTGAATCGCGGCGACGCAGGCCTGGGTCGCCGCATCGCGCGAGGCATCGGCGCTCATCGCCTTGTCACCGCCACTGCGCAGCACGCGCAGGGTGAGTGCCTTGGCGGCCTGGCCGTCGCGCAGGTAGTCCGCATCGCTGCGCACGCCACCGGGCCGCACCGGCTCGAACCGGATGTCGCGTTCGAGGAAGGCGTCTTCGCCACCGTTGTCGTACAGCGCCTGCAATGCGCGCAACACAGACGGTCGCGAGCGGAAGTTCTGGTCCAGCACCGGCGCCTGCTGCGCCACCTGCTTGGCCTTCAGGTAGGTGTGGATGTCGCCACCGCGGAAACCGTAGATCGCCTGCTTGGGGTCGCCGATCAGGAACAGCGCCGGCGCCAGGTCGAGTTCGCGCACCTCCGGCGAATCGCCGAACACGGTGTGGAAGATGCCCCACTGGCGATCGTCGGTGTCCTGGAACTCATCGACCAGCGCGATGCGGTACTGCGCACGCAGTTGCCTGACCAGCGTCAGCCGCTGCGGGCCTTCCAGGGCGAGCGCTACGCCATCAATCAGATCGTCGTAGGTCTGTACCCGGCGCGTACGCTTCAGCGCCTGCAGGCGCTGCGTGGCTTCGGCGCGAAGCGTGTGCAGGAGATCCAGCGCGGTGCCACGCAGCCAGGCATCGCGTTCGGCCAGCAGCGCAACATAGCGCGCCAACGGCGCCTGCAATGGCGACGACGGCGTGCGATCAGGAAATTTCTTGTTGGTCTTGTCGGCCAGCACCTCCGGCAGCAGTGCCGGCAGGCGATCGCTGGCCAGCAGCTCGCGCGGGTCGGCGCGCTCGGCCCAGGCCAGCAGCTGCCGGCCCAGCGGGTGCAGCCAGCCCAGCTTGTATGACACGCCGTTGAGCCACTTGTTGTCGACGGCATCGCAGAGGTCGATGAAGAACTGCTCGCCATGCTCGCGCACGCTTGCGGACAGGGCTTCCGCCGCGCTCTGCAATGCCGGGCGTGGATCGGCCAGCGCCGCAGGCCGTGGCAGCGGATGCAGCGGCGGTGTGCCCAGCAGCGCGCGCAGATCGGCGGCCAGCGCGTCGGGGCTGGACCACAGCCAGGTCAGCGGCTCCAGCGTGGCCGGGTCGTTGGCATGCACGCGCCACAGATCGGCCGCGAGCTCCTCCAGCAGTTCACGGTCGCTGGCCAGCAGTTCCGGCGGATCAAAGGTGTGGCCGCTTTCCAGCGCATGCTCGCGCAGCACGCGGGTACAGAAACCATGAATGGTGAAGATGGACGCCAGGTCGATCTCGTCTGCGGCCACCTGCAGGCGGCGTTTCAGTGCGGCGGCGCTCTCGGTGCCGCCCTGCAGATGGCGCTGCAGCACGTCGCGCGTCAATCGTACCTCCGGTGCTTCACCGTCGGCCGCTTCCATGTCGACCAGGCGCGCGGCCAGCGCCAGGCGCTCGCGGATGCGCTTGCGCAGTTCCTGCGTGGCGGCATCGGTGAAGGTCACCGCCAGGATCTGGCCGATGCGCAGGCCCTGCTCCACCACCAGGCGGGTGAACAACGTGGCCAGGGTGAAGGTCTTGCCGGTGCCGGCGCTGGCTTCGATCAGCCGGATGCCCTCCAGCGACAGCGCCAGATAGGGATCGCGGCTGAGGGATTCGAGGCCGTCTTCGGCGATGGCGGTGTTCATGCGTCGCCCTCCTGGCGTGCTTCGGCGCCGAGAGCGCGGCCTTCGCGCACCGCGCTGAAGACCAGCTGGCTGTTGCGCAGCAGGTCAGCGTAGCTGGCCTCGGTAGCGAACGGGTCGGCACCCCGCAGCAGCAGCTGCCAGGCGTCGCTGCTGGATTCACCCCAGCTGCGGTCGCTGCCGTGCCACTGCTTCCAGCCTTCGCTGCGCTGCTTTTCTGCCGGCGCGTTGTACAGCACCCAGCCGGTGTACGGGGCAAAGCGCAGCGGCTCGCGCAGGCCACGCTGGCGCAGCTGCAGCAGCGCACGCAGCGCCGCACGTGCAGCGGGAACGCTCAGTGCCGGCAGTACATGCGGACCGGGACCGACGTCGCCACCATCATGGAACTGCACAAGCGGCAGCGCATCGCCCGCAGCGTTCGCCAGCAGCCAGTCCAGGCCATGGCGGATCACTGCATTGCCATTGAGCGTGCCGGCACGCAGGCGCACCAGCCCTTCCGGATGCCGATCGGCCACGCGGCCATGCAGGCGCACGCCATCGATGTCCACTTCGTAGCGACGGCTTTCCAGTGGTTCGCCCTGCATCCAGCCCAGCAGCGCACTGGCATACGGGCGTGTCTTCAACTGCTCCACCTCGAACTGACGCTCGCCCAATGGACCCGACGGCAGCAGGCCACGCGCGCGCAGGCGTGGGTACAACGGCTCGGTATCGCCGCTGAGCGTGGCGCGCACTACCGCCGCCTGCACGCTGCGCTTTTCCGGCCCGCGCGAGGACAGCACCAGCGGTTCCAGGTCATCCACCTCCTCGACCTCGTCGGCCAGGCGCAGGCCCAGCGACTGTGCGAGGAACTGCCCGGCCGGGTCGCACAGGAAGCGGCGCAGGGAATCGAGCGCGACCTCGTTTTCCACCGCATCGTCGGCCGGCGGCGGCAACGGTGCATCGAACCACGGCTGCAGGCCACCGCGCTGGCCGGTGAGGCGACCGGCGGCCGGATGCCACTGGCGGCGATAGCTGAAGCGACGCGGATCGCCATCGCCGAACGCCGCCGGTGAGAACGGCTGCAGGGCGTGGCGCACGGTGAAGTCGCGGACCGCCGCAGGCGGATCGAGGTGATACGCGGCGGCGGCATCGATCAGTTCGCTGACCAGCACCGACGGCTCGCGCACGCTGCCATCGCGCGGATCGGCGCCGAGATAGCTGAGATAGAACACCTCCTGCGCGGCGGCGAACAGCTGCAGGAACAGGAAGCGGTCATCCTCGCGGGTGGAGCGGTCGCCCGGACGGCGGCGCGGCGTATCCAGCTCGGCGGTGAGTTGGTTGAGACCGGCAGCGGGGTCACGGCGCGGGAAATCGCCATCATTGAGGCCGAGCACGCAGATCACCCGGAACGGCAGCAGGCGCATCGGCACCATGCGGCCGAAACTGATGCCACCGGTCAGCAGCGGTGCGCGCGTATCGGCCTCGCCCAGCGCGCCGGCGAAGTGCGCGCGCACCACCTCCGGCGGCACGCCTTCCTCGAAGCCGGCCTTGGCGGCATCTTCGGCGAACTGGTTGAGCAGCTTGCGCAGGCGCTCCAGCGCGCGCTGGCTGTTGGGGGAACTGGGCGCGGTGGGCAGCAGTGCATCCAGCAGCGACAGCAGGCGTTGCCGCCACTGCGCCGGGGTCAGCAGCTCGCCCAGTCGGCGCTGGTAGATCGCCAGCACGCGCAGCAGGCGCAGCAGCCGGTCCAGCGCGTCCAGCGCACCGCCTTCCAGTTCGATCCACGGCGCCACGCCGGCCACATCGGCCTCGCTGCCAGTGGCATGGCCCAGCACCAGCCGGTCCAGCGCGAACTGCCAGGTGTAGGCATCGTCGGCCGGCGCCTGGTGCTGATTGCGGTGCTTCGCATCCAGGCCCCAGCGTGCGCCGGCCTGCTGCAGCCAGCCATGCAGGCGGTCGAAGTCCACCGCTTCCAGGCCCGCCGCCTCGGCCAACGGGGCGCTGGCCAGCAGGTCCAGCACTTCGTTCAGGCCGAAGCGCGAGACCGGCAGGCCCAGCAGGTGCACGAACACGTCGGCCAGCGGCTCGCCGGCGAGCGGGCTGCTGTCGGCCAGTGCATAGGGAATGTGCTCGTCCTCGCCCCCACGGCCGCCGAACACCGCTTCCAGATACGGCACATAGGGGTCGATGTCCGGTGCAAGCACGGCGATCTCCCGCGCCTGCAGCGGCGGGTCGAAGCGCGGGTCCTGCAGCAGGCTGCGCAGCTGGTCGTGCAGCACCTGCAGCTCGCGCAGGCGGGTATGGCAGGCATGCACCTGCAGGCTGGGGTCGTCGCTGCGCAGGCCGTCGCGCAGCTCGCCCGAGGGCAGCGCGCGGCGGTGGAACAGGTCACGCTGCAGGCGATGCAGCAGGCTGTCGGACAGGCCGCCTTCGTCCAGGGTCGGGCGGGTGTCCTCCTCCGGATCGGAATAGGCAGCGATTTCGCCGGCCGGATGCACCACCTCGTAACTGCCCAGCACCGCCATGAAGTCGCGCCCGGCCGCACCCCAGGCTTCCAGCAGGCGGTTCTCGCCGGCCGCCTCGCCGAAGGGGTCCGGTGCGCCGCTGCGCAGGCGCTCGGCCAGCGTCTGCAGGTCGCCCCAGTACGACTGCACCGGGGTAGGCATATAGAAATGCAGCTCGCCCACCCGCGCCTGGGTAGCCATCACCCGCAGCACGTCGGGCGAGATGTTGAGCGTTGCGAACGCAGACATGCGCGGTGGCAAGCCCTTCGGCAGCGGTTGGCCGGCACCTTCGAAACGGTCCAGGTACTCCTGGATGCGGCGCGCGCGGTAGTCGTGGCCCTGGGTGATGGTGCGCCACAGGATCGCCTGCGGGTCGGCAGGATCGGCACCGGCTGCCCAGCGCAGCAGCCAGTCACGGCGCCACGCCTGATACTTCTCGAATACCGAGGCCAGCTCGCCGGCCAGCGCCCAGGGTTTCAATGCGTCACCGCCGGCAAGATAGGACTGCAGCGCACGCATCGGTGGCTGCGCCAGCAATGTCGGGTCGCGCAGGGCCTGGTACAGCTTCCAGTGCAGGCCGGCCGCGTCCAGATCGTCCTGCTCGCCGCTGACGTTGGCCTTCAGCGCGCGGGCCACGAACTCGCCCGGGGTGAGGAATTCGAGGTTGGCGGCGACACCGAATTCGGCGGCCAGTGTCGCTTGCAGCCAGCGGCGCATCGCCACCTGCGGGATCAACACCACTTCCGGCGCCAGCAACGGCTGGCCTGGCACCGGCGCACGCACGTTGCGCGCCAGCAGCGCGGCCAGCACGTCCAGCGAGTTGGAATGGTAGAGGCGGAAATCGCTGCCTGGGTCACTCATCATGCACAGTGTGCAGGACGGCAGGCAGTATTCAATGGTCGGCCCATCGACGGTACGGATTGTTCCGGGCTGCCGGCCGATTGTCCCGGCCTGCGCCACGCCCTGCCGTGCAACAATACTGCACCGTCCAGTCTGCTTATGTTCAGCCGGCTGGCCCGATCCTTCGATGTCTAAAAAACGTTAATGGTGCCCATGTCGGCTTCCACCTCCAGTCTGGTGCAGTTGTCCAACGTCCGCATCGACCGGAGCGGACGCACGATCCTGCGTGACGTGTCGCTGCAGGTGCCGCAGGGCAGCATCACCGCCGTGCTCGGCCCCTCCGGCAGCGGCAAGTCGACCCTGCTGGCGGCGCTGACCGGCGAACTGCGACCGGTGGCCGGCGACGTTACCCTGTTCGGCAAGCCGATCCCGCATGACAGCAGCGCGCTGCTGGAGATGCGCAAGAGCGTGGGCGTGCTGCTGCAGGGCAATGGTCTGCTGACCGACCTCACCGTGGCCGAGAACGTCGCCCTGCCGCTGCGTACGCATACCCGCCTGCCGGCCGCCGTGCTGCGCCGGCTGGTGGAGATGAAGCTGCATGCGGTGGGCCTGCTGGCCGCCGCCGACGCCTGGCCGCGCGAACTGTCCGGCGGCATGGCGCGCCGCGTGGCGCTGGCCCGCGCGCTGGCGCTGGACCCGCCGCTGATGATCTACGACGAGCCGCTGACCGGGCTGGACCCGATCGCCTCCGGGGTGATCATGAGCCTGATCCAGCGCCTCAACCACAGCCTGGGCCTGACCAGCATCATCGTCAGCCACCACGTGCACGAGACCCTGCCGATCTGCGACCAGGTGATCGCCATCGCCAATGGCGGCGTCGTGTTCCAGGGGACGCCCGAGGCACTGCAGTCCAGCCAGGATCCGCTGCTGCGGCAGTTCCTGCATGGCCAGCCGGATGGCCCGATTCCGTTCGATGCCGCGCCACGCGCGAGGGTTGCCTGATGCCGTTCGTCCAAGCCACCCGCTCGCTGGGCCGCGCCGGGCTGTTCTCGCTGACCGTGCTGCGCGGTTCCCTGCCGACCCGTGATTTCCTGGCCGAGCTGACCCGCGAGATCTACAAGATCGGCGCGCGCTCGCTGCCGATCATCGCCGTCGGTGGCGCCTTCGTCGGCCTGGTGCTGACCCTGCAGGGCTACCGCACGCTGACCACCTTCGGCGCGGCCGACGCGTTGTCGACCCTGCTTGGCCTGTCGCTGTACCGCGAACTGGCGCCGGTGCTGACCGCGCTGCTGTTCATCGGCCGCGCCGGCAGTTCGATCGCCGCCGAGCTGGGCCTGATGCGCGCCACCGACCAGATCAAGGCGCTGGAGCTGATGGCGATCGACCCGGTGGCCAAGGCCGTGGCGCCACGCTTCTGGGCGGCGGTGCTGACCGTGCCGCTGCTGACCGGCATCTTCTGCTCGCTGGCGATCAGTGCCAGCTACTTCGAGGCCGTGCACGTGCTGGGCCTGGACAATGGCGTGTTCTGGTCGGCGCTGCGCAACAGCGTCGATTTCTGGGATGACTTCGGCGTGGCGATGCTGAAGTCGGCGATCTTCGGCGGCACCGCCGCGCTGGTCGCCGCCTATGTTGGTTTCCATGCCGAGCCGACCATTGAAGGCACGTCGGTGGCGACCACCCGTGCAGTGGTCAACGCTTCGCTGCTGGTGCTGATGTTCAACTTCGTTCTGTCGGCAATGTTGTTCACCTAACCCCTCCACCGGCGGTGCGCAGGCGCGCGCGGCCACCACGACTCGATCAGGTAATCCACATGGCCATCCGCGGTCCCAGACTCGAATTCTCCGTCGGCGCTTTCCTGCTGCTGGCCCTGGCCTCGCTGATGGTGCTGGCGGTGGCCTCGACCAACCAGCGCTGGAGCTGGGGCAGCCAGGGCTACGAGCTGAAGGCGCGCTTCTCCCAGGTCGGCCAGCTGCGCAAGCAGGCGCCGGTGAAGATCGGCGGCGTCACCGTCGGCCAGGTCGCCTCCATCGACCTGGACCCGGTGAAGTTCGAATCGATCGTGACCCTGCGCATGGACAGCAAGGTCAAGGACCTGCCGGCGGACACCTCGGCCGGCATCTTCACCAGTGGTTTGCTCGGCGAGAGCTATATCGGACTGCAGCCGGGCGGTGATCCGGACGTGCTGAAGGCCGGCGACGAAATTGTCTTCACCCAGCCGGCGGTTGACCTGATCCAGCTGGTCGGCAAGTACATGTTCAGTGGCGGCGCCGGTGGCGGCGCTGCTCAGAAGCCCAACGATGGCGCGCAGGCGCCTGCAACGGAACCGCAACCATGAAGATGAAACTGATCCCGGCCCTGCTCGCCTCGGCGCTGCTGGCGGCCACTCCGTTCCTCGCCCAGGCCCAGGCCGCCGCCCCCGCCGCTGCCGCGGCGCAGGGCCAGGCCGGCAAGGTGGTGATCGATGCCAGCACGCGCATCCTCACCACCCTGCAGCAGCGCAGGAGCGAATTCGGCAGCAACCCGGCCAGCCTGCGCAACTACATCGACAGCGAACTGAACCGCACCTTCGACCGCGACTATGCCGCGCGCCTGGTGCTGGGCCCGCACGCCCGTGGTGCCTCGGATGCCGACATCAAGCTGTTCGCCGATGCCATGGCCGACAGCCTCATGCAGCGCTACGGTTCGACCCTGCTCAACATCCAGGGCAAGCCGAGCTTCCGCCTGAAGGGTGAAAGCCCGCTGCCGGGCAACCGCGGCGTGCGCGTGAGCACCGAGCTGGTGCGTGCCGGCAGCGAGCCGACCCCGGTCGAGTACTGGATGCGCAACGTGAACGGCCAGTGGAAGATCTTCGACGTCAACATCGAAGGCATCTCCTACGTGCAGACGTTCCGCAACCAGTTCGACACCCCGCTGCGCCAGAAGGGCATCAAGCAGGTGGCCAGCGAGCTGCACAGCGGCAGCATGCAGGCCGGGCCCGCGGGCAATGGCAAGTAACGCACTGGCACTGCTGGAAGGCGACACCCTGCGCCTGCGCGGGGTGCTCGACCGCGCTGCGGTGATCGCGCTATGGCCGCAGCTGCAGGCCCTGCCGGCAAAGCTGGCACGGCTGGATCTGGCTGAGGTCGAACGCGTGGACAGCGCCGGCCTGGCCCTGCTGGCCGAGCTGGCGGCACGTGCGCGCAAGGCCGGCCATCCGCTGGTGATCACCGGCGCGCCGGCTGGCTACAACGAACTGAGCGCGGCCTACCGGCTGTCGCCCAACCTGGATTTCAACGCTACTTCTGCTGCGAGCTGACATGAACGTCGTGCGCACTCTCCCCCTGATCGTCCTGGCCACCGCCCTCACCGCCTGTGCCGGCAAGCCCGCGCGCAGCGATGCACCGGCAGCCAGCACCGTGGTCCCGGCCAGTTCTTCCACCTCGCCCGCCGCCGCGGCCACCGATGCCGGCACAGCTGACGCTGCCCTGGTCGCGCCGGTGGCCAGTCCGCCGGCTGCTGCCGCATCGTCGCCGGCTGCGCCCACCGACAGCGGCGACGGCAGCGCGGCGAAGACCTCAGCCGCCACCGCGCCCGGTGGCGATGACGACTTCGATGCCCTCTATGGCGGTGCCGGCAACACCACCAACGCAGCGGCCTACGATCCGTGGGAACCGTTCAACCGCAAGGTGCACAAGTTCAACAATGCGGTCGACCGCGGCGTCGCACGTCCGCTGGCCACCGCCTACACCCACGTGGTGCCGCGCTTCGCCCGCACCGGCGTCAGCAACTTCTTCAGCAACCTGCGCGCGCCGGTGACCATCACCAACCAGCTGCTGCAGGGCCGCGGTGCCGATGCGTGGGACAGCCTCGGCCGCTTCCTGATGAACAGCACGCTGGGCATCGGTGGCCTGTTCGATCCGGCCAGCAAGGCGATGGTGCCGCGCCGCAATGAGGACTTCGGCCAGACCCTGGGTGCCTGGGGCTGGCGTCGTTCGCGCTACGTGGAACTGCCGTTCTTCGGCCCGCGTACCGTGCGCGACGTGTTCGGCCTGGCCGGCGACATTCCGTTGTCGCCGATCCGCCGTATCGAAGAGGACAAGGTCCGCATCGGCCTGCAGGGCCTGCAGCTGGTCGATACCCGCGCGCAGCTGCTGGCGATCGACGACCTGCGTGACACTGCCGTGGACGAGTACTCGCTGGTGCGCGATGCATGGATGCAGCGTCGCAACTACCAGATCGAGAACGATCTGCGCAGCAAGCGCGAGCGTGGCCACGACGACGCCAATTCGCCGATCCCGGTCGATGCGATGCCGATGCCGCAGTGGACGCACTGAGTCCTTTCAGCGACGCATGAAAAACCCCGCCTCGGCGGGGTTTTTCTTTGGCGCCGAGGGTGGGGTCGGAGCCCTTTCCCGTGAAAAGGGATCCGACCCCGGCCGATCAGGCAGCCAGCGCGGCTTCGATGGCTTCGCGCAGGCGCGCGTCGTCAGCCGCCACGTCCGGGGCGAAGCGGGCGATGACCTTGCCGTCGCGGCCGACCAGGAACTTCTCGAAGTTCCACAGCACCGCCGGCGCGGCGTGGATCGGAATCTCCTTGCTGGCCAGGCGCTCGCGCAGCGGGCCTTCGCCGATCGACTGCGGCTGCGCAGCGGTCAGCTGCTGGTACAGCGGGTGGGTGTCGTCACCGGCCACGCTGATCTTGGAGAACATCGGGAAACTGACATCGTAGGTGAGCTGGCAGAACTGCTGGATCTCCTCTTCGCTGCCCGGCTCCTGGCCGAGAAAGTTGTTGGCCGGGAAGCCCAGCACTTCCAGGCCCTGTGCGTGCTTTTCCGCATACAGCACCTGCAGGCCTTCGTACTGCGGGGTCAAGCCGCACTTGGAGGCGACGTTGACCAGCAGCAGTACCTTGCCCTGGTAGTCGGCAAGCGAGGACGGCTGGCCGTCGATGGTGGTGAGGGAAATGTCCTGGATCGAAGTGCTCACGCGGGGGCTCCGGCAACAGCGGGGAATGGCCCACCAGCATAGCGCCGCGCGATGTCGGTCGTGCCGGCCGCTGGCCGGCAATCGTGCGATCGTTCGCAAGGGTTCATGAGGCTGCCGGCCAGCGGCCGGCACTACGATCAGTCCACGCAGATCATGCCCTGCGCCTTGCCCTCATCAATGCGCTGGCGGCAGCCGAAGTTCTGGCGGGCATCGCGCTGGCAGGTGCCGGTGGCGGGGCTGCCAACGGCCACTTCGCCGCCGGCAAGGCACTGGCCCGTGCAGTCGCTCTTGCGGCTGCAGGCCTTGCCGGCATCGGCGTAGGGAATCACGCACTGTTCGCGCTGCAGCCGGCCCAGCCGCTGCAGGGTGCCGCCAGCGGCCTGGCAGTCCACATCGCGCGCTTCGCGGTAGGCCTCGGCCGCTTCGGGGCTGGTGGCTGCGGCAGGTGCCGCCGCCGGATTGGCAGCCGGCGGTGCGCTGCTGCAGGCGGCAAGCAGCGCGGTCAGGACAAGGCTGGTGAAGCGGCGCAGGCGCATGGCGTTACCTGATCCAGTAGGACAGGCCGCCAGCATACGCATCGACCATGCAGGCGGCGTGTCGACGTAGCTCAGGCTTCGTCGCCGTCGTCGCCTTCGTTGCCTTCGTCCTCGGCCGTGGCATCAGCATCGGCCAGGCCGCCCAGCAGGGATTGCGCCTGCTCTGACGCCAGCGACTCCACGCCGCGCAGGCGCCGTTCGATGGTGCGCGTCTTGCGGCTGGCTTCGCCGATGCTGCGGCCGACCGTGGTGATCTGCTTCTCGGCCTTCTCGAGAATGCCGGCGAACTTGCCGAACTCGCTCTTCACCGCACCCAGCAGGCTCCACACCTCGCTGGAACGCTGCTCGATGGCCAGCGTGCGGAAGCCCATCTGCAGGCTGTTGAGCAGCGCGGTGACCGTGGTCGGTCCAGCCACCACCACGCGGTGCTCGCGCTGCAACAGGTCGACCAGGCCCGGGCGCCGGATCACTTCGGCATACAGGCCTTCGGTTGGCAGGAACATCACCGCGAAGTCGGTGGTGTGCGGCGGCGCGATGTACTTGTCGCAGATCGACTTGGCCTGCACGCGCACCGCGCGTTCAAGCTGGATGCCCTGCAGGCGCACGCCCTCGGCGTCACCCTGTTCCTGCGCGTCGAGCAGGCGCTCGTAGTCCTCGCGCGGGAACTTGGAGTCGATCGGCAGCCACACCGGCGTGTCGTCGCTGCTGCGGCCCGGCAGGCGCACCGCGATATCGACCATCTCGCCACTGTCCGGGCGTACCTTCACTGCCCGCGCGTACTGTTCCTGGGTGAGCGTCTGTTCGAGGATGTTCTCCAGCTGCACTTCGCCCCAGCTGCCACGGTTCTTGACGTTGGTCAGCACACGCTTGAGATCGCCAACGCCGGTGGCCAGCTGCTGCATCTCGCCAAGACCGCGCTGCACCTGTTCCAGGCGCTCGGAAACCAGCTTGAAGGAGTTGCCCAGGCGTGTTTCCAGCGTCGACTGCAGCTTTTCGTCCACGGTGTGGCGCATCTGCTCCAGCTTCTGCGCATTGTCGTTCTGCAGCGCGCGCAGCTGCTCTTCCAGCGTGGCGCGCATCTCGGCGATGCGCTGTTCGTTGCGCTGGGTCAGTTCCTGCAGGCGCAGGCCAAGGCTTTCGGTCAGGCGCTGCTGCGACTGCGCACCTTCCTCACGACCCTTGCGCGCATCGTCCACCAGGGTCTGGCGCAGCGCGCCCAGCTGGGTGTCGGTACGCCCGGTGAGTTCCTGCAGCTGCTGGCCGAAGGCGTGGATGCGCGCTTCCTGCTGCTGGCCGAAGGTTTCCAGCTGGCCGCGCAGTTCCTGCAGGCGCTGCCCCATGAGTGCGGCGCCACGCTGCTGGCTCTCCGCCGCCTCGGCACGCGCCTTGCGGGCGTCCTCGCCCAGCGCCTCGCGCAGCAGGTCCAGGCGCTGGTCGGTGCGGGTGGACAGATCGGTCAGCGCGCGGGCAAAGCCATCGAGCTGTTCGCGCAGCTCGCTGCGCCCGGCGCGCGCCTCCTCACGCACCGCCTGTTCGAGGCGGTCGTGCGGCGGGCGGCGCAGCAGGGCGACAAGCTGCAGGATGAGCACGGCCAATAGAAGGCCGCCAATGAGCAGATATTCGGTTTGCATGGGGCAAGTGTAGGCTGGCGGAGTCTCAGCTGCTGCGCCAGGACCATGCTCGCTCTGTACGGAAAGCCCACCTCCATCAACGTGCGCAAGGTGCTGTGGCTGTGCGCGGGGCTGGATCTGCCCCTGCGCCACGAGCCTGCGCCACCCGCGGACCTGCTGGCCGCACTGAATCCGAACCGGCAGGTACCGGTCCTGCAAGATGGCGACTTCGTGCTGTGGGAATCCAACAGCATCTGCCGCTACCTGGCCGCCCGCGCCGGCCGTGACGACCTGCTGCCCGCAGCAGCGCAGGCCCGGGCCCGGGTGGAGCAGTGGATGGACTGGCAGTCCAGCGACCTCAACAGCGCCTGGCGCCATGTGTTCATGGCGCGCGTGCGCCAGCATCCGGACTACCCGGACGATGCCCGCGCCGAGGCCAGCCTGGCGCAGTGGAACCGGTTGATGGGGGTGCTTGATGCACAGCTGGCCGCTTCCGACGGCTATGTGGCGGGCGACACCTTTACCCTCGCCGATATCGTGCTGGGGCTGTCGACCCAGCGCTGGCGCAGCACGCCCGGCCACAAGCCCGCGCTGCCACACCTCGCGGCGTGGTTCGAACGCCTGCGCCAGCAGCCCGGTTTCGCCGAACACGTCGACAATAGCGTGGCCTGAGGCAGGGGTCAGATCCCTTTCACGGGGGAAAGGGATCTGACCCCGAGGGCGCGGGAACAACCAGCGTTACCAGCCTTCCAGCACGATCTTGCCCTTGGCGCGGTGACTCTCCAGCAGCGCATGCGCGCGCCGCAGATTGGCCGCGTCTATGCGCCCGAAATGCTCGCCCAGGGTGGTCTGCAGCACGCCGGCATCGATCAGCTCGGCCACCCGGTTCAGCAGGTCGTGCTGGCGCTGCATGTCCGCGGTCTTGTACAGCGGGCGGGTGAACATCGACTCCCAGTGCAGTGACAGTGCCTTGCGCTTGAGCGCCATCACGTCCACCTGGCCCGGATCGTCGATCAGGCCGAACTGGCCCTGCGGCGCCAGCAGCTCCACGATCTGCGCGTAGTGCTGGTCGGAGTGGGTCAGGCTGGCCACGTGCTGCACCTCGCTGATGCCCAGCCGTGCCAGTCCCTCGGCCAGCGGCAGGCTGTGGTCGATCACGTGGTGCGCGCCCATCGCATACACCCAGTCCTGGGTGTCCGGGCGCGATGCGGTGCCGATCACCGTCAGTTTCGTCAGCTTCCGCGCCAGCTGCACCAGGATCGAACCGACACCGCCGGCCGCACCGATCACCAGCAAGGTCTGGCCTTCACCGCCGTCCTCGGGAATGCGCAGGCGGTCGAACAGCAGCTCCCAGGCCGTGATCGCGGTCAGCGGCAGCGCGGCGGCGGCCGCATCGCCGAGACTGGCCGGCTTGCGGCCGACGCTGCGCTCGTCCACCAGCTGGTACTCGGCATTGCTGCCCGGGCGGTCGATCACGCCGGCGTAGTAGACCGCGTCGCCAGGCTGGAACAGGGTGACTTCGCTGCCCACCGCGTCGACGATGCCGACCGCATCCCAGCCCAGCACGCGCGGGCCGTCGGTGGCCACGCCGCGGCGGACCTTGGTGTCGACCGGGTTCACCGCCACCGCGCGCACCGCCACCCGCAGGTCGCGTGGGCCGGGCTGCGGCAGTTCCAGTTCGATATCGATCAGGGCCCGGATGTCGTCGATCGGCAGGCCGGCGTGGGTGTAGGCAATGGCGCGCATGGCAGCGGTCCAGTGGGGAAGGAGTGCACAGGTTGCGCCGCGCACGGTCGCTCAGAAAGGCGCAGAATCGGGCAGCACTTTCACTCCGGCAATGAAGATGATCCGCTTCGACGACCTGCAGTTGTTCGTCCGCACGGCCGCACTGGGCAGCTTCTCGCAGGCGGCCCGCGAGGCCGATCTGTTACCCGGCCAGGTCGCTGCTGCCGTGGCGCGGCTGGAACGCGAACTGGACCTGCGCCTGTTCGTGCGTACCACCCGCAGCCTGCGCCTGACCGGCGAGGGCGCGCTGTACCTGCCGTATGCGCAGGAGGTACTGGCTACCCTGCGCGAAGGGCGGGCCCGCGTACAGGGCGAGGACGCCGAACTGCACGGCACGCTGCAGCTGTCGGCACCGTCGGACTTTGGTCGCAACCTGCTGCTGCCGTGGCTGACCGCATTCCGAGCCGCACATCCACGGCTGCGCCTGCACCTTCGGCTGTCCGATGAAGTGGCCGACGTGTTCCGCGATCCGGTTGATGTGGCGATCCGCATCGGCCACTTCGATGACGCCAACTACGTGGCCCTGCCCCTGCTCGAAGGCAACCGTCGTGTGCTCGCGGCGTCGCCCGATTACCTGCAGCGACGGGGCACGCCGGTGCGTCTGGACGAACTGCGTGAGCACGATTGCCTGGTCTACCAGCTCAGTGGCCGCGCCTACGATCGCTGGTCGTTCGAGGTCGACGGGCGCCGCACCGTGATCCCGGTGCGCGGCCCGCTGGTCTGCGACGACGCCGACGTGGTGCGGCGCTGGGCGGTGGCCGGCGAAGGCATCACCTACAAATCCTGGCTGGACCTGCGCGAAGACGTGCTGGCCGGACGCCTGCAGCTGCTGCTCGACGGCGTCGGCAGCCACATTCCGCTGCAGCTGGTGTGCCCACACCGCAAGCAGTTCTCGCCGGCGGTGCGGCAGCTGCATGCGCAGCTGCGCCAGCACCTGCAACCGCTGCTGTCTGGCATGCCCGATGGACTCCCCCAACCCCTGTCGCCCACCCCGGTGCTGGCCGACAATGGCAGCCCCCCGTAAGAGAGAACACCGCCATGCCGTGGATGGGCATCCAGGACCTGTGGACGTTTCTGGTCGCTGTGCTGGTGTTTCTCGCCCTGCCCGGCCCCGGCACCTTCACCCTGCTGACCGCCACCGGTCGGGGCGGCGTGCGCGGCGGCTACACCGCACTGGCCGGCCTGCTGGTCGGTGACCAGATCCTGATGTGGCTGGCGCTGGCCGGTGTCGCCGCACTGCTGAAGGCCAACCCCTTGGTCTTCCACGCTGTGCAGTACCTGGGTGCGGCCTACCTGGTATGGGTGGGCATCAGCCTGCTGCGCACGCCGAAGCACGAGGGCGGTGATGCTGGTCCGATCCGCATGCAGCCGGGCCGCTACTTCCAGCA
The DNA here is from genome assembly GCF_059372495.1 of Stenotrophomonas sp. YJH_SMC_80. Classification (NCBI taxonomy): domain Bacteria; kingdom Pseudomonadati; phylum Pseudomonadota; class Gammaproteobacteria; order Lysobacterales; family Lysobacteraceae; genus Stenotrophomonas; species Stenotrophomonas sp. YJH_SMC_80. Next base: position 42,737 of record NZ_JCAFVP010000004.1, read on the forward strand.
GGCGATCCTGATCAGCCTGCTCAACCCGAAGGCGATCCTGTTCTACATGGCCTTCCTACCGCTGTTCATCGATCCGAAGGCGCACCAGGGCATCGCCACCTTCGCGGCCCTGGCCGGCATCATCCTGGTGGTCAGCATCGCCTACTGCTCGATGCTGATCGGCGTGGGCAACCTGGCCCGTCGCCGCCTGATCCAGCATCCGCGCATCAGCGATGCGCTGCGCCGCGTGGCCGGCCTGTTCCTTGTCGGGTTCGGCATCCGATTGGGGTTGAACGGATGAAGGCCTGGCTGGCAACCGCGGTCGCACTACTGCTCGCCGGCACCGCCTCTGGCACCACCGTGCAGGACCATCGCTGCCTGAGCGGCGGTCGCAATGACAGCATCCACCTGGAATGGCGCTGGCTGAAAGACGGCCGGGCCGATGTGCGCTACGCCGGGCAGCGCGAGCGCCTGCCCCTGCACCGGATCTCGATGGAGACCACGGTGCTGGCCGAAGATCGCCCGTACCAGTTCGACAGCGTCTGGGAAGAACGCATCGACGGACGCCTCAACGGCCGCTACCTGCTGAGCACGCAGGGTGCCCTGGTGCTGGATCTGCGTTACGAACGCGCCCGCGATGGCCGCAGCACCACCTTCCACGACGACCCCGAAGCCTGGCAGGAAGACGGCTGCCGCTGGCCCGGCAGGGTGGCTGAGTGAGCACCATCGACGACGACACCCTGCTGGAGCGCAGCTGGGAGTATCGGGAGGAGACGCTGTACCGGCGGTTGTTCGGCGATACCGGACCGGGGATCTACCCCCTCGACATGGATCTGCTGCGCAACGTCTTCAAGCAGGAGCAGATCGGCCCGCGCTGGCTGCATGTCGGCGTCAATGCGTGCCCTCCGCACGGTGATCGACGGCACTGGATCTATGTCAGCACCGGCCTGTCCAACCCCTGGGAAGGGCGGCACGAAGATGGAGATTCGGGGTGGGGCATCGAACTGATGCTTGAGACGCAGGATGAAGCGACGTGGGCGCTGACCACCTTGCGCTGGTTCACCGCGTACCACCTGCTGCTGTGCCACTCACGCATGCCCGGCAATCCGTTGGCGCCATGGGACCGGCTGAAGCTGGGGGGGCCGGTGGATCACGCAGGGAGCATGCTGCAGGCGGCCGTCTTCGTGCCGTCATTGCACTTTCCGGGACCCCAGCAACTGCCATCGGGACGATTCGACTTCCTGCAGCTGCTGCCGTTGACCCTGGACGAGCACGCGTTCGGCCGCGCGCATGGCTTCGAAGTGCTGGTGGCCCAGTTGAGAACCCAAGGTGCGGCGCCGGTGATCGATCCGCAGCGGGTCAGCATCGATCTGGCCCCTGCTCTCGCACTTCAATCGCCTCCGGGCTCGCGTTGAGGGATCGAATCATTTCGAACCCTGCCAGCATTTGTGCCGATTCCGGCAGCGTGGCCGGGGTGCAGCGCGCGCCCCGCCATGCATGACCCCCGTCAGTGGTAATGCTGCGCTGCGTTCGGTCACACTCGGGAACTTGTCGTTCTTAGTCACCCCTTCCGAGGCCTGCATGTCCCTGTTCCGGCGCAAGTCCCTAGATTCCGTCACCGTCCACGAAGCCGGCAGGCGTCTGATCCCGACGCTCAGCTGGCCGCACCTGATCGCGCTGGGTATTGGCGCCATCGTCGGTACCGGCATCTACACGCTGATCGGCGTCGGTGCCAACCTGGCCGGCCCGGCCGTGCTGATCTCCTTCGCCATCGCCGGTGCGGTCTGCGCCTGCGCGGCGCTGTCCTACGCCGAGCTGTCGACGATGATGCCGGCCGCCGGCAGTGCCTACACCTACAGCTACAGTGCGCTGGGCGAGGTGTTCGCCTGGGTGGTGGGCTGGAGTCTGATCCTGGAGTACTCGCTGGTGGTGAGTACGGTGGCGGTGGGCTGGTCCGGCTACTTCGTCGGCTTCCTCGAATGGGTCCACACCCAGTTCGGCTGGAACGTGCACCTGCCGGCCTGGCTGGCGGCCGGCCCGCACGTGGAAGGCGGCATGATCAACCTGCCGGCGATCATCATCACCTGGCTGGTGGCCGGCATGCTGATGGCCGGCACCAAGGAAAGCGCCACCCTCAACGCCGTCCTGGTGGTGTTCAAGCTGATCGCGCTGGCCATCTTCGTGGCCGTGGCCCTGCCCGCCTTCGACAGCGCCAACCTGCAGCCGTTCATGCCGTATGGCTTCGCCAAGTCGATGGGCCCCGATGGCGTCGAGCACGGCGTAATGGCAGCGGCGGCGATCATCTTCTTCGCCTTCTACGGCTTCGATGCGATCTCCACCGCCGCCGAGGAAACCAAGAACCCGGGCCGCGACCTGTCGATCGGCATCATCGGTTCGATGATCGGCTGCACCATCGTCTACGTGCTGGTGGCGCTGGCCGCCGTGGGTGCGATGAGCTACGCCGTGTTTGGCCACAGCGCCGAGCCGCTGGCGCTGATCATGCGCCAGCTGGGCCATCCGACCGCGGCGATGGTGATCGGCGTGATCGCGATCATCGCCCTGCCGACCGTGCTGCTGGCCTTCCTGTACGGCCAGAGCCGCATCTTCTTCGTGATGAGCCGTGATGGCCTGCTGCCGCGTGGCCTGTCCAAGGTCAACGCGCGCACCGGCACGCCGGTGGCGACCACGCTGTTCACCGCAGTGGTGGTGTCGGCGCTGGCCGGTGTGGCGCGCCTGGACGAGATTGCCGCGCTGGCCAACGCCGGTACCCTGGCCGCGTTCACCGCCGTCGGCATCTGCCTGGTGGTGCTGCGCCTGCGCGAGCCGAACCGCGAGCGCACGTTCCGCACGCCGCTGGCCTTCGTGGTCGGCCCGCTGGCCGCGCTGGGCTGCATCTACCTGTTCCTCAGCCTGCCGCACACCACCCAGCTGTATTTCCTGCTGTGGAACGTGGTCGGCCTCGTGCTGTACTTCCTGTACAGCCGCCGCCACGCACTGATCGCGAAGTAAACGGATCACCGGTCGTGCCGGCCAGCGGCCGGCACGACCGCAGGGCGTTTCAACCGCCCTGCTTTGCCGCGTAGTCCTGCGCCTGGCGCATCACCCGCAGCAGGTTGCCGCCCCAGATGCCGGCAATCTGCTGCTCGGTGTAACCCTTGCGCAGCAGCCACGCGGTGATCTTCGGCAGCTGGCTGACATCGGGCAGGTCGCTCAGGCCACCGCCGCCATCCCAGTCCAGGCCGATGCCCACGTGCTCGGGGCCGACCACCTTGAGGATGTGCTCGAAGTGGGCGAAGAAGTCGTCGAGGCTGGCATGGCGCACCGGGTGCTCGTGGTCCAGCGCCTGTTCGGCCTTCAGCAGGGCAACACCCTGCTCGATGCCCATGCCTTCCCAGCCACCCAGCTGCTTGCTCAGCGCTTCCTCGGCCTGCTTGCGCTCGGGCGTCTTCGCCGTGTCGATCAGGTAGCCGCCATAGGCGTTCACCTGGATCACGCCGCCGGCCTTGGCCAGCTTGCGCAGGCGCGCATCATCAAGATTGCGCGGGTGGTCGTAGACCGCCTTGGCTGAGCTGTGCGACAGCACGAACGGCACCGGCATCATTGCCAGCAGGTCATCGAACACCGCGTCGGACGCATGCGACTGGTCGATCACGATGCCCAGCTTCACCGCCTGCTGCACCAGGTCCTTGCCGGCCGGGCTCAGGCCTTTCCATTCCGCTCCCTTGGGGTCGGTGGCCGAATCGGCGAACTCGTTGTTGGCGAAGTGCACGGTACTGAGCAGGCGCAGGCCGGCGCGGTGGTAGAACGAGAGCAGGCTGGGGTCTTCCACCAGCGGGCTGGCGTTTTCCATGCTGATGTAGACCACGCGCTTGCCGGCGGCCTTGATCCGCGCAGCGTCATCGGCGGTCAATGCCAGCGCGAAACGCTCGGGATTGGCGGCCAGCATTTCGCGGATCTCCAGCAGCCGCTGCAGGCCATGGTCACGCTCGGCGAGGTGCGCGGCTGGGCTGCGGTCGCCCTGATCGGTGTAGATGGCCCAGAAGCCACCGTCCAGCGCGCCCTCGACCATGCGCGGGTAGTCCACCTGCGAGAGTGCGTTGCGGTCGTGGCGCTGCTCGATGTCGAAGCCGGTCCGGCCGAAATTGGCCGGCGTATCCAGATGGCTGTCGAGTGTGATCAGGCGCTGCTGCAGGGCCTTGGCGCGGGCCAGTTCCTGTGCGCTGAACTCGATGGCATGAGCCGACAGCGGCGCACACAGCGCCAGGGCAAGCACGACGGACAGGTGGCGCAACGATGGCATGGGCTCTCACCGGCAATGGGAAGAGCCCGACCATAGCGCTGCAGCCAGCAGATTTGTAGAGTCGGGCTCACGCTCGGCTGCCAGGCACCGCGAGTCGAGCATGAATCGTATTCACGGCCCAGCGGCCAGCTTCCCGCGCATTGCGATGCGTTCGAAACAATGGCGCCCCCAGGATCAGGTGGCGCGGCTCGCCTCTACATCGTCCTGCGGTCAGTCGACCACGCGGCAGAACACGGCCTTCAGGTAACGCGATTCCTGCACGTGGGCCATGAACGGATGGTCCGGACCCGCACCAGCGACCTTCAGGATCTGGATCGTGCGGCCGGAGAAATAGGCCGCGCGGCGCAGCATGTCGAGGAACTGGTCCTCGGCCACCAGGCCGGTGCAGGAGAACGTGGCGAACAGGCCGCCCGGCTTGACCACGCCCAGCGCCAGCTTGTTCATGTCCAGGTACTTCTTCAGCGCAGTGATGACCTGGTCGCGGTCGCGGGTCATCTTCGCCGGATCCAGGATCACCACGTCGTACTGCTCGCCGCGGTTGGCGGCGTCGCGCAGCCACGGGAAGATGTCGGACTGGATGAACTTCGGGCGCACGTTGTTCAGGCGCGAATTGCCCTTGGCGATCTGGATGACGTCCTCATCGATGTCGATGCCGACCACTTCCGAAGCGCCACGCGCAGCGGCATACACGGCGAAACCGCCGGTGTTGCAGCACAGGTCCAGCACGCTCTTGCCTTCCACCTGCTGGCTCAGCCACTCGCGGTTCTCGCGCTGGTCGGCGAAGAAACCGGTCTTGTGCGCGCCGGCCGGGTCGGCGCGGAACTTGATGCCGTACTCGGTGATCACCGACGCTTCGGTGGTGGTGTTGCCGTGGAAGTCGAAGCTCTCCTGCTTCTGCACGTGTTCGTCGGCACAGCTGTGGAAACGGCAGCCCGGGAACTGCTCGCGCAGGGCGTCGTAGATCCATTCGCGGTGGCGGAACATGCCGGCGGCGAAGAACTCGACCACCACCAGGTCGCCGTAGCGATCCACCACCAGGCCGGACAGGCCGTCGCCTTCGCTGTGCACCACGCGCCAGGCGTCGGAGACCGCGTCGAGCTTCAGCACCTCACGGCGCAGCGACACCGCCTGGGCGATCTTGCGCGAGAACCAGCCGGCATCGACCGGCACGTTCTGGTCGGTTTCGAGGATGCGCACGGCGATGCGCGAGTGCCCGTTGTAGAACCCGCGGCCAATGAACTCGCCATCGATGCCGACCACGTCGACGATGGAACCGGGCTTGGGCCGGACGGTCGGTTTCTCGACCAGTTTCTGGAAGATCCACGGGTGGCTGGAACGCCACGCATTCTTGAGGCGGACAATCGGAAGGGGGGTATTCATCCACCCATTGTAAACCGGGCGCCGGGGGTCGGATCCCCGCAGGGGCTCTGACCCCAGTGTGGCGACAATGGGGTCGGAGCCCCTTTGAGGATCCGACCCCTGGCCTCCCCATTTGACGGCGGCGGGGCCAGACGGCAGAATCGGCGCCAGAAGGGGAGTAGCTCCCAGACGTTGTCGCCGTCATTTCGAGCCCGCAGGCTCCGGTGCAACGGCAGTTCCAGCCGACTGGAACTGCGAGCGAGACCTTCGCCGTACTGGCGAAGCTCTGTCCCTGGATCCCCCTCCCGATCCTCCGTTGCAGATCCTCGCCGTCCGGCCTGGCATTCATCTTTCCAACGGACATTCCCAATGCAGACGATCGGTAACGTGTGGTTGTGGGGCGGCTTCGCAGCGGTGGTGGTCATCGCCCTGCTGGTCGACCTCGTGTTGATGCGCCATGGTGGACCGCACAAGGTCACCTTCAAGGAGGCCCTGTGGTGGTCCATCGGCTGGGTAGCGCTGGCCCTGCTGTTCAATGCGGGCCTCTGGTACTACCTGAATGAAACCGCCGGCCAGGTGGTGGCCAACAAGGTCGGCCTCGAATTCCTGACCGGCTACCTGGTCGAGAAGGCGCTGGCGGTCGACAACATCTTTGTGTTCCTGATGATCATGAGCTACTTCGCGGTGCCGGAGGAGCAGCGCCAGAAGGTGCTGATCATCGGCATCCTGGGCGCGATCGTGCTGCGTACGATCATGATCTTCGCCGGCAGCGTGCTGATCAGCCAGTTCCATTGGCTGCTCTACGTGTTCGGTGCCTTCCTGCTGTTCACCGGCTGGAAGATGTGGTTCGCCGCCGGCCAGGAGCCGGACCTGGAGACCAATCCCGCCCTGCGCTGGATGCGCAAGCACCTGCGCCTGCTGCCGGACTATGCCGGCAACGCACTGAGCGTGAAGCGCGACGGCGTGCGCTGGTTCACCCCGCTGTTCGCGGTGCTGATCCTGATCGCGGTCACCGACGTGATCTTCGCCGTGGACAGCATTCCGGCGATCTTCGCGATCACCACCGACCCGTTCATCGTGCTCACCTCCAACGTGTTCGCGGTGCTGGGCCTGCGCGCGATGTTCTTCCTGCTGGCCGGCATGGCCGACCGCTTCCACCTGCTGCCGTATGGCCTGGCGCTGGTGCTGGGCTTTATCGGCATCAAGATGATGATCATCGACCTGTTCAAGATCCCGACCCCGGTGTCGCTGGGCGTGGTCGCGGTGATCATCGCCGCCACCGTGGTGCTGAGCCTGAAGTACCCGCCGAAGGAAGGCTCGGGCCACGCCTGAGCCTGAGCGGTGGGAAGACGCGGCCGGCGGGATTGTCCCGCCGGCCGCACCCACTCTCCCGCAACAGTGGCCTTGGTTTCGCGCCAGTCACCGCCATTGCTGAGGTATGGACAACAACGCGCCCCTGCCCGCTGGCGACCTGCCGGCCCCCCGCAATGACCGCTCGCGCATCCTGCGGGCGTTCAATCTCAGCCTGGCCGCCGTGCTGGTGCTGGTGGCCGTGTTCGCCCTGCAGGGCACCTTCGACTGGCGGCCCTGGGCGGTCGCGCCGCTGGAAGCCAAGGGCCTGCTTGGCCTGATCGGCGGCCCGATGCTGCATGCCTCGGTCGAGCACATCGCCGCCAACAGCATCGCGATCCTGATCCTGGGCACGCTGGCCGGCAGCGTCTACCCGAAAGCCACCGTGCGCGCCCTGCCCCTGCTGTGGCTGGGCTCGGGCATCGGTGCGTGGATGCTGGGCAATCCGGGCAGCGTGCACCTGGGCGCCAGCGGCGTCACCCATGGCCTGATGTTCCTGCTGGCCAGCCTGGGCCTGCTGCGCCGCGACCGTGCAGCGATTGCCACCGGCCTGATCGGCATGCTGTTCTACGGCGGCATGCTGATGACCATCCTGCCGCACGCCGACGGCGTGTCCTGGCAGTCGCACATGGGCGGCGCCTTCGCCGGCATCATCGCCGCGCTGCTGTTCCGCAACGCCGACCCGCTGCCGCCGCGCCCACGCTACAGCTGGGAAGACGAAGAAGAAGACGTCGAACCTTTACCCGACGACGAGCTGGAACCGCCGTCACCGCAGCGCGTGCCGGTGCTGTGGCAGCCGCGCGAAGGCCAGGACTACGTGGTGATTCCGTTCCGCCGGCCGGACGAGCCGCGCGGCTGAAAATGCCCCGGTAGTGCCGGCCGCTGGCCGGCACCCTCATGATCCGGTAGTGGCCGACCTTGGTCGGCGGTTGTTGTGTGCCAACCAAGGTTGGCATCTACCAGAGTCCGTCAGTTCGCCGCATTCCCCGCTGCGCCCATGCCATCCACCGCCTGTCGGCCCAGTGCCGGGTCATCGGTGAAGAAGGCATCGATGCCGGTGGCCAGATAGGCACGCATCTCGGCAATCGAACCCTCGGCATTGCGCGCATTGTCGGCGCCCTTGCGCAGGTTGCTGGCCTGGAAGTGGTTCTCCGGACGGAAGGTGTACGGAATCACCATCAGGCCCACTGCATGTGCGTCCTGTACCAGCGTGGTCGGAGTGCTCAGCGTGCCCTTGGCATCCAGCGGAATGATCGAGCGCAGTTCCGGGCCGATGCTGTCGGCGTAGCTGGCGATGTCCTTCAGTCCTGCCGGCGTCATCATCTGCGCGTAGGTCAGCTTGCCACCGGCCTTGGCGATGTCGGCCGGCTGGGTGTCGCCCTTCCACAGCAGTTGCAGCAGGCGGATGTTGCTGCCGCGCGGGATCTTGCCGCGCAGGTAGCGCAGGTTGGCGGTCTCGAACGACTGGATAGTGACCGGGCCGACGTTGGTATAGGCATTGCCACGCAGCGCGGTCAGGAGCTTGTCTTCCATCGGCAGGCCGATCGACTGGAAGTAGGTCGGATGCTTGATCTCCGGCACCAGGCCGATGCCACGGTTGGCACGCCCGGCCTGCTGGACAAGGAACGCGAGGATCTCGTCCAGGCTGGCGATGCGGAACTGGCCGTCATAGGCGGTGCTGCGCAGTTCCGGCAGGCGCTCGCGCGCGTACAGGGTCTTCAGCTCGGCCAGGGTGAAGTCTTCAGTGAACCAGCCGTCCACCTTCTGGCCGTCGATGACCTTGCTGGTGCGGCGGCTGGCGAATTCCGGATGCGAGGCCACATCAGTGGTGCCGCTGATCTCGTTCTCGTGGCGGGCCACCATCACTCCGTCCCTGGTCATCACCAGGTCCGGCTCGATGTAGTCGGCGCCATCGGCGATCGCCTGCGCATAGGCGGCCAAGGTGTGCTCGGGCAGCAACGCGCTCGCCCCGCGATGACCATAGACCGACACCTTGTGCGCGGCCGGGGTGGAGGATTCAGCACTCATGGCCACCGATGGTGCCACGGCCAGCGACAACAGCAACGCACAACCCCACGACTTCACTGCGACTTCCCCAAGCGGTATGTGATGGGCGTCAGTATGCGGCGGCAATGTGACAGGTGGGGGACCTGGGGTCGGATCCCCGCAGGGGATCCGACCCCGTAGCGATCCCGAGGAGCTCGTTCGGCTGGGTTGCCGGCCAGCGGCCGGCACTACCATGGCTTACTTGCCGATGCAGAAACTGGAGAAGATCCTGCCCAGCAGGTCATCGGCACTCATCTGCCCGGTGATCTCGCCCAGCGCGTCATGCGCCAGCCGCAGTTCCTCGGCGGCCAGCTCCAGGTGCTCGTGCGCCAGCTCGCCATCGGCGCGCTGCGCATGTTCCTGCGCACGTTCGATTGCATCCACATGGCGCGTGCGCGCGGAGAACTCGCCATCCACCTGCTCCCCTGCCCCGGCCGAAGCAATCGAACGCAGACGCGCATGCAGATCGTCCAGCCCGGCGCCGGTGGCGGCCGAAACGAACACGCGGTCCGGATCGTCCAGCGACGGCAACGCCTCCAGCAGGTCCGACTTGTTGTGGATGTAGACCTTGTGCGGCACCGCCGCCACGGCCTCGCCCAGCGCCGCTTCGCCGGCCGCCGGATCGCGCGCATCCAGCACGATCAGCGCCAGGTCGGTGCGCTCGATTTCCACGTGGGCGCGGCGCATGCCTTCGCGTTCGATGGCGTCACCGCCGTCGCGCAGGCCGGCGGTGTCGACCAGGGTCAGCTCCAGGCCGTCCAGGCGGATGGTCTCGCGCAGGGTGTCGCGGGTGGTACCGGCGATGTCGGTGACGATGGCGCGTTCGCTGCCGGCCAGCGCGTTGAGCAGTGAACTCTTGCCGGCGTTCGGCGGACCGATCAGCACCGCATGCAGGCCATCGCGCAGGCGACGGCCGCGTTCGGCATCGCGGCGCAGCAGGGCCAGATCGCTGCGCGCCTGTTCCAGCCCACACCGCACCTGCGCGCCACCGAGCGTATCCAGCGGTTCGTCAGCGAAGTCGATGGCCGCTTCCACGTGGATGCGCAGCAGCACCAGCTGCTCGACCACGGCGTCGATGCGGCGCGAGAACACGCCATCCAGCGAGCGACGTGCCGCGCGCGCGGCGCGGTTGTCGCCTGCGGCGATCAGGTCGGCGATGGCCTCGGCCTGGGCCAGGTCGAGCTTGCGGTTGAGGAATGCCCGTTCACTGAACTCACCCGGCCGCGCCTGGCGCGCGCCGAGCGCGATGCAGCGCGCGACCAGCTGCTGCAGCAGCACCGGGCTGCCGTGGCCCTGCAGTTCCACCACTTCCTCGCCGGTGAAGCTGTTCGGTGCCGGGAACCACAGCACGATGCCATCGTCGATGACCTCGCCTTCGGCATCACGCAGGCGCGCGTAGTGCGCGTGGCGCGGACGCAGTGCAGGTGCACCCAGTGCATTGGCGATGGCCGCAGCACGCGGGCCGGACAGGCGCAGCAGGCCGACACCGCCGGCGCCAGGGGCACTGGCGATGGCGACGATGGTGTCGGTGCGGATCGCGTCGTTCATGGCTCAGAGCTTCTCCAGCTGTGCGCGCGCCTGTGCCGCGCCACTGCCCTGCGGCTGCAAGGCCAGGTAGGTGGTGTAGGCCTGCTTGGCCTTGGCCTTGTCGCCGGCGTTGAAGTAGGCATCACCCAGGTTGAGATAGGCCACTGCACGCGAGGGGTCGATCTTCAGCGTGTTCTCCAGCCAGCGCGCCGCTTCGGCATAGCGCTGCTGGCGGTAGTAGACGAAGCCGAGGTTGTTGGCGGCCTGGGCGAAGTCCGGACGCAGCTTCAGTGCCTCGGTGAACTGCGCCACCGCCTCGTCGTACTGCTTCTCGCGGTACAGCTGCAGGCCGCGGTCATTGGCCTGCTGCGCGCGCTGGCGATCCGACGCCGGGCCCGCAGTGGGCACCACCAGCTTGGCCTTGCCGCCCTGCAGGTCGGCCACCGTCACCGGCGCCTGGCTGCCCTTGGCTTCGCTGGCGGCTTCAACCTTGTTGTTCAGTGCGATCGCATCGGCGGTCAACTGGCGCGTATCGGCATTGAGGAACTCCTGGCTGTCCGGCACCTGGAACACGAACTCGCCGCCCTGCGAACCGGGCAGGCTGCCGAAGGCCGGGGTCTGGTGTGAAACGGCTGAGACGGCCGGCGCAACGTAGGCGGCCAGTTCGGTACCGGTGATCAGCCCATCGCCGTTGAGGTCGCCCTTGCCGGCCAATGCCTGCAGCAGCACCCAGGTGAACACCGAGTGGCCGTTCGGACCGGCGTCGGCCACCTGCTGGTCGGCACCGCCGGCGGTCAGCATCTGCCGCGCGCTGCGCCGCGCGTTCTCGCGCAGGAACGACGACGACGATGGACCGCCACGGGTGAGGCCCAGGCCGCTGTAGCAGGCATCCATCACGAACATCACGTGCTTGGCCTGCATGCTCTCGGCGATGTTCTGGATGTCGGTCATCGCGATGGCGTCGGTAGCGAATTCCTTCGGGTCCGAATCGACCGGGATGATGTAGCCGAGGTCGCGCCCGGAGGCGAGCTGGCGGGTCGCGCCATGGCCGGCGAAGAACACGAACACGCGATCGTTCTTGCCAGTGCGGTCATCGGCCAGGCGGTCGTGGAAGGCAGCCAGGATGTTGTTGCGCGTGGCCTGCTCGTTCTTCAGCACGATCACCTGCGAGGACGGGAAGCCGAACTGCCCGGTCAGGGTATCGGCCACCGCCTGCGCATCGTGGCTGGCGTACTCCAGCTTCGGCCACTTGGCGTAGTTGTCGATGCCGACCACGATCGCCCAGGACTTCTCGTAGCCGGTGGTGACGGTGGCGGCACCGGTATCGCCCTTGCGCGCCCGGGCGACCGTGAAGTCGCGGCCGTTCCAGCCAGCGAACTGGTAGCCATCGGCGATCAGCCGGTCGAGGATCTGCGGCAGCGCCTTCACCGCACGATCGTGAATGTCGTGGAACAGGACGATGCCGCGCTGTTCCTTGTTCACCTGGTCGAGCACGCGCTGGACGATCGATTCCGGCACCGGGTCGGCCCAGTCCATCGAGTCGATGTTCCACATGATCGACTTCAGCCCGGCTTCGTTGAGCAGCTGCAGGCCTTCGGCATTGCGTGCGCCATAGGGGAAGCGGAACAGCGGCGCGCGCTTGCTGTTGACATCCTTCAGCAGCGTGTCGGTGTCCAGCACCTGCTGGCGCAGCGCGTCACCGGTGGTGCGCGACAGCTGGGCGTGGGTCAGGCTGTGGTTGCCGACCGCATAGCCCTCTTCCATCAGGTTGCGGCTGATCCTGGCCATCGGGCCGAGGCTGACCTTGCCGTCGGCCTCGACCTTGCCCAGGTTGCGGCCCACTTCGAAGAACACGCCCGGCACGTCGTAGCGCTTGAGGATGGCCACCACTTCATCGGTGTAGGCCTTGTGCGGGCCATCGTCGAAGGTGAGCACAACGGTCTTGGCCGGCAGGTCGCGGCCGAAGATCTCGCGGTCGCTGTCCTTCATCGACATCGGGTACGGCTCGATCACGCCATAGTCGCGCAGGATCGCTTCGCGGCTGTAGTCCTTGTGCAGGTGGGCGATGTAGTCGTCCCACTTCTCACGCTTCAGTTCGATGGCGCGGGTGCGCTCGAAACGGCTGAAGATGCGGGTCAGTTCCTGGTTGTAGTTGCGCTCGATCTCATCAAGCGCCTCCAGGTCTTCACCGATGCGCTGGTGCAGCTTCACTGCCGGCAGCGACGAATCGGTGCCGACCCGTTCATGCAGGTCACGCAGCACTTCGCGGAAGGCCAGGCGGTCGGCGTCGAACAGTTCCGGCGCCGACTCGATGTAGTCCAGCACGGTGCCGAGGGTGGCGAAGCGCTGCGGACTGGAGCCGCGCAGCAGCGTGTCGAACTGCGCGGCGATGGCCGTGCGCTGTTCCAGGCCATCGTGGAACAGCTGCTGGCCCACGCGCGTGGAGGTACCGCGGTCGGCAGCCGACTGCTGTTCCTCGTCGGCCAGCAGCACGATGATGCGGCGGTAGCCGTCGAGCTGCTTCTGCAGCGCGGCCAGCAACGGTGCAGCGGCGGGATCGGCGGCGGCCGCGGCCTGCGCGCTGGGCTGGGTGACCGTGGTCGCCGGCGCCTTCGCGTCCTTGTCGCCACAGCCGGCAACGACCAGGGTCAACAACAGCGACGGCAGGAACAGGCGGAACGACGACGCACGCTGCATGGTGGACTCGAAGGTGGGAGGAACGGTGTGCCGGCGATTCTAACGCCGCATGCGAAAAGCCCGCCTTGCGGCGGGCTTCTCATCGACCGGGGCGGTAGTAGAGTCGACTGTTAGTCGACTGCTCTACTGCCAGTCGACTAACAGTCGACTCTACAGGTCGGGATTACTTCTTTTTGACCGGGGCCGGCGAGGTGGTGGCCGGGACCGGCTCACCGCCATGGCGCTTGGTCATCCACCACTGCTGCAGCAGGCCCAGGCCGCCATTGACCACCCAGTACAGGACCAGGCCGGACGGCATGAAGGCCATCATGACGCCGAACACCAGCGGCATGAACTGCATCATCTTCTGCTGCATCGGGTCCATGCCCGGTGCCGGGGTCAGCTTCTGGGTGAACCACATCACTGCCACGTTGATGACCGGCAGGATGAAGTACGGGTCGCGTGCGGTCAGGTCCTGGATCCAGCCGAACCAGGGCGCCTGGCGCAGTTCGACCGATTCGACCAGCACCCAGTACAGGGCGAAGAAGATCGGCATCTGGATGAGGATCGGCAGGCAGCCCCCCATCGGATTGATCTTTTCCTTCTTGTACAGCTCCATCATCGCGGTCTGGAACTTCTGGCGGTCGTCGCCATAGCGTTCCTTCAACTGCGCGATGCGCGGCTGGAAGCGGCGCATCTTGGCGCCGCTCTTGTATTGGGTTGCCGACAGCGGGTACAGCACCAGCTTCAGCAGCACCACCAGGCCGACGATCGCCCAGCCCCAGTTGCCGACCAGCTTGTGCACCTGGTTCAGCACCCAGAACAGGCCCTGGCCGATCACCGCCATCATCGAGAAGCGGCTGTAGTCGACCACGCGGTCCAGGCCCGGCACGTCTTCCTTGGCGATCAGGTTGACCAGCTTCGGGCCGACCCACAGGCGGGCTTCGGTGCTGGTGGACTGGCCCGGGGCCACGGTGAAGGCCGGGCCACGCGCTTCGATCAGGTCACGACCAGCCACCTGCGACAGCACGTAGTGTGCGGTCTGGTCCTTCTGCGGGATCCAGGCGGTGAAGAAGTGGTGCTGCAGCATCGCCAGCCAGCCGCCGGTGATGTTCTGGTTCAGCGTGCCGTCTTCCAGGTAGTCCTTGAACGCACGACGCTGGTACTTCTTGTCGTTGTCGTACCAGGTGGCACCGTTGAAGCTGAAGGAATCGGGGTTGGTCATGCTCCGCGACAGGATGGTCGGGGTGCGGTCCAGGGTGCGGTAGACGTAGCCGTTCCACGGCGCGGCGCCAGCGTTGCTGACTTCGTCCTTGAAGCGCACGGCGTACTCGTTGCGCGAGACGGTCAGGGTGCGCTTGATGGTCACGCCGTTGTCGGCGGTCCACACGAACGGGATCTGCAGCTCGTTCTGGCCCTTGGCCAGCACGAAGTCCTTGGTGTCACCCACCAGCTTGAAGCCGTCGGCGCCCGGGACCGGGGTGTTCTTGTCTTCGCTGGCCCAGCCACTGATCGCGCTGTACGGGTGCGCGGGGTCTTCGGTCAGCAGGCGGACCGGCGGGCTGCCTTCGTCCTTGGTCTGCGGGAACTGCAGCAGCTCGGCGTCGAGCACGCGGCCGCCGTCGAGCACCAGGCGCAGCACGTCGGTGGTGACGGTCACGCGCTGGCTGGCCGGGGTAGCGCTGGCCTGGGCCTGTGCGGCGGCCTGGCCGGTGGCGCCCGGCACCTGGGCGCTGGGGATGGCGCCGGGGTTCGCGCCCGGAACACTCTGTGCGGCGGCCGGGGCCGACGTGGTGGTTGGTGCCGGGGTCGGAGCAGCCTTTTCACGGCTCCACTCCATCCACAGCAGCACGGCCACCATCAGCCAGGCAAAAATGAGGAATACGCGGGTCTGGTTCATCAGCGGACAGGCTCGGCGGGGCCGGGACGCGATGCCGGCTCGGTCAAAGAAGGAGTTGCGATGCCATCAGGCGGCGGCATTGTGCCGTCCACGCCCGGCGTGGGCAATGCACGCAGGCGACGCAGCAGGCGCAGGAAGGCCTGGCGGATCTCGTCGTTGCTGGCGGAACGCGCAGCACTACGAGCCACGACGACAAAGTCGCCTGGCTGGATGTCGGTACGTGTCTGACGCAGGATGTCGCGCAGGACGCGCTTGATCCGGTTACGCCCGACGGCGTTCGGATCAACCTTGCGGGAAACCGCCAGACCCAGCCTGGCCGGCCGGTCAGCCGGCAGCCAGTGCAGGGTCATCAGCGGATCGGACACACGGCGGGCGCCGTTGAAGACCGTTGAGTATTCGGCACGCGTGCGAACCCGCGCAGAGCGAGGGAATCGCTTGCGCGGGTCTGCAGTATTCACTGTCGAAGGGATTGCGTCTGCCGCGGGGTGCGGCATGGCAATCAGGCGCTCAGGACTTTGCGGCCCTTGGCGCGGCGACGCGACAGGATCTTGCGGCCGTCAGCGGTCTTCATACGGGCACGGAAGCCGTGGTCGCGCTTACGCTTGAGGTTGCTGGGCTGGTAGGTGCGCTTCGTGGCCATTGGGGGCCTCTCGTATGAATGGGACGGAAAGAACCGGAAATTCTAGAGAGGTACCCTGCCCCAAGTCAACCCCTGGCAGCTACGCGAATTCACCGGGCTGTGCAATAGCTGTGGATGTTTTTGTGAATAAGTAGGGGACAAGCATTCCGAAGGCGGGCGCTCGGTGGTAGTCTGAGCCATCCATTTCCCCCCTTTCAGGCCTGTGTTTGGGCGCCTTGTCGCGTCCATGCCCCGGCCACCGGACGATTATTGCTGATGGATGCTTGGTCCCGTAGTCTCGAGCGCCTCGAAGCGGAGTTCCCGCCGGAAGACGTTCATACCTGGCTGAAGCCACTGCAGGCCGATCTGCGCGTGGACAGCCTGGTGCTGTATGCACCGAATGCCTTCATCGTCGACCAGGTCCGCGAGCTGTACCTGGCCCGGATCCGCGAACTGCTGGCGCACTTCGCCGGTTTCAGCGACGTTTTTCTTGAAATCGGCTCGCGCCCGCGCCCTGTGGAGGCGCAGAACGCGCCGGTTTCCACGCCGTCGGCGCATGTGTCCAGCGAACCGCAGGTGCCGTTCGCCGGCAACCTGGACAACCACTACACGTTCGCCAACTTCGTCGAAGGCCGCAGCAACCAGCTGGGCCTGGCCGCCGCCTTCCAGGCGGCGCAGAAGCCGGGCGACCGCGCGCACAACCCGCTGCTGCTGTACGGGGGCACCGGCCTGGGCAAGACCCACCTGATGTTCGCCGCCGGCAACGCCATGCGCCAGGCCAATCCGGGCGCGAAGGTGCTGTACCTGCGTTCGGAACAGTTCTTCAGCGCGATGATCCGGGCCCTGCAGGAAAAGACCATGGATCAGTTCAAGCGCCAGTTCCAGCAGGTGGATGCGCTGCTGATCGATGACATCCAGTTCTTCGCCGGCAAGGACCGCACCCAGGAAGAGTTCTTCCACACCTTCAACGCGTTGTTCGATGGCAAGCAGCAGATCATCCTGACCTGCGACCGCTATCCGCGCGAAGTCGAGGGCCTGGAAGCGCGCCTGAAGTCGCGGCTTGCCTGGGGCCTGTCGGTCGCGATCGAACCGCCGGACTTCGAGACCCGCGCCGCGATCGTGCTGGCCAAGGCACGCGAACGCGGTGCCGAGATTCCCGATGATGTTGCGTTCCTGATCGCCAAGAAGATGCGCTCCAACGTGCGCGACCTCGAAGGCGCGCTCAATACCCTGACCGCCCGCGCCAATTTCACCGGCCGCGCGATCACCACCGAATTCGCCCAGGAAACCCTTCGCGACCTGCTGCGCGCCCAGCAGCAGGCGATCAGCATTCCCAACATCCAGAAAACCGTTGCCGACTACTACGGCCTGCAGATCAAGGATCTGCTGTCGAAGCGTCGGACCCGCTCGCTGGCACGCCCGCGCCAGGTCGCCATGGCCCTGACCAAGGAACTGACCGAGCACAGCCTGCCCGAGATCGGCGATGCCTTTGCCGGTCGCGATCACACCACGGTGCTGCATGCCTGCCGCCAGATCCGGACCCTGATGGAAACCGACGGCAAGCTCCGCGAGGACTGGGACAAGCTGATCCGGAAGCTGAGCGAATGATGCACGGATGCCGATGAGGCGTCATCGCACAAAACGGTGCAGAATCCGGTAGCAAGCGCGGGACACGTTGTGGATAAAAATGGCGTTTGAAATCGCGTCGGTTTTATCCACAGCTTTCCCCACCCCCTGGGGGTCGGTAATACAGAGGGTTTCGATGCCTGAAATCCTTTTATTTACAAAGACTTAGCGTTGTTTTCCAGCGATTCTGTCTCTACCAGCACCACCAAGCTTTTGATTTATTCCACATTTTTTAAAGCATAGGGGCACGGAACCACATGCGTTTCACACTGCAGCGCGAAGCCTTTCTCAAGCCGTTGGCACAGGTCGTCAACGTGGTCGAACGCCGCCAGACCCTTCCGGTTCTGGCCAATTTCCTGGTCCAGGTGCAGAACGGCCAGCTGTCGCTGACCGGTACCGACCTGGAAGTGGAGATGGTGTCGCGGATCGCGGTTGAAGACGCCCAGGACGGCGAAACCACCATTCCCGCCCGCAAGCTGTTCGAGATCATCCGCGCCCTGCCCGACGGCAGCCGGATTACCGTCTCGCAGACCGGTGACAAGATCACCGTGCAGGCCGGCCGCAGCCGCTTCACCCTGGCCACCCTGCCCTCCAACGACTTCCCGTCGGTGGACGAAGTGGAAGCCACCGAGCGCGTGGCCATCGGCGAAGCAACCCTGAAGGAACTGATCGAGCGCACTGCGTTCGCTATGGCCCAGCAGGACGTGCGCTACTACCTCAACGGCCTGCTGTTCGACCTGCGCGGCGATGCGCTGCGCACGGTCGCCACCGACGGCCATCGCCTGGCCCTGTGTGAAACCGATCTGGCCAAGCCCAGCGGTTCCAAGCGCCAGATCATCGTGCCGCGCAAGGGCGTGACCGAACTGCAGCGCCTGCTGGAGAGCGGCGATCGCGAGATCGAACTGGAAGTCGGCCGCAGCCACGTGCGCGTCAAGCGCGACGATGTCACCTTCACCTCGAAGCTGATCGACGGTCGTTTCCCGGATTACGAAGCGGTGATTCCGATCGGTGCCGACCGCGAAGTGAAGGTTGATCGTGAAGCACTGCGTGCCTCGCTGCAGCGCGCCGCGATCCTGTCCAACGAGAAGTACCGCGGCATCCGCGTGGAAGTCTCGCCGGGCAACCTGAAGATCAGCGCGCACAATCCGGAACAGGAAGAAGCCCAGGAAGAGATCGAAGCCGACACCACGGTCAGTGATCTGGCCATTGGCTTCAACGTGAACTACCTGCTGGACGCCCTCTCCGCGCTGCGCGATGAGGAGGTCATCATCCAGCTGCGCGATTCCAACTCTTCTGCGCTGGTTCGTGAATCCAGCAGCGAGAAGTCGCGTCACGTGGTGATGCCGCTGCGTCTCTGACAGCAGCCTGTTCCACGTGGAACCGAAGGACGCCCGGGATCTCCCCGGGCGTTTTTTTTGCAGGTTCCACGTGGAGCATCGGAGTTCGCGGAATCTCCAGGTCTGGACGAATGTCTTGCTCGAGATTGCTGCTTGCCGATTGTTCTTGGTTGCCCCTCCGATGCAATCGGCCCTGCGCGGTAGGAATCCAGGTTGCTGACCTGGGCGCTGCCCAGCCAACTTCGATCGAGTACGCAGTTCCGGGTCTTCAGCCTGATTGCAGGTGACCCAATCTGGTCGGATGGATGAAGCGGATCGCATCCGCTGTCGCAGTGGTTGCTTCATCTGCAGACGTCACTGTCCACAGGCGTGGTTGGGGCCGGATCAGAGCTGGCCTAGCTTCTAAATCTGGGTATAAATCTAAAGCCTGGTGGTGATGGTAGGCCCAGATTTCGTGGAAAAATGCATTATCCAATTGATTTTTAAGATATTTATGCAGCTGAAACCCCCTGTATAGAGGCCCCTCAGGCTGGGGGGGAACCTGTGGATAGTTTCGCAGGTCGGGCAAAAGGGCTTTTTTATCCACAGTTTGCCCATACCTTGTGTATAAGTCATACAGTCCCGCTGTGGACAGCGTGAAACGAACGGGCTGAATTCTTTGAAATCTGTGGAACCCTCCACGGCATCGCATCGTAGATTTCAAGAAATCCGCGCGGTGTTCGCGCAACCCACCGTCGGGGGCACCTGGCGATGCTCGCGGAATGAGGCTGAAATCGCTGAAATCTGCAGGCCTGTACCCTGCGCCGCCGCTCAGAATTCAAGGATTCCCGGGCATATCCAGACCCAGGCGAGCCCAGATGAGGGAGCGCCACCACGTGGAACACGCGTAGGGTTGCCAGGCGGAGGCTTCAGCACAGTGGCGATGTCTGGCGCGCCACGGCTGGCTTGACCGATGCAGTAAGCTGATGGATTCCCTGCCCCACTACCGCCTCGTGCGGATGGTCTTTCGCGCCCCATGCTTATCCGCCGCCTCGCCCTGCACCAACTGCGTCGCTTCAGCGCGGTGGACCTGTCGCCCAAGCCTGGATTGAACCTGCTGACCGGCGACAACGGTGCCGGCAAGACCAGCGTGCTCGAAGCCCTGCACCTGATGGCCTACGGGCGCAGCTTCCGTGGCCGGGTCCGCGACGGTCTGGTGCGCCAGGGCCAGGAAGCGCTGGAAATCTTCGTGGAATGGGACGAACAGCGTGCCGATCACCCGCCGCACCGCCGAAAGGCCGGGCTGCGCCACAGTGGCCAGGACTGGAAGGGGCGATTGGACGGCGAAGATGTCGCGCAGCTGGGCAATCTCTGCGCAGCGCTGGCCGTGGTGACGTTCGAGCCGGGGAGCCATGCACTGGTCAGTGGGGGGGGCGAACCTCGCCGTCGCTTCCTCGATTGGGGCTTGTTCCACGTGGAACCGGATTTTCTCTCCCTGTGGCGCCGCTATTCCCGGGCGCTGAAGCAGCGCAATGCTCTGCTCAAGCAGGGCGGGCCGTCGCGGATGCTCGATACCTGGGATCACGAGCTGGCCGAGGCCGGGGAACCGCTGACCAGCCGCCGTCAGCACTACCTGGAGCGTCTGCAGCAGCGCACGGTGGCCTTGGCCGCCAGCCTGGCTCCGCAACTCGGCATCCAGGGTCTGGAACTGAGCCCCGGTTGGCGGCGGCATGAGCTTCCCTTGGCCGATGCCCTGCTTCTGGCCCGGGAACGCGACCGGCAGGCCGGCTATACCTCGGTCGGCCCACACCGGGCAGACTGGAGTGTGGATTTCCACAACATTCCGGGCCGTGATGCGTTGTCCCGTGGTCAGGCCAAGCTGACGGCATTGGCCTGCCTGCTGGCGCAGGCCGAGGACTATGCGGAACAGCGCGGCGAATGGCCGGTGATCGCTCTGGACGATCTGGCCTCGGAGCTGGATCGCACCCATCAGGCGCGGGTGCTGGAGCGCCTGCTCAATGGGCCGGCACAGATCTTCATCACCGCTACCGAAACCCCGGCGGCGCTGCTGGACCTGACCCACATCGCCCGGTTCCACGTGGAACATGCACAGATCGTGGCTGTGCCATAGTGGGCACACCAGGGCCGCTCGACCCCGGCTGGTATAATTCGGGTTGGAATCCTTTCATTCTCGGCACATCGCTCCAAGCGGTGGCCGACCTGCGGAGCCTACGGCAAGCGCAATGAGCGACGAACAGAACACCCCGGCAAACAACGGCAATTACGACGCCAACAGCATTACCGCCCTGGAAGGCCTGGAGGCTGTCCGCAAGCGTCCCGGCATGTACATCGGTGACGTGCATGACGGCACCGGTCTGCACCACATGGTGTTCGAGGTCGTCGACAACTCGATCGACGAAGCGCTGGCCGGCCACGCCGACCACGTTGCGGTGACGATCCACGCTGACGGTTCGGTCTCGGTGTCCGACAACGGCCGTGGTATCCCGACTGGCAAGCACGAGCAGATGAGTGCCAAGCTCGGTCGCGAAGTGTCTGCAGCCGAAGTCGTCATGACCGTCCTGCACGCAGGCGGCAAGTTCGACGACAACAGCTACAAGGTTTCGGGCGGCCTGCACGGCGTCGGCGTCAGCGTGGTCAACGCGCTGTCGCAGAAGCTGCTGGTGGACGTGTTCCAGAACGGCTTCCACTACCAGCAGGAATTCAGCAACGGCGCCGCAGTGACCGCGCTGGCCAAGCTGGAAACCACCACCAAGCGCGGCACTACCGTGCGCTTCTGGCCGTCCACCGTCGCCTTCCACGACAACGTGGAGTTCCACTACGACATCCTGGCCCGCCGCCTGCGCGAACTGTCGTTCCTGAACTCCGGCGTCAAGATCGTCCTTGCCGACGAGCGTGGCGACGGCCGTCGCGATGACTTCCACTACGAGGGTGGCATCCGCAGCTTCGTGGAGCATCTGGCCCAGCTGAAGACGCCGCTGCACCCGAACGTCATTTCAGTCACCGGCGAGCACAACGGCATCGTCGTGGATGTGGCGCTGCAGTGGACCGACTCCTATCAGGAGACGATGTACTGCTTCACCAACAACATTCCGCAGAAGGACGGCGGTACCCACCTGGCCGGTTTCCGCGGTGCGCTGACCCGTGTGCTCAACAACTACATCGAGCAGAACGGCATCGCCAAGCAGGCCAAGATCAACCTGACCGGCGACGACATGCGAGAAGGCATGATCGCGGTGCTGTCGGTGAAGGTGCCGGACCCGAGCTTCTCCAGCCAGACCAAGGAAAAGCTGGTCAGCTCCGACGTGCGTCCGGCGGTGGAAAACGCCTTCGGTGCGCGCCTGGAAGAGTTCCTGCAGGAGAACCCGAACGAAGCCAAGGCGATCGCCGGCAAGATCGTCGACGCCGCGCGCGCACGTGAAGCGGCGCGAAAGGCCCGCGACCTGACCCGCCGCAAGGGCGCGCTGGATATCGCCGGCCTGCCGGGCAAGCTGGCCGACTGCCAGGAAAAGGATCCGGCGCTGTCCGAACTGTTCATCGTCGAGGGTGACTCGGCAGGTGGCTCGGCCAAGCAGGGCCGCAACCGCAAGAACCAGGCGGTGCTGCCGCTGCGCGGCAAGATCCTCAACGTGGAACGCGCGCGCTTCGACCGCATGCTGTCCTCCGACCAGGTCGGCACGCTGATCACCGCGCTGGGCACCGGCATCGGCCGAGACGAGTACAACCCGGACAAGCTGCGTTACCACAAGATCATCATCATGACCGACGCCGACGTCGACGGCGCCCACATCCGCACCCTGCTGCTGACGTTCTTCTACCGTCAGATGCCGGAGCTGATCGAGCGCGGTTACGTCTACATCGGCCTGCCGCCGCTGTACAAGATCAAGCAGGGCAAGCAGGAGCTGTACCTGAAGGACGACCCGGCGCTGGACAGCTACCTGGCCAGCAGCGCGGTGGAAAACGCTGCGCTGGTGCCGGCCACCGGCGAGCCCGGCATCGAAGGCCTTGCGCTGGAAAAGCTGCTGCTGGCCTACGCGGCCGCGCTGGATTCGATCGAGCGCAACGCACATCGCTACGACCGCAACCTGCTTGAAGCGCTGGTCGATTTCGTACCGATGGACCTGGAAAGCCTGCGCGCTGCCGGCGAAGGCGAGGGCCTGGATGCACTGGCCAAGCGCCTCAACCAGGGCAGCCTGGGCAGCCCGCGTTTCACGCTGGAACTGCAGGAAGCCAACGACGAGCGCCCGGCCGCTGTGCTGGTGACCCGTCGCCACATGGGCGAACAGCACATCCAGGTGCTGCCGATGTCGGCCTTCGAAAGCGGCGAACTGCGCGCGATCCACCAGGCATCGAAGCTGCTGCACGGTCTGGTCCGCGAAGGCGCGACCATTTCCCGCGGCGCCAAGTCGATCGAAGTCGACAGCTTTGCCAAGGCACAGAACTGGCTGCTCGAGGAGGCCAAGCGCGGCCGCCAGATCCAGCGATTCAAGGGTCTGGGTGAAATGAATCCGGAGCAGCTGTGGGACACCACGGTGAATCCGGAAACCCGCCGACTGCTGCAGGTGCGTATCGAGGACGCTGTCGCAGCCGACCAGATCTTCAGCACCCTGATGGGCGATGTCGTCGAACCGCGTCGCGATTTCATCGAAGACAACGCGCTGAAGGTCGCAAACCTGGATATCTGACACAATCGGGACACGGCCGGCGCGCGGGGAGGCGCGCCGGCCTTCGACTCTTGAACACAGGTACCTGATGTCAGCATCCGCCCCGGTCTCCGCTCCGCCCCCGGTTCCGCCGGCTTCTGCCGCGCCGCGTGCCGTTTCGCCGTTGGCGGGGTTCTTCATCGACCTGGGCATCGCCGCTGTCACCCTGTTCGGCCTGAGCCTGGTCAGCGGCCTGCTGTGGGGCCTGTACCGTGGCGTGGTGGTTGGTTACGCGAACGCGCAGGCTGGCGCTGGCGCACCCGACGCCAGTTCGGTCGCGGCGTCACTGGGCCAGCCCGGCGCGCTTGCGCAGATTCTCATGGCACTGTTCGCCACCGGTGGCGCCGCGTTGCTGCTGTACTTCTGGCGACGGCCGGCCAACGCCGCCGAGCGCCACGCCTCGCGCCAGGCGCTGCGCCGCCCCTCCACCTGGGGCTGGACCCTGCTGGTGGCGACCCTGATCGTGCTCGGCAGCAACGGCATCGCCTTCCTGGCCAAGCAGGTCGGCGTCGAGCCGGTCCCCACCAATCTGGCGCTGATGCAGAGCGCGATCGCACGTTTCCCGTTGTTCCTGGTGCTGTTCGCGGTGGTCCTGGCGCCGGCCTACGAGGAACTGCTGTTCCGCCGCGTGCTGTTTGGCCGCCTGTGGCAGGCCGGGCGGCCTGGGTTGGGCGTGGTACTGAGCAGCCTCGCATTTGCCCTGATCCATGAGATCCCTGGCACGAGTGCCAATGGCCCGGCCGAAATCGCACAGCTGTGGCTGGTCTATGGTGGCATGGGGGCCGCGTTCTGCTGGCTCTACCGGCGCACCGGCACGTTGTGGGCGGCGATCACCGCCCATGCGCTGAACAATGCGGTCGCCCTTGCGGCGATGGTGTTCCTGGGGTCAACGTAACGCCGCGTCCGCTTGACGAAAGATTAAGCCGCTACGCTACACACTCCGCATATGAACACGGGGGAGTTTCCATGAAACAACTGCTGCTGGCCCTTGTCATCACCACCCTGGTCAGCGCCTGCGCGACCACCACCTCCCCTACCGGTCGCCGGCAGATGGTGGGCGGCGTCTCGCAGGCGCAGCTGGACCAGCTCGGCGCACAGGCGTTCGCCGAAACCAAGCAGAAGGAAAAGATCAGCACCGACGGCCGCCAGAACGGTTACGTGCAGTGCGTGGTCAACGCCCTGGTCGCGCAGCTGCCAGCTCAATACCGTGGCGTACGGTGGGAGACGGCGGTATTCGTCGACAAGGAGCCCAACGCCTTCGCCCTGCCCGGCGGCAAGGTCGGCGTGAACACCGGCATCTTCACCGTGGCCAAGAACCAGGATCAGCTGGCTGCCGTGATCGGCCATGAAATCGGCCATGTCATCGCCCGCCACCACGAAGAGCGCATCACCCGCCAGATGGGTGCGCAGACCGGGCTGGCCGTGCTCGGCGCGCTGGCTGGTGCAGCCTACGGCGAAGGTGCTGCCAGCACCGTCAACCAGCTCGGCGGCATGGGCGCGCAGACTGCCTTCCTGCTGCCGGGCTCGCGGACGCAGGAAAGCGAGGCTGACGTGATCGGCCAGCGGCTGATGGCCCAGGCCGGATTCAATCCGGCGCAGGCGGTCGACTTGTGGCAGAACATGATGGCCGCCAGCGGCGGTCGCAGCCCGCAATGGCTGTCCACCCACCCGGATCCGGCCAACCGGATCCAGGAACTGCGACGTGATGCCCCGGGCCTGACGCCGGTCTATCAGCAGGCGCAGGCGGCCGGGCTACGGCCAAAGTGCGGATGAGTGCGCAGTTCTATGCTGTATTGCAGCACATAAAACGATTTCTCACGCCATCTGTTTCTGATACGTTTGGCGGCTCAGATTTTTCTGACAGTCCGACTTTGCCGCTAACCGGCGGTTCGATCGAGGTGAACGATGATTTTCCGTAACCACAAAGCTGTGCTTTCCGTCCTCGTCGCGACCGCCCTGACCGGCGCCGTGGTCACCGATGCCTTCGCGCAGTCCTCGCGTTCCTCCGAGCGCGGCAACCGTGGCGGCAAGCAGGCCAAGGCCGAGGCGCTGTACCCGAACGCGACCCGCCAGGAGCCGACGGTCAAGGCTTCGGCCAAGATGGGCAGCAAGCTGCAGAAAATGATCGACAGCTACAACAAGGAAAAGTTCCCGGAAACCCGCACCCAGGCCGACGCCATCCTGGCTGACAGCGCCGCGAACGAGTACGACAAGTCGCTGGCCGCGCAGCTGGCCTCGCAGGCTGCCTACCAGACCGATGACGCCCCGGCTGCCATCGCCTACCTGAAGCAGGTCCTGCAGTTCAACGGCCTGGACAACAACGGCCACTTCCAGTCGATGCTGATGCTGGGCCAGTTGCAGCTGCAGGAAGACCAGACAGCCGAAGGCCTGGCAACCCTCGACAAGTACTTCGCCGAGAGCAAGTCGACCAAGCCGGAAGAACTGATCGCCAAGGGCCAGGCGCTGTACCAGCTGGAGCGCTACCAGGAAGCGATTCCGGTGCTGAAGCAGGCCATCGCCGGCTCCGCCGAACCGAAGGACAACTGGAACCAGCTGCTGATGGCGGCGCTGTCCGAAGCAGGCCAGTCCGGCGAAGCGGTCAAGGAAGCCGAGGCGCTGGCCGCCAAGAACCCGAACGACAAGAAGGCCCAGCTGAACCTGGCCAGCATGTACATGCAGGCCGACCAGATGGACAAGGCGGCCGCGGTGATGGACAAGCTGCGCAGCAGCGGCCAGCTCACCGAAGAGCGCGAGTACAAGCAGCTGTACTCCATCTATGCCAACACCGACAAAAAGGAAAAGGACGTCATCGCGGTCATCAACGAAGGGTTGCAGAAGGGCATCCTGAAGCCGGACTACCAGGTTTACCTGGCGCTGGCCCAGTCCTACTACTACTCCGACCAGGTGCCGCAGGCGATCGATGCGTGGCAGAAGGCTGCCCCGCTGTCCAAGGACGGTGAGACCTACCTGAACCTGGCACGCGTCCTGCATGCCGAAGGTCGCATCCCGGAGGCCAAGCAGGCCGCCCAGCAGGCGCTGGCGAAGGGTGTGAAGAACCAGGCTGATGCCAAGAAAATCATCAACCTGAAGTAAGTAGGAATAACGCCTGAATGCCTGCCCAGTTGATGCGCAGGCGCTCAGGATTGGTATAAGCTTGGAGGTTCCTGCGGTGTCATGCACCGCTGATCAGGGATTCCGCCCCCGGCATCCCGGCCCCACTATTGAGCTCTTGGCGCATGACGGAACAACTAGTCGTTCACCGGTACGAACAACCCGATGACAAGGGGCTGAGCTGGCCTCGCATCGTCGGCATCGCGTTTGTAATTGCCCTGCATCTGGCCGCCTTCATGATGCTCCTCATTCCCGCCGTGGCTCCCAAGGCCGTGGCTGAGAAGGAGCGCAACGTCATGGTGACCATCGTCGATGCGCCGCCGCCGCCGCCGCCGCCGCCGCCGCCGCCGCCGCCGACCGATACTCCGCCGCCGCCGGTGAAGAATCTGTCGCCGCCGAAGCCGTCGCCGGTCCCGCCGCCGCCGCAGGCGCCGGTCGTGGACGTGCCGGAGCCGCGCCCGAGCGATATCGTCACCCCGCCGTCGCCCCCCGCGCCGCCGGCACCTGCGACCTCGATCGAGGCCAGCGTGGACATCTCGTCGAAGGCCATGAATCCGCCGCGCTACCCGCCGGCCGCCTTCCGCGCGGGTATCCAGGGCGAAGTGATCCTGATCATTGATGTCGATGCCAACGGCAATGTCACCAATGTCACGGTGGAAAAGTCCAGCCGTAACCGCGACCTGGACCGTGCCGCGATGGAAGCGGCTCGCAAGTGGCGCTTCAACGCCGCTGAATCTGGCGGTAAGAAGGCGGCAGGTCGCGTTCGCGTCCCGGTCAACTTTGCGCTGAACTGATGCGCCCGGGTGGCCGCATGGCCACCCCCGCTCCCGGTTCGATTGTTTAGCTTAGCTACACCCTTTATCACCACACACAACAAAGGTAAGCGTCATGCTGCAGGAAATTTTCATCGCCGCTGCTGCCGGGGGCAATCCGTCCAACGCCCTGTCGCAGATGGGCTTCGAGCACCTGATCCACGAAATGACCACCAAGCCGGGTGATTTCGCGGTTTCCTGGGTCGTGCTGCTGACCCTGATCGCCATGTCGGCCATGTCCTGGTACTGGACCGTCATCAACATCTTCCGTGCGACCCGCCTGAAGAGCGCTGCTGATCGCGTCGTCAGCCTGTTCTGGGATACCCCGAACGCGCAGGACGCCATCCGTGCCATGGAAGAGCAGCCGGCTTCGGAGCCGTTCTCGAAGATCGCTCTGGACGCTGCCCAAGCTGCTGCGCACCACCAGCGCGCTGAAGGCGGCGCTACCGGCGGCGTGGGTGAGAACCTGAGCCGTTCGGAGTTCGTCGACCGCGCCCTGCGTCAGGCCGTCACCCGCGAAAGCAACAAGCTGCAGTCGGGCATGACCCTGCTGGCCACCGTCGGCGCGACCGCTCCGTTCGTCGGTCTGCTGGGTACCGTGTGGGGCATCTACGGCGCCCTGATCAAGATCGGTGCCACCGGCTCCGCTTCGATCGACGCCGTTGCCGGCCCGGTGGGTGAAGCGCTGATCATGACCGCGATCGGTCTGTTCGTCGCGATCCCGGCCGTGTTCGCCTTCAACTTCTTCAGCAAGATCAACAGCGCGACCATCAGCAAGTTCGATACCTTCGCGCACGACCTGCACGACTTCTTCGCCACCGGCTCGCGCGTCCGCTAATTGCGGCGCGCGTCACCCAGCGACGAACGTAAGTAGTCACCAAGATCTAGACGGAGCCCGTTATGGCTTTCAGTAGTGGTAACAGCGGCGGCCCCATGGCCGACATCAACGTTACGCCCCTCGTGGACGTGATGTTGGTGCTGCTGATCATCTTCATCATCACGGCGCCCCTGATGTCCCACAAGGTCAAGGTGGATCTGCCGGAAGCCAACCTGATCCAGAAGCCGGAAGACGCTGAAAAACGTTCCGGACCGATCACCCTGGCAGTCAAGGAAGACGGCTCGATCTACTGGAACGACGAAGAAATCAACAAGCAGACTCTTGAGTCGCGCTTGGCGACCGCCGCCCAGCAGACCCCGCAGCCGCCGCTGAACCTGCGTGGTGACCGCACCACCAAGATGCGCGTCATCAACGACCTGACCAAGGTCGCGCAGGAACAGGGCATGCTGGACGTCGGCTTCGTCGCGACCAAAGAAAAGGGGCAATAAGCCATGGCATTCAGTAGTGGTGGTGGCAAGGGCCCCATGGCAGACATCAACGTCACGCCCCTCGTGGACGTGATGCTGGTTCTGCTGATCATCTTCATCGTGACCGCGCCGATCATGACGTACCCGATCGCCGTCGACCTGCCGCAGCGCGTGCTCAACCCACCGCCGCAGCTGGTCGAACCGCCGCCGCCGATCGAACTGAAGATCGACGCCAGCAACCAGGTCTCGTGGAACAACAGCCCGATCAATACCAGCGAGCTGCAGCAGCGGATGGAGCAGGAGGTCCAGCGTGACCCGACCAACCAGCCGGAACTGCGCATCGACGCCAGCCCGGATTCCGAGTACGACGTGATGGCCAAGGTTCTGGCCGCCGCGAAGAATGCTCAGATGAAGAAGATCGGTTTTGTGCAGCAGTAATCGCTACACCGCAACACAACAGTCATGACGCGACTGCAGACGCCCCTGGAGACAGGGGCGTTTTTTTTTATGCCTGCCGGCCTGGACCGCTATGATCGGCGGATGCTCGCCCTCTTCGACTCCCTGCGTCATTGGCTCGACGGCATCGCCCACCTTGGCTCGATCCTGGCGGCGGCCTACCTGCTGTATCTGTTCGCGCTGGCGGGCTGGATCATGCTGCAGAAGCGTGAGCCGGTCGCCACGCTGAGCTGGATCCTGTCGTTGGCGCTGCTGCCCTACCTCGGCTTGTTCATCTACTACCTGCTGGGCCCGCAGAAGGTGAAGCGGCAACGGCTGCGCCGCGGACGCGCACGTTCGGGCATGGAGCACTACAGCGATGTCTGCCCACCGGATGCCGACTGCACCGAGCTGGCCAAGATCGCGCAGGCCACCACGGGCCTGGCGCCGAGCAGCGCGACCGAAGTGAACTGGCTGGTGGATGGTGCCGCTACCTACGCCGCTCTGTTGGAAGCGGTGGCGCAGGCTCGCGATCACGTGCACTTGGAGTACTACATCTTCAATCCGGACCATGCCGGCACCGCCCTGCGCGACGCCCTGGTCGAGCGCGCCCGTGCCGGCGTGCAGGTGCGCCTGCTGCTGGATGCAGTGGGTTCTTCCGCCCTGCCTCGCCGCTTCCTGCAGCCGCTGATCGATGCCGGTGGCGAGGCGGTCTGGTTCCATCCGCGGCAGCTGCTGAAGCCGTTCAAGCGGCCGTGGTTGAACCTGCGTACGCACCGCAAGCTGGTGATCGTCGATGGCCGGCTGGCCTTCACCGGTGGCATCAATATCACCGACGATGAAGACGAGAGCCGCAAGCCGAACGCCTACCGCGACCTGCACATGCGCATCCGCGGCCACGTCGTGCGCAGCCTGCAGCTGGTGTTCGCCGAGGACTGGCTCTACGCCAGTGGCCAGGATCCCTCGCGCATGGACATTGCCCGTCTGTGGCCGGCCGACATGCCGCTGCGCGGCGATGGTGCGATCAACGCCCAGGTGCTGGTCTCCGGCCCGGACTCGGGCTGGGAAACGATCCACCGCCTGCACGTGGCGGCCATCCAGGAAGCACACGAGCGCGTGTGGCTGGTAACGCCCTACTTCGTGCCGGGCGAAGCGGCGCGGATGGCGCTGACTTCGGCGGCACTGGGTGGACTGGACGTGCGCCTGCTGGTGCCGAAGATGAGCGACTCCTGGTTTGTCACCCAGGCCGCGCGCTCCTATTTCGACGAACTGCTGCACGCCGGGGTGAAGATCTACGAGTACGGCCCGCGCATGCTGCATACCAAGGCTTTCATCGCCGACGACGATGTCTGCATCGTTGGCAGCGCCAACTTCGACCACCGCAGCTTCCGCCTGAACTTCGAGCTGTCGATGATGATCAGCGACCGTGACCGCGTCGCCGCTCTGGCCGGGCTGCTGCAGGGCGAGTTCGACCGCGCCACCCGCGTGCACGACCAGGCTGGCCGTTCGCTGTGGCTGCACCGCCTGCCCGAGGCCTTCGCCCGGCTGGCCTCGCCGCTGCTCTGACGCAGCGCTACACTGCGGCGATCATCCGGGGAGCCCGACTATGTACTGGTTGTACCTGCTGCTGGCGCTGGGCTGTTTCGCCTTCGCCCTGAAGACCCCCAGCGCCGCATTGATGACCCTGTGCCTGCTGGCCGCCCTCGCCTTCCTGCTGGCCTGGGTGCGCGGTCGCTATGTGGCCCGCTTCGGCGACCTTCAGCGCGACCCTGCCACCTTTGTCGATGCCGAGGAGCTGCGCCGCCTGCGCGAGCAGGCCCAGGCCCGCCGCAATGCCGACGCCAACGACCACGATCCGTCCCCTCTTTCCAAGTAGTTCCGTTCCATGACCCAGCTCAGCGTCAACGTCAACAAGATCGCCGTCCTGCGCAATTCGCGCGGCGGCGCCGAACCGGACGTGGTGCGCGCCGCCCAGGCCTGCCTGGATGCCGGTGCACATGGCATCACCGTGCACCCGCGGCCGGACCGCCGCCATATCACCGCCGAGGACGTGCTGGCGCTGTCCACGCTGACCCGCGCGCGTGGCGTGGAATTCAACATCGAAGGCAATCCATTCGCGCCGCCGCGCGAGGGCTACCCAGGCCTGCTGCCGCTGTGCGCGCAGACCCGCCCGGCGCAGGCGACGCTGGTGCCGGATGGCGATGGACAGATCACCTCCGACCATGGCTTCGACTTCGAGCGGGATGCCGAGCGGCTGCGACCACTGATCGCCGAACTGAAGGCGATGGGCTGCCGGGTCAGCCTGTTCGTCGATGCTGGCAACCCACTGCTGGAGCAGGCGGCCGACGTTGGTGCAGATCGTGTCGAGCTGTATACCGGCCCCTACGCCGAAGCACACGCGGCCGGAGACGCTGCGGCGATGCTGGAACTGTTCGCCACTGCGGCGCGGCGGGCGCAGGCGGTGGGCCTGGGCGTCAACGCCGGGCACGACCTGTCACAGGACAACCTGCGCGATTTCCTGGCCCACGTGCCGGACGTGCTGGAGGTGTCGATCGGTCACGCGCTGATCGGTGAGGCGCTGTACGACGGCCTGGACGCCACGGTGCGCGGGTACCTGGCGTTGCTCTGACCGCTCCCCTGTAGCGTTGAGCCATGCTCGACGCAGCACCGCGCTGAACCCTTCAGGCAGCCGTCGCAGCCATTGAGACGGCTGCGGCGTAACCTGCCGCAATGGGTATCGCGATCAAGGGCCGAGGTTCCACGTCCCACCTTGCCGGGCGCTTTGAAAGCACCGTCAGCGAGGCGGTGGACGACGGCTGGGCAGTCGATGAGAGCGAGGAATTCCTCGCCCCACGTCTGCGCACTGAAGTACGTGCCGAGACCGCACGCAGCATCATCAGCCGCAACACCTCACCGGACGTCGGCTTCAGCCAATCGGTGAATCCGTACCGCGGTTGTGAGCATGGCTGCTCCTACTGCTTAGCGCGCCCCTCGCACGCCTATCTGAACCTGTCGCCAGGCCTGGACTTCGAGACCAAGCTGTTCGCCAAGACCAATGCGCCGCAGGTGCTGCGCAAGGAGTTGTCGAAGCCGGGCTACGTTCCGCAACCGATCGCGCTGGGCATCAACACCGATGCGTACCAGCCGATCGAACGCAAGTTCAAGCTCACCCGCCAGCTGATCGAAGTGATGCTGGAAACCAAGCATCCGTTCTCGCTGATCACCAAGAACGCACTGGTCGAACGTGACATCGATCTGCTCGCACCGCTGGCGGCGGAGAACCTGGTCAGCGTGCATTTCTCGGTGACCTCGCTGGACCCGCATCTCTCCGCAAAGCTGGAGCCACGCGCGTCGGCGCCGCATGCACGGCTGCGTGCGATGAAGCGCCTGCATGAAGCGGGCATTCCGGTGGGTGTGATGGTGGCGCCGGTGATCCCGTGGATCAACGACAGCGAACTGGAAGCCGTGCTGGAGGCCGCGCACGATGCTGGCGCCAGCACCGCAGGCTACGTGCTGCTGCGCCTGCCGCTGGAAGTGGCCCCGCTGTTCCGCGATTGGTTGGACACCCATCATCCCGATCGCGCTGCGCACGTGATGAGCACCATCCAGCAGCTGCGCGGCGGCAAGGATTACGACAGCCAGTTCGGCACCCGCATGCGTGGCCAGGGCGTGTATGCCGATCTGTTGAACAACCGCTTCAAGCTGGCGCGAAAGCGTCTCGGCTTCAATGCGCAGAACAGCCATTGGCCGAAGCTGGATTGCAGCCGGTTCG
Source organism: Stenotrophomonas sp. YJH_SMC_80 (assembly GCF_059372495.1). Taxonomy (NCBI): domain Bacteria; kingdom Pseudomonadati; phylum Pseudomonadota; class Gammaproteobacteria; order Lysobacterales; family Lysobacteraceae; genus Stenotrophomonas; species Stenotrophomonas sp. YJH_SMC_80. The sequence goes on from NZ_JCAFVP010000004.1 coordinate 75,591, forward strand.
TGAAGCCGTTGCCGCCGCGCAAAGAATCGCCGCAGAGGTCGTTGTTCTAAGGTGCTTTCGGCGCGGTTACAAAGCATGTCGTTGGAAGAGCTAATATTACCGACTTGCTTGGCAGAGTAGGTAAGGGCGTGCTTTCAACCAGAGTTGGCGATACATTTCTTTGGGCATTGAGCGACATTTACCCGATAGAAAAGCGACAGTGCTATTCAAATAGCGGAGTTGCGACGATTCTCTCTGAATGTGAGAACGATTTTTCAAGAGCGATGGGTGACATCAAACGCATAAGATATGCGCTTGGATTCTTACTTGCAGATCGAGGTGAGCGAGTTCCACATGCGTGGTTGATCTGCGATCTCGAACACAGATCCTTCTTTTGCGATCCAACACTACAGGTCCATTCACGGGAATGGAGGGAACGCAATGGGTCTTTTGTGTATGAGTTGAAGCACGTCCTTCATGCGGACGAGCTGAATTCATGGCTTAGATCTAGATATTCTAATAGGACGTTCAACGAGCATGGAATTCCTCAGGGACATATGAGATTTCCAATTCTCAGTTTAGAGGGTCACGTCGACTGAGGTGAGAACGCGATTTTTTTCATGTAGGAACGCGCATACCTCAAGGGCCTCTCACCGTCCCCCAAATAACTTCTGCGCGCTCTGGAACAGGATCCAACTCGTCGCGATGAACTTGTCGCCGCCCTGCGGTCGGTTGCCACGATGGGTATGGGTGAACGCCGTCGGCGCAATCAGCAGACTGCCGGTGCGTGGTGCGATCTTCCGCCCCTGGAACAGGAACTCGGTTTCCCCCTCTTCGAACTCGTCGTTGAGGTACAGCGTCCACAGCACGTGCCGATGCAGGGTCTCGGCCTGCGCATCCTTGGGGTACAGCTCGCAGTGCCAGTAAGGGTAACCACCCTCGCCCGCCGCATACCACTGCAGGTTGATGGCGCCGGGACGCAGGCAGGTCCGCGCAAGATCCGCCAGTTGTTGTGGTGGCATGTCGGGGAAGTCCTCGGCAGACAGGCGACGCGGTTGGCCATTGCTGTCCTGGATCTGCAACATCAGTGGTGCAATCAATGCCTGTGGATAACGGCGTAGATAAGTCAGCAGGCCATTGAACACCGCATGCTGCAGCTGATGGTCCACATCCTGCCAGCCATCAAGGCCGCTGATGCGCAGATCCTTGCTGTGCTTGAGTTCCGGGAACACACCACTGCCTACCGCGCCTGGCCGCAGACCCTGTGCAGCACGCATGCGCTCGACGATCGCCGCGCAGACCTCGCTGGGGACCGCGTTGTGGATGACCTCGATGAAATCGACCGGGCCCTGCTCGTGCATGCGTGCATTCCTTAGGCGGCAACGGCTTGATGGTGCCGTTTGCCGCCCTCGGTGTCACCCCACGGTCATGTCATCGTTCTGCCATGACCGCTGTCAGGCGATAGGCCGTCAGCCCTGTGCGTTGTCGTGTGCGTGGTGGTAGCGCACGGCTTCGGCCACTTCCTCGCGCGAACCCAGGAACACCGGCACGCGCTGGTGCAGCTGGTCGGGCTGGATGTCGAGGATGCGCTCGCGGCCGGTCCAGGCGGCGCCGCCGGCCTGTTCGACCAGCAGGCCCATCGGGTTGGCCTCGTACATCAGGCGCAGCTTGCCGGCCTTGGACGGATCCTTCTTGTCCCACGGGTAGATGAAGATGCCGCCGCGGGTCAGGATGCGGTGCACGTCGGCGACCATGCTGGCGATCCAGCGCATGTTGAAGTTCTTGCCGCGCGTGCCTTCCTTGCCCGCCAGCAGATCGCCGACATAGGCCTGCATCGGTGCTTCCCAGTGGCGCTGGTTGGACATGTTGATCGCGAACTCCTGGGTAGCCGCCGGAATCTGCATGTTCTCGGTGGTCAGCACGAACTCGCCCTTCTCACGGTCCAGGGTGAAGGCGTGGGTGCCATGGCCGACGGTCAGCACCAGCTGGGTGCTGGGCCCGTAGATGCAGTAGCCGGCGGCGATCTGCTTGCTGCCCGGCTGCAGGAAGGCGTCGTCGCCCGGCAGTTCGACATTGGTCGGGCAGCGCAGCACCGAGAAGATGGTGCCGACGGAGACGTTGACGTCGATGTTGGAGCTGCCGTCGAGGGGATCGAACAGCAGCAGGAAATCACCGCGCGGGTAGATGTCCGGCACCGGCTGGCTGTGGTCCATTTCCTCCGAGGCGCACGCGGCGAGGTGGCCACCCCAGGCGTTCGCTTCAAGCAGGATCTCGTTGCTGATGACGTCCAGCTTCTTCTGCGCCTCGCCCTGCACGTTACCGGTACCGGCATCGCCCAGCACGCCACCGAGGGCGCCCTTGCTGACGGCGATGGAGATGCTGGTGCAGGCGCGGGCGACGACCGCGATCAGCTGGCGCAGGTCGGCGTTGATGCGGCCGGCGTGCTGTTCCTGGATCAGGAAGCGGGTCAACGAAGTACGGGACATGAGCGGGCAGGTCTCGGCAGCGGGAAAACGCCTATTGTCGCCCGTATGGCGGGGGCGTGCGTGAGCGCGGGAAGGCGTAATCGTTTCCAGATGCGTTGCGCTCGTGGCGCCTTCCCTTTGTCGAGGCTCGTGGGAGGGGGAGGCGATGCAGGACACGCTGCAAGTACGTCCATGTAAGCTCGATGGCGCCTTGCTCGTGTGCGCTGTCCTGCGCACACGGCAAGACCGGGGTGGGGGCGTCCTGCCCAACCCGCCTGAGGCATGCCTCGGGCCCATGGCGCCAACGGTCCTGCAGCGCCTCCCCCCCCCACGCGCTTCAGGGTTCGCCGCGAGCGCGGTGGGGATGGCAAAGGCAAGAGCAAAAGCAAAAAAACAAAGGCGCCTTTCGGCGCCTTTGTCTTCAAGCTACTGGAGCGTTGTTTCAGCCCTTGGCGACGGTGGCCACGGCCTTGGCGACGTATTCCAGGTTGTTCTGGTTCAGCGCGGCCACGCAGATGCGGCCGGTGCCGACGGCGTAGATGCCGAACTCGTCGCGCAGGCGTTCGACCTGCTCGCGGCTCAGGCCGGAGTAGGAGAACATGCCGGCCTGTTCGTTGATGAAACCGAACTGCGGTGCGCCAGCGGCAGCCAGCTTCTCGACCAGGCCCTGGCGCAGGGCGTGGATGCGCTCGCGCATCTCGGTCAGCTCCTGCTCCCACATCGCACGCAGTTCCGGGTTGGTCAGCACGCCGGCCACCAGCGCAGCACCGTGCGTGGACGGGCTGGAGTAGATGGTGCGGATCACGCGCTTGACCTGCGACTGCACGGCCTTGGCGTCAGCGGCGGTCGGCGCCACCATCGACAGCGCACCCACGCGCTCGCCGTACAGCGAGAACGACTTGGAGTACGAGTTGGCGACGATGAAGCTGTCGATGCCTGCTTCGGCGATGATGCGCACCGCGGCGCCGTCCTGTTCGATGCCCTTGTCGAAGCCCTGGTAGGCCATGTCGATGAAGGGGAACAGCTGGCGGTCCTTCAGCAGCTGCGCGACCTGCTTCCACTGGCTGACCGTGAGGTCGGCACCGGTGGGGTTGTGGCAGCAGGCATGCAGCAGCACCACGGTGCCGGCTTCCAGCTTGCCCAGGTCGGCCAGCATGCCGTCGAAATCAACCCCATGGGTGGTCGGGTCGAAGTAGGTGTAGTCCAGCACCTCGAAACCGGCCGCGCTGAACACGGCGCGGTGGTTTTCCCAGCTCGGGTTGCTCAGCGCAACGGTGGCGTGCGGCAGCAGCTTCTTCAGCACGTCGGCGCCGACGCGCAGCGCACCGCTGCCACCAACGGTCTGTGCGGTGGTGACGCGGCCGGCGGCCAGCAGCGGCGAGTCCTTGCCGAACACCAGCTCACGCGTGGCCTGCGTGTACGCCGGCAGGCCATCGATCGGCAGATAGCCGCGCGGTTTGGCCTCGGCGGCGAGCTGCTGCTCGATCTGCTTGACGGCGCGCAGCAGCGGAATGCGGCCGCTCTCGTCGTAGTAGATGCCCACACCCAGGTTGACCTTGGTCGGGCGGCTGTCGGCGTTGTACGCCTCGGTCAGGCCCAGGATCGGGTCGCCTGGGACCAGTTCCACGTTTGCAAAGAAGGACACGGCGGTACTCGTTCGGTAGACGGAAAGGGGGAGGAATTGCGCCACGCGGTTCGCGGCTTTTCGGCCGGAAACAGCCCATCGTAACAAAGCCTGCCGGGGCTGGCCGCCGCCATCGTCATCCGCGGCCCCGTACCATGGCGTGCGTTGCCGCCCGATCCATCAACCTGAATCATGAATCCCGCCGCACGACGCTGTTGCCTGCCGCTGTCTGCCCTGCTGCTGTCGCCCTGGACAGCGGTGGCCGAGCCTGCGCCCACCGCCCTGCCTGCGGTGCAGGTACAGGCCGCACGGGTGCCGGGCATCGCCCCGTTCGCGCTGCCGGCCAGCCAGGACACGGTCTGGATCGATGCCAGCCGCGCTGGCAGCGGCGCGCAGCTGTCCGAGGCGCTGGCCGGGGTACCGGGGCTGCTGGCGCGCGACCGGCAGAACTTCGCGCAGGACACGCAGCTGTCGATCCGTGGCTTCGGCGCGCGCTCGACCTTCGGTGTGCGCGGGGTGCGGGTGTTGATCGACGGCGTGCCGGCCACCATGCCCGATGGCCAGGGCCAGCTGTCACACGCCAGCCTGCTGGGCGCCGAGCGCATCGACGTGCTGCGCGGGCCGTTCTCGGCGTTGTACGGCAATTCCTCCGGCGGCGTGCTGCAGGTCTGGAGCGCGCAGGGCCAGGCCGGCGACCCGTGGCGGTTGCGCGTGAATGCCGGCGCCGACAACACGCTCAGTGTCGGTGCGCAGCTGAAGGGTGCCGGTCAAGTGCTGGACTACAACATCGCCGCCAATCACTTCCGCACCGATGGCTGGCGGGACCACAGCCGTGCGCGCCGTGAATCGCTCAACGCACGCATCGGTGGTGCGCTGGGCGGTGGGCGGCTGGAGCTGTTGCTCAATGCGCTCGATGCCCCCGATGCACAGGATCCGCTGGGCCTGACCCGTGCCCAGGTGGCGGCTGATCCGCGCCAGGCCACGGCAGTCGCGCACCAGTACAACACCCGCAAAACGGTGCGCCAGCAGCAGGCCGGCCTGCGCTGGACCCGTGAAACGGGAGCGCAGCGCTGGCAATTGACGGGCTATGCCGGCCAGCGCGCGGTACGCCAGTACCTGCCGATTCCGCCGGCACCCCAGACCAACAGCCCGCTGCATGCCGGCGGCGTGATCGATCTGCAGGGCGGCTATGGCGGGCTGGACGCGCGCTGGGGCTGGCACGGTGATCTGGCCGGGCGACCGCTGGACCTGGTAGCCGGGCTCAGCGCCGACCGCCAGCGTCAGCACCGCACCGGCTTCGAGAACTTCATCGGCAGCGCCCTGGGCGTGCGTGGGCGGCTGCGTCGTGACCAGATCGACGTCGTGCAGAACGTGGATCAGTTCGCCCAGGCGTGGTGGCAGTGGAGCCCGCGTTGGTCGCTGCTGGCCGGGCTGCGCCACAGCGCCGTGCGATTCGAATCGAATGACCGCTACATCGTCGGCGCCAACCCCGACGACAGTGGCCACCGCCGCTACCAGGCGATCACGCCGGTGGCAGGCGTCAGCTTCGAGGCCAGCCCGCAGTGGCGGCTGCACGCGGCCGTGGGGCGTGGTTTCGAGACCCCCACCTTCAACGAACTGGGCTATCGCGCCGACGGCCAAGCCGGGCTGGCACTGGATCTGGCCGCCGCGCGCAGCCGCTCCATCGAGGTTGGCAGCAAGTGGCACGCACAGGAAGGCAACCAACTCGATATCAGCTTGTTCCGTGCAGATACCGACGACGAGCTGGCCGTTGCCAGCAATATCGGCGGACGCAGCACCTACCGCAACATTGGCCGCACCCGCCGCCAGGGGCTGGAGCTGCAGTACCGACAGCCGCTGGCCGAGCACCTGGAACTGCAGCTGGCGTGGACCTGGCTGCAGGCGCAGGTGCGCTCGCCGTACCTGACCTCGAACACCCTGGTCGCTGCAGGCAGCCGTCTGCCCGGCGTGCCGCGCCAGCAGGCCTTCGCCCGGCTGCAGTGGAGCCCTGCCGGTTGGCAGTGGGCGCTGGAGGCAACGGCCAGCAGCGATACCGTGGTCAATGACGTGGCCACCGAGCGCGCACCGGGCTACGCCCTGCTGCACCTGGAAGCCGGCCGTCGCTGGACGCTGCCGGGCGGCGAGTTGCGCGCCTTCGCCCGGCTGGAGAACGTGCTGGACCGGGCCTACATCGGCTCGGTGATCGTCAATGACGGCAATGGTCGCTTCTACGAGCCGGGACCGGGACGGCGAGCCAACGTCGGCCTGCAATGGTCGTGGCGCTGAAGTGGTAGTGCCGGCCGCTGGCCGGCATCGCGCCGTGCAGGACGTCAGGAGGTTGCCGGCCAGCGGCCGGCACTACCGGTCAGTCGGGGGCCTTGGCTGGCACGAACGGCGAGGTCGGGTCGCTGGCCGGGAAGGTCTCCTCCAGCGCCTCGTCCTGGTTGTCGCTGGCGCGCTGCTTGCGTTCACGGCGCTTGAGCGGGCTCTCCTGGCCACCGCGATGGCGGTCGCCGCCATCCTTGCGGTCCTGGGCCGCCTGTTCAGCCTCGTGCTTCACCGGCAGGTGGTCGTGCTCGGCATCGAAGAACGGCGCGCCGGTGCCGCGGTAGTCGGCGTTGTCGGCATCGCGCTTGCCGCGCTGCTCGCCGGGAATGGGCGGGTGGTTCTCCCGCAGCGGGTCTCGCGAGGTCTCTCGGCTCATGGTCTGGTACCTGCCCTTGGGGGGATTCCACTACACCGCCCCGCAGGTAAAGCCGTTGCGAACCTGGCGTCATGAACATCTCGCTCACCCCCCGGTAACGGCACCGCGCGTATTCCTGCCCACCCGCCCCCGCTGCAGGAGCCGGCCATGCCCCGTCTTGAACGACCCGCACCGTCCGTGTTCAACGCCCTGCTCGATCCGCTCGGTCAGCGCAGCGCGCAGCGCCGTACGCGTCGCCATGAAGACCCCCAGGCGGTGGCGCAGGACTACCTGCAGTACATGCTCAACGACTACGAGGAGCGCCGCGGGCAGAGCCACCGGAACTGGCGCGACCTATGCCCGGTGTATGCCTTCGCGTTGACCACGCATGCTGCGGATTGGCCACGCGGTGATGCCGCCGATACCTGCGAGGAACTGGCCGAGCACTGGGAACAGATGCGCGGGCAGTCACGGTTGGGCTGGTCGCAGGCGCGGCCGGTGGTGGAAGACGCCTGGCGCGCGCTGGACCATATTCCGGCGGCGGCGGTGAGGCCGTTGCTGCAGTAGTGCCGGCCGCTGGCCGGCAACCCCAGGAAACTTCAGGCCGCGAGCTCTGCCGGCCAGCGGCCGGCACTACCGCATCTGCGTAGAACCCACGTGCACGGTATCGACACGGGTGGTTTACACCGCCCATCCGAAGCTGGATGCCCTGCCCCGCCAAAGGTACGCCCATGGCCCGCCCGATCTGGACCGGCACGCTGTCGTTTGGCCTGCTCAACGTGCCGGTGTCGCTGATGTCCGGCGAACGCAAGGTCGACCTGCAGTTCCGCATGCTCGATTCCCGCGACCGCAAGCCGATCCGTTTCGAACGGGTCAACGCCGACACCGGCGAGGAGGTGCCCTGGAAGGACATCGTCAAAGCCTATGAGTACGACAAGGGCAGTTATGTCGTGCTGGAGGAAGGTGATATCCGCTCGGCCGCGCCTGAAAGCCACGAAGCGGTGGAGGTGGAATCATTCGTGGATGCGGCGCAGATCGACCCGCGCTATTACGAGAAACCGTATCTGCTGGTGCCCGGCAAGAAGGCCGAGAAGGGCTATGTGCTGCTGCGCGAAACGTTGCGCAGCACCGGCAAGGTGGGCATCGCGCGGGTGGTGGTGCGTACGCGCGAATACCTGTGCGCGGTGATGCCGCATGAGGACGCGCTGGTGCTGATGATCCTGCGCTATCCGCAGGAACTGGTGGATCCCGAGGACTACAAGCTGCCCACCGGCAAACTGTCCGACTATCGCATCACCAGCAAGGAAACGGCGATGGCCGAGCAGTTGATCGAGTCGATGGCCGGCGACTGGGATCCGTCGCAGTACCACGATGAATTCCGCGAGCGCCTGCAGCAGGTATTGAACAAGCGCATCAAATCCAAGGGCGGCACCACGCGGGTGGACGATGAGCCGGCACCGCGCGAGGACGCCAGCACCAATGTGGTCGACTTCATGGCGCTGCTGCAGAAGAGCCTGGATGCGAACAAGCGAACGCCAGCGAAGAAGGCCGCAACGCGCAAAGCAGCCGCCAAGTCGCCAGTGAAGAAGGCCGCAAAGAAGACAACGAAGAAGGCTGCAAAGAAGACCGCACCCCGACGCAAGGCGGGGTGAGCCATGTCGTTGCACCAGTATCGGCGCAAACGCCGGCTTGGCGGTGGCGCCGGGCAGACAACGGAGCCCGACGACACGCCCGCACCGGGCGACCCGAAGCAGCGGCCGACCTTTGTCATCCAGCTGCACCATGCCAGCTCGCGTCACTATGACTTCCGCCTGGAAATGGACGGCGTACTGAAGAGCTGGGCGGTGCCCAAGGGGCCTTCCCTGCGCGTCGGTGAAAAGCGGCTGGCCGTGGAAGTGGAAGACCATCCGCTGTCCTACGCCGGTTTCGAGGGAGACATTCCTGAAGGCCACTATGGTGCGGGCCACGTGGAAGTCTTCGATCACGGCACCTGGGCCTGTGAAGGCGATCCACTGCAGGCACTGGCGGCGGGCAGGATCGACTTCGTGCTGCATGGACAACGCCTGGCCGGTGGCTGGAAGCTGGTGCGGACCGCGATGAAAGGACGCCAGGTGCAGTGGCTGTTGATCAAGCGCGGTGACGGGGAAGCGCGCGACGCGGAGGCGGATGACCTGCTGACGGCACCGATGCCGAAACGAACACCTGCGGCGAAGAAGCGTTCCGCGGACAAGACGGCGCGAGCTGCACCCGTCGCACGCACGGCCACACGCAAGGCCGATGTGCGCTGGCATGCACGCGCGCTGCAACTGCACGGCGCACGTGACGCACCCTACCCGCATGCATTCAGACCGCAGTTGACCGATCATCGCGACAGTGCGCCGGACGGCGACCGCTGGCTTCACGAAATCAAGTGGGATGGCTATCGCCTGCTGGCTGATCTGCACGATGGCGAGGTCAAGCTGGGCTCCCGCAATGGTCTGGATTGGACCGATGATTTTCCCGAAGTGGTGCAGGCCGTGCAGGCGCTGCCGGTGCGCGATGCACGCCTGGACGGCGAACTGGTGGTGCTGGACAAGGAAGGACGCAGTGACTTCGCAGCGTTGCAGCGGGTGATCGACGGCGGTTCGAAGCAACCGCTGCGCTACATCGTGTTCGATCTTCCGGGCGTGGCTGGAGCGGATATCAGTCGTGCGCCGTTGCTGGAGCGCAAAGCACTCCTGAAAGAGCTCATTGGGCCGGCGCCTGGCACCCTGGCCTTCAGCGAGCACGTGATCGACCATGGCCCGCAGGTGTTCGATGCCAGTGGCAAGGCCGGATTCGAAGGCATCGTCAGCAAGCAGGTGGATGCCCCGTACGTGAATACCCGCGCACGCAGCTGGGTGAAGGTGAAGCACGAAGACACCGATGAGTTCCTGATTGTCGGCTACACGGCACCCAAGGGGTCCCGGGTGGGGTTCGGCTCGCTGCTGCTGGCGACGCCGGACAAGGGCGGCTTGCGCTATGTGGGCCGCGTTGGCACCGGTTTCGACGACCAAAGCCTGCGCGCGCTCCTCAAGGCACTGCAGCCCTTGGCGGTGAAGACGCCCGTGCTGCAGCTGCCGGCGCATGTGCCGTTCCGCGCTGCCAGCGTACGCTGGGTGAAGCCGGTGGCGGTTGCCGAGGTGGCCTTTCGTGGCTGGGGCAAGGAAGGCCTGCTGCGCCAGGCCAGTTTCAAGCGACTGCGCAGCGACAAGCAGAAGGAGGACTTGGGAATGAGCACCGCAGATACCGAAACCGGAGGCGAGGTCGAGATCACTCATCCGGAGCGGGTGGTGTTTCCAAGGCAGAAACTGCGCAAGGGTGACGTGGCCGATTACTACCAGCGCATGGCGCGCTGGATCCTGCCCGAGATTGCCGGACGTCCGCTGTCACTGCTGCGCTGCCCGGACGGCGTGGGCAAGGCCTGCTTCTTCCAGAAGCACCATGGCCCCGGCCTGGGGGACGCGGTACATGCGGTACCCCTGCAGCAGAAGAGCGGCCGCGAGGATTACGTCTACGTCGACGATGCGCGGGGCCTGCTGCAGCTGGTGCAGATGAACACCCTGGAGCTGCATCCGTGGGGCGCGACCGTGGCCGATCCCGAGCACCCGGATCGTCTGGTGTTCGATCTTGACCCCGGCGAAGGGGTGAGCTGGGCACAGGTGAAGGCCGCTGCGCGCGATGTCCGTGACCGCCTGCAGGAGGTGGGTCTGCAGAGCTTCGTGCGGCTGTCCGGTGGCAAGGGCGTGCACGTGGTGGTGCCGCTGCAGCCCAAGGCTGGCTGGGACGAGGCCAAGGCGTTCTGCGAGGCGTTCGCGCAGGCAATGGCGCTGGAGCAGCCTGATCGCTACGTGGCGACGATGAGCAAGGCCAAGCGCGGCGGCGTGATCTTCATCGATTGGCTGCGCAACACACGCGGTGCCACGAGCGTGTGTTCGTGGTCGCTGCGCGCGCGCGATGCTGCCGGCGTGGCGGTGCCGCTGCGCTGGGAAGAACTGGCCCGGGTGAGTGCGGCCGACGCGTTTCCGATGGCCAAGGCGCTGGCGCGCGCCAAGCGGCTGAAGGGTGACCCATGGCAGGGCATCGCGCGGCTGAAGCAGACGCTGCCGTCGCTGAAGCGGTAGTGCCGGCCGCTGGCCGGCAACTGCAGGATGGCTGAGGTTGCCGGCCCGCGGCCGGCACGACCTGCATGCGCTCAGCGCAGATCGCGCGAGGGGCGGCGGCCGAACCACCAGCCCACCAGCAGCTGCAACGGCAGCGATGCCAACAGCGAAATGACGAACCAGAACGGGAAGTCCGCACCCGCCGTCCACATCGCGTAGCCACAGCCCAGCGCGATCAGCGACCAGATCGAGAAGCCATGTGAACGCGGCCAGCACGGTGCGTAATAGGTGGCGAAGGAAATGCCGGCGACGCCACCGAGTACGCTGAAGGCCAGGTCCCACCCCAGCTGCACGCTGTTGCTGTCCGGCGACAGGCCCAGCAACGGCGGCAGCCAGCCGGCGACGCTGCTGACCAGCGCAAGCGACAGCACGCCGCCGATCAGGGCGACGATGGACAGGAACAGGGTCTTGAGCAGGCCAGGCATGCGCGTATTGTACGGCTGCCACAGAGTGCCCGCGTTGCCGGCCAGCGGCCGGTACTACCGAACCGACTGGGGTTTGCCGGCCAGCGGCCGGCACTACCAAACCGACTGGGGTTTGCCGGCCAGCGGCCGGCACTACCGATGGATCGGCATGGCCGCCGTGCCCGTGGGAGAGGGGTACGGAGCAGCGGCGGCCATGCACAGGCAGTCAGGCGGCGAAGTCGAGCACCACGCGGCCTTCGATGGTGCCCGCGTGCATGCGCGCGAACACGTCGTTGATGTTTTCCAGGCGGTCGGTGCTGACCGTGGCTGCGACCTTGCCTTCGGCGGCGAACTGCAGTGACTCCTGCAGATCCAGCCGGGTGCCGACGATCGAGCCGCGCACGGTGATGCCGTTGAGCACCATGCCGAAGATGTCCAGCGGGAAGTTGCCGGGCGGCAGGCCGTTGAGCGAAACGGTACCGCCACGGCGGACCATGCCCAGAGCCTGTTCGAACGCCTTGGGCGACACTGCGGTGACCAGAGCGCCGTGCGCGCCGCCGATCTCCTTCCTGAGGAATGCGGCCGGATCGGTGGTACGCGCGTTCACGGTGATCTGCGCGCCGAGCTGCCGGGCCAATCCCAGCTTGTTGTCGTCCACGTCCACCGCAGCCACATTCAGGCCCATCGCACGGGCGTACTGCACCGCCATGTGGCCCAGGCCACCGATGCCGGAAACCGCCACCCAGTCCCCGGGCTTGGTGTCGGTCACCTTCAGGCCCTTGTAGACGGTCACGCCGGCGCACAGCACCGGCGCGATCTCGACGAAGCCCACTTCCTTCGGAAGCAGGCCGACATAGTTGGCATCGGCCAGTGCGTACTCGGCGAAGCCGCCGTTGACCGAGTAGCCGGTGTTGCGCTGCGTCTCGCACAGCGTTTCCCAGCCACCCAGGCAGTGTTCGCAATGGCCACACGCCGAGTACAACCAGGGGATGCCGACCCTGTCGCCTTCCTTGACGTGCCCTACCCCGCCTCCCACGGCCACGACGTGCCCCACGCCCTCGTGGCCGGGGATGAATGGCGGGTTCGGTTTCACCGGCCAGTCGCCCTCGGCGGCGTGCAGGTCGGTGTGGCAGACGCCACAGGCCTCGATCCTGACCAGCACCTCGCCCGCCCCCGGGCGCGGTACCGAGACTTCCTCGATGACCAGCGGCTTGCCGAACTCGCGCACGACGGCGGCCTTCATGGTGGATTGCATGTTCGGATCTCCGCAGTGCGCTTGCCCACAGAATGACGCCGGCTCGAGGCCGGCGCTTTGATCACGATCAAACCTTTGAAGATCCGTGCAGCAGGTTCAGCTGGCCAGCACCGATGCTTCGCGCGCCAGTCGTTCGATGGCGTCCCAGTCACGGGTCTGCAGCAGCGCCGGGGTGGTCAGCCACGAGCCGCCCACGCACAGCACGTTGGGCAGGTGCAGGAACTGCGGCGCGGTCTGCGCGCTGATGCCACCGGTCGGGCAGAAGCGCACGTCGGCAAACGGGCCGTGCCAGGCCGCCAGCAACGCAGCGCCACCGGCCTGCACCGCCGGGAAGAATTTGAAGGTGTCCGTGCCCTGCTCCAGGCCCAGGATCAGGTCCGAGGCGGTGGCGGCACCGGGCAGGTACGGCAGGTCGGCATCGCGTGCGGCGGCATACAGCGCCGGCGTTGCACCCGGCGACACCGCGAAGCGCGCGCCGGCCTGCTTCGCCGCCTGCATCTGCGTGACGTTGAGCACGGTGCCGGCGCCGATGACAGCATCGGGCACGGCTTCGACCATGGCCTTGATCGCATCCAGCGCCTGCGGCGTGCGCAGCGTCACTTCGATCACCGGCAGGCCGCCGCGGAACAGCGCCTGGGCCACTTCGACCGCCTCATTCACATCTTCGGGGGTGTACACCGGAATCACCGGTGCCAGCTTCAACAGCGCGCGCAGGCGCGGATCAGCGCTGGACATGGTCTTGCTCCTTGCCCGATGGGGCATCGCGGATCGCCGCCGGGTCCGGCAGCGCAGCGGCGCATGATGCCATGCGCGCTGCGAAGGTGCTGGTACCCTGCCCTGCGGCGGATTCAGACTGCGTCGGCCTGCAGTGCCTGGATGCGGCGCTGGTACCAGTCACCCCCAAGCGGGTCGAACACCGCGGAACGCTCCATCGGCGCTTCGTATACATGCACCGAAATGGCCAGGGCTTCATCGCTGGCATTGCGCAGGGTGTGGTATTCGTGAGGTGGAATGAGGCTGCCGGCGCTGCCGCAGCCGCCGCGCAGCGCGGCGTGGCGTCGGAAGCGCCAGCGTTCGCCGGCGCACTCCAGCAGCTCGTAACGGGTGATCTCCAGTTCCCCCAACCACACGCCCTCCACACACCACATGGCATCGTGGTCGTGCAGCGGCGTGCCCTGCCCTGGGCCCCAGCTCATGGCAATCACGCTGTAGCCGTGTTCCTGGCTGTGGTACAGCGGGCGTCGCGCGTAATGATCACTGACCGGACGGTGCACGCATTCGGGTAGCTCGATGCGGCTGTCCGCGATGGCTTCCTGCAGCGCCAGCTGCAGGTCGGCGGTGATGCGCCCGGCATCACCGGAGGTCATCGCCGCGTCGACTGCGGCGATCAACCGGTCGCGGCCACGGAACGCCGGAAACGGAGAAGTCTGCAGGTCCATGCCCCGACTGTAGCGGAGCATGGTTAAGGGAATGTTGGTGTTCGCGCGCGTGGCACCCGCATTCATGGCAAGCACGCGTGAAAAACGGTTCAGATGCAAACGCAGTAGAGCGATCACAATGGAACCTCACGCGGTGGAACGTGTCGAACGCGGTCTGTGCCGCTCCAGCTGCGACATTCCGCAACTTCGCGCCCAACGGGCGCAAGGCTAGAATTCTCCGACTTACCTGGTTCTATACATGTCAGTGCGAAATATGAGCGATGCCGCGTTGCCGGCATCGAAAGGCAAGGCTGCCACGATCAACGACATCGCACGACTGTCGGGAGTTTCCAAGAAAACGGTTTCAAGAATCATCAACAACTCGCCGCTGGTGCGCAAAGACACCCGCGACAAGGTCGAGGCGTTGATGCGCGAGGTCGGTTACGTGCCCGACCCCCTGGCGCGCGGACTCGCGTTCCGCCGTTCCTTCCTGATCGGGCTGGTGTACGACGACCCCGGCGCCCAATGCATTGTCGACCTGCAGCACGGCGCGCTGGAAGCGCTGCGCGGCACCGGCTATGAGCTGGTGGTGCATCCCTGCGACAGCCAGGACCCGGAGTGCGCGCAGGGCGTGCGCCGCTTCGTGCAGCAGCAGAAGCTGCATGGGGTGATCCTCGGCCCGCGTGCATCCGAATCGGTTGCACTCGCGCAGATGCTGGACGACATCGACTGCCGCTACGTGCGGATCAACGCGCATGCGTCGGAAGAAGACGTGCAGGCGGTGGTCACCCACGATCGCGATGGCGCGGCAGCAGCAGCGGGCTACCTGCTCTCGCTCGGCCACCGCGACATCGCGGTGATCGCCGGACCGGGTGACCGGCGCGCGGCGCGTGAGCGTACCCATGGCTTCCTTGACCGGTTGGCCCAGGTGGGGCTGACCTTGCCGGGCGAGCGCGTGCTGGAAGCGGGCGACACCTTCGAATCCGGCGTGCATGCCGCCGAACGGTTGCTGCTGGGGGAACGCCGCCCCAGTGCGATCTTCGCCGGCAATGACGAGATGGCGGCTGGTGTCTACCAGGTCGCGCTGCGTGCGGGTATTGCCGTGCCACAGCAGCTGTCGATCGTCAGCTACGACGACAGCCCGCTGGCCTCGCGGCTGTGGCCGCCGCTGACCTCGGTGCGTCGCCATGTGTCCGATATCGGCCGCGTGGCCGCGTCGATGCTGGTGCAGGCCGACGTGCCGGATGCGCCGACCGCAGCCAGCGTGCATCCGCAGTTGATGGTGCGCGGTTCCTGCCGCGCCGTGGACGCCTGAGTGCCCTGCCCTCGCCTGCGCCGCTGCAATGGCGCAGGCAGGCAACAACGAAAACGGCGCATCCAGGTGCGCCGTTCTCCTTTCAATGCGAAGCGCTGTACGCCGTGTGCTTACACGTCGCCGCCGTCGGCCCAGCCTTCGCCGGTGCCCTTCTGGAACACGCGGTCATCGCCCTGCACGTCACCGGCCGGCAGATGCGCCTGGCTGGCCAGTGCCGCGTAGATCGGGGTGAAGTCCGGCGACGTCGCCTGCATCAGCTGTTCGAAGCTGTCGATGACGAAGTAGGTCTTCTGGAAAGTGTCGATGCGGTACTTCGTGCGCATGATCCGCTGCAGGTCGAAACCGATGCGGTTGGGCGCGGCCGATTCCAGCGAGTACAGCGACTCGCCCTTCGACGACACGATGCCGGCGCCGTAGATGCGCAGGCCTTCGGGCGTATCGATCAGGCCGAACTCCACCGTGTACCAGTACAGGCGGGTCAGGTTCTGCAGTGCATCCGGGCCGATCGCGTGGGCTTTGACGCCGCCACGGCCGTACGCCTCCATGTAGTCGGCGAACACCGGGTTCATCAGCAGCGGCACGTGGCCGAACAGATCGTGGAACAGGTCCGGCTCGGCGATGTAATCAATCTGGTCCGGGCGACGGATCCACCAGGTCACCGGAAAACGGCGATTGGCCAGGTGGTCGAAGAAATCCAGTTCCGGCAGCAGGCCTTCAACGCCGACCAGGGTCCAGCCGGTGGCGGCGCCGAGTACTTCATTGAGCTGGTCGAAGCGCGGAATCATGTGCGCGCTCATGCCCATCTCGTCCTGTGCATCCAGGAACTCCTGGCAGGCGCGGCCGACCAGCAGCTCGCGCTGGCGCTGGTACAGCGTGCTCCAGGTGGCGTGGTCGTCGGCGGTATAGGTGTCCCACGGCTGCTCGACGAGCGCGGTGGTGTACACCGGCACGTAGCCCTTGTCGGTCTGCTGGTGTTCGACGCGGCGGGGCTGGGCGAGGTCCATGGGGCACTCCTTGACGGGATGCCTACGATGCTAGGGCAGAGCACGCGCAACAGGGTTGCAAAAGTTGCGCCCGTTGGCCCTGTTGGCGCAATATCCTTGCGTACTCACCATGTTGCGGGGCAACAATGGCCGGAGAAGTCCAGTTTGATCGCACGGATATACGCCTGCTGGCTGAAATCCAGCGGGATGGGCGCGCCACCAACGCCGAACTGGCGGCGCGGGTGAATCTTTCGCCTTCGGCCTGCCTGCGGCGGTTGCAGCGGCTGGAAAGCGAGGGTGTGATCGTCGGCTATGGCGCGCGGCTGGAGCCGCGGCAGCTGCGGCTGGGCCTGCAGGCCTTCGTGCGCGTGCAGCTGGAAAAGCACGACCAGGCCGCCATCGGCCACTTCGTGGACAGCGTGCAAGCGTGGGACGAGGTGGTGGCCTGCCATGCGCTGACCGGCGACATGGACTACCTGCTGCACGTCTACGTGCGCGACCTGGAGCACTTCTCGCGCTTCCTGCTGGACCGGTTGCTCAACGCCGGTGGCGTGGCCGATGCCAATTCCAGCTTCGTGCTGCGCACGGTGAAGGGCTTCCAGGCACTGCCGCTTTCGCAGCTGGAGTCCTGAGCGGCCACCGGGCATGCCCGGTGGCCAGGCATCAAGGGATCAGCACTTGTCCTTGCGGCCCATCAGCTTGCCCAGGCGCGAGGCTTCCTCGCACTTCGGTGCGGCTACCGGTGCCGGTGCCGCTGCGGCGGCGCGTGCGCGCTGCAGCTGCTGGATCCTGGCGCGGATCTGCGGCATCGCGGCCATCGCGGCCTTTTCGCCTTCCAGGATCGCCGTGCCGCGCTGGCTGAAATCGGCAGCGCCGATGTCCAGCACCTTCGGCCGGATGACGATGTCGGCGCGTGCCAGTTCCTGTTCGCCCAGGCGCTGGCCCATGATCGAGATGGACTGGTTGACGATGCCCAGCATGTCGGTCGGCGCCTTGCCGCTGGCCTTGCTGGAGATGTCCACGGCGATCACGAAGTCGGCGCCGAGCTGGCGCGCGGCATCCACCGGCACCGGGCTGACCACACCGCCATCGATGTAGTTGCGACCACCGATCTTCACCGGTTCGAACACGCCGGGAATGCTGCTCGACGCACGCACCGCCTGGCCGACGTTGCCGCGCACGAAGATCGCCCGCTCGCCGGTTTCCAGCTGGGTGGCGACGGCGGCGAACGGCTTCTTCAGGCGTTCGGCCGGACGGTTGGCAACCTGTTCGTTGACGTAGTCCTGCAGCTTCTGGCCCTGCACCAGGCCACCGGAGAACAGCCGCACGTCGCGGATGCTGGCTTCATCCAGCGCCACCGCCTTGCTCTGCATCTGGAACGCGTCCATGCCGCTGGCGTACAGCGCGCCGACCACGCTGCCGGCACTGGTGCCGGACACCACCGCCGGTTCGAAGCCATTGGCCTCCAGCATCTTGATCACGCCGATGTGGGCAAAGCCCTTGGCCGCGCCACCGCCGAGTGCGATGCCGATCTTCACCGGCTTGGCCTGGGGCACCACGGTCGGCGCCGGCGGCGGCGTAGGGCGGACCGGATCGCCACCGCAGCCGGCCAGCAGGCCGATCAGGGCGACGGACAGCAGCATGCGGGTGCGGAACAGGCTCATCGGCAGTGCGCTCGCGGCGCCGGATTCAGGAAAGGGCGCCAGCATACCGAAGCCGTGGCGGGGCGGGCAGGGTGGGAAATATCGCCCATTCATAAAGGTAGTGCCGGCCGCTGGCCGGCAACCATAGGGAAACTGGCAACGGTCCATGGGGTTGCCGGCCAGCGGCCGGCACTACCGGGATGCGCGCCAAGGTCCATGGGGCTGCCGGCCAGCGGCCGGCACGACCGGAGGCGGTCAGAAGCGGTTGTCGCCGTCCAGCATCCGGCCCAGGCCGCCCAGTACCGAACCCTCGCCGCGGTTCTGGCCACCGCCCTGCGGCGCGGCCATCCACATGCGGCCGGCCAGGCGCGAGAACGGCAGCGACTGCAGCCAGACCTTGCCTGGGCCGGTCAGCGTGGCCAGGAACACGCCCTCGCCGCCGAACAGCATGCTCTTGATGCCCGCAACACGGCGCACGTCCATGTCCACGGTCGGGTGGTAGGCCACCACGCAGCCGGTATCCACGTCCAGGCGCTCGCCGGCAGCCAGCTCGCGTTCCACCACGCAGCCGCCGGCGTGGATGAACACCCAGCCGTCGCCTTCCAGCTTCTGCATGATGAAACCCTCACCACCGAACAGGCCGGTCATGATCTTGCGCTGGAACTGCACGCCGATCTGCACGCCGCGCGCACCGGCCAGGAAGCTGTCCTTCTGGCAGATCAGGCGGCCGCCGTGCTGGTCCAGTTTCATCGCCAGCACCGTGCCCGGGTAGGGCGCAGCGAAGGCGACCTTGCCCTTGCCGTGCCCGCTCTGCGTGTAGACGGTGGCGAACAGGCTCTCGCCGGTCAGCACGCGCTTGCCGGCGGCCATCACCTTGCCCATGAAGCCGCCGCCCTGGTCGCCGTTGGCGGCGCCGAACACCGTGTCCATCTGTACCGTGGCGTCCTTGAACATCAATGCGCCGGCCTCGGCGATGGCGCTCTCGCCGGGGTCGAGCTCGATCTCCACGAACTGCATTTCATGGCCGACGATGCGGAACTCGATGTCGTCGGCGCGGCTGCTGGCGCCGGCGGGGACCGGCGGTGGGGTGTTGGGCATGCCCGGGGCCGCCGCCTGCAGCTCGGCCACCTCGGCGATCGGTGTCCACCCGCTCATGCCCTGGCACCAGGCCAGCGCGCGCGGATTGGCCTGCGCGTAGCGGCGCGCGGCCTCGTCATCAAGCGGGCCGATGCGCTCGGCCTGGGCGGAGGCATGGAAGTACCACTGGGTCATGGCGGCGGGTCCGTCGCGTTGGAAACCCCGAGTCTAGCGAGCGCCCGGGGGCGCCGGCGACGGGGCCATGAACGGCGGGCATTTGCGGCGTAGGTGCTGTATTGCAACAATTATCTGGTAGCGCCGTTTTACCACCCCTCCAAACACAGCCTACCGCCATGTCCCCGACCCGTACTTCCCGTGGCCGCCTTCCGGTCGCGCGCCCCCTCGTTGCCGCTCTTTCCGCCCTGCTGCCGCTGGTAGCAGCCGCTCAGGAAACCCCCGCCGCCAAGGATCCGGTTGCCCTCGATGCCCTGCAGGTGACCGCGCAGCGCCGCGTCGAGAACGCCAAGGACGTACCGGTCGCACTGAGCGCGATCCAGGGCGAGAAGCTGGATGTGCTCGGCTCGGCCGGCGATGACATCCGCTTCCTGGCCGCGCGCGTGCCCAGCCTCAACATCGAGTCGTCCTACGGCCGTGCCTTCCCGCGCTTCTACATCCGCGGCCTGGGCAACACCGATTTCGACCTCAATGCTTCGCAGCCGGTGTCGCTGGTGTATGACGACGTGGTGCAGGAAAGCCCGCTGCTGAAGGGCTTCCCGCTGTTCGACCTGGCCAACGTGGAAGTGCTGCGTGGCCCGCAGGGCACGCTGTTCGGCCGCAATACCCCGGCCGGCGTGGTCAAGTTCGATTCGGCGCGACCGTCGCAGGATGCCGACGGCTACGTGCGCGTGGGCTACGGCAGCTACAACAGCTGGAACGTGCAGGGCGCCTACGGCGGCCCGCTGACCGACCGCTGGTCGGCACGTGTCTCGGCGATCTACCAGCGCCGCGATGACTGGGTCGACAACACCCGCGCCGGTGCCCCCAACAGTGGTTTCGAAGGCTATGACGAAGCCGCCGGCCGCGTGCAGTTCCTGTACGAAGGCGACGACTTCGAAGCGCTGTTCAACCTGCACAAGCGCAAGCTCAACGGCACCGCCCGCCTGTTCCGCGCCAACATCATCCAGAAGGGTGGCAATTCGCTGGTCGAGAACTTCGACCGCGACAAGGTGGCCAACGACGGCGTCAACTTCTCCGACCTGGAAACCTGGGGCGGCAGCGCGCGCCTGCAGTGGAACCTCGACTCGGTGACGTTGCATTCGATCACCGGCTACGAGACCGCCGAATCGCTCAACCGTGGCGACATCGACGGCGGCTACGGTGCGGCCTTCCTCGGTGCCGGCAACTACGGCCCGGGCCTGATTCCATTCTCGTCGGAGTCGGCCGACGGCCTGCCGCACCACCGCCAGTGGACGCAGGAAGTGCGGATCGAGTCCAACGAGTGGGGCCGCTTCGACTGGCAGGCCGGCGTCTTCTACTTCGATGAAGACGTGACCATCAACAACTTCAACTACGACTCGCTGACCCCGGGCAATCCACAGACCGGCCACGTGGTGCAGAACCAGCGCAACAAGGCGTGGGCGGTGTTCGCTTCGGGCGACTTCGATGTCACCGATCGCTTCAAGCTGCGCGCCGGCGTGCGCTACACCCAGGACAAGAAGGACTTCAGCGCCAGCGTGCTGCAGGCCGTTCCGTTCGGCACCCCGGTCAGCGGCCCGTACCTGGCCAACACCGACGTCAACGACGTCAGCTGGGATGTCAGCGGCGTCTACAAGCTGACCGACGACATCAACGCCTACGCCCGCGTGGCCAAGGGTTTCCGCGCACCGTCGATCCAGGGCCGCCTGGCCTTCGCGCCGGGCCTGTCGCAGGCCGATTCGGAGAAGGTCATCTCGTATGAAGCCGGCATCAAGGCCGACCTGTTCGAGCGCCGCGCGCGCCTGGGCCTGAGCGTGTTCCGCTACAACGTCGATGGCCAGCAGCTGATCGCGGTGGGTGGCAGCAACAACACCGCCACCCTGCTCAACGCCGACAAGACCATCGGCCAGGGCGTGGAACTGGACCTGGAAGCCTACCTGGCCGACAACGTCCTGCTGACCTTCGGCAGCAGCTACAACGACACCGAGATCAAGGACAAGGATCTGGCGGTGGCGATCTGCGGCGGTGGCTGCACCATCAACGACCCGACCACGGTGATCAACGGCCAGACCTATGCGCTGGTGAACGGCAACCCGCTGCCGCAGGCGCCGAAGTGGATCCACAACGCGACCCTGCGCGTGGGCTTCCCGCTCAGCGATGGCAGCGAGCTGTACGCCTACACGGACTGGGCCTACCGCAGCGCGGTGAACTTCTTCATCTACGAGTCGCCGGAATTCCGCGGCCGTAGTTCGCTCGAAGGCGGCCTGCGCCTGGGCTACAACTGGGATTACGGCCAGTACGACGTAGCCGTGTTCGGCCGCAACCTGACCAACCAGACCCGCGTGGTCGGTGCGATCGACTTCAACAACCTGACCGGCTTCCTCAACGAGCCGCGTACCTGGGGCGTGGAGTTCACCGCGAAGTTCTGATGCGGTGGCTGCGTTGATGCAATGAAGAAGGGCCGGCGCAATGCCGGCCCTTCTTCCTTACGCCCATTGGTAGTGCCGGCCGCTGGCCGGCAACGAGTGATCCGGCGCGCGCTTACAGCGCGCTCTGCGGGCGCACCTTCAGCACCGCATTCTCGGTAGTGCAATCGCGGCTGGAGTGCAGGCCGGCCTTGCGTGCGGCGGCGATTTCCTTGCGTGCGGCCAGCAGGTCCTTGTTGAATGCAGCGTTGTCGTGCAGGCGGGCCACCGCGGCGGCGCCCATGAAGCGGCCTTCGAGGATGTCGCTCTGCCAGTGCACGTTGCAGACCAGGCGGCTCTCGCCGTAGTTGCGGCCACGGGCCTGGATGGCATCGGCGCGGTCCGGCGCGATCTCGGACAGGATCAGTGCCCAGGCCCAACCGATCGAGGTGTGGCCGGACGGGTAGGAACCGTTCTTGCGCAGACCTTCCTCGTCCTTCGGCGAGCAGGTCGGTTCACCGTTGACCATGAACGGGCGCGGGCGCTGGTAGTGGTTCTTGGCTGCCTTGGTCGCCGCACTGGCGTCGATCCGGCTGCGCTCCAGCAGGCGATACAGCGCCGGGGTCTTCACCGCATCGACGTCGATGTCGGCGGCGCAGGAGAAGTGGTTGGCGCCCTCGGGGAAACCGAGTTCCGCATCGACACCGGCCTGGGCGAAGCGCGGGCTGCCACGCAGCGCGCGGGCTTCACGGCTGACCTGCTCGTCCAGGGCGAGCGCGGCCGAACCGGCCACCGGTGGAGCCGGTACCAGGTCGAGGCTGGCTGGAACCGCGCTCTTGTCCAGATAACCCACCGCCTTGGTGGTGATGTTGGCTTCGACGGCGGTCGGCTTGGTGGCGGTGGCGGCACAGCCGGCCAGGGCCGCGACGACGGCAAGGCCGAGCAGCGGGCGGGCAGGGTGGGAAATCAGCGACATGGACAGGCTCCGGGAGGGAAAACAACGCGCCATGATCGCAGCCCCCATACGACACTGCAGTGGCCATCGGTCATACGGCCAGACCCGGCATGGTCATTGTCGCGATATGAAAAGCGTCATCGTTTGACGTCAGTCTCCTGATTCCGGGCGCAGCGCACGGACTTTCACGCCGCTGCACCGCGAGCATCGGCACAACGGCAAGCGCCAGGGCCGTCCAGTTCCAGCCGGGTCGGGGGGATCCGAAGACAGAGGGAGAGAAGCGATGCGCAGCACCGCAACAGGAAGTACCGTCCTGGCCCTGCTCCTCGGGCTTGCAACAGCGCAGGCGCAGGCCGCCGACGTGGTCGGCGTGGCCTTCGTGCATGGCACCGGCGCGCAGACCAACGCCACCCAGGACTACTGGCAGCCGGCGATCATCGACACCGTGCGCCAGGGCCTGCCGAACAGCAGCAACTACGTGGTCATCAACTGTGACTTCACCCAGTACATGTGGAAGCCCGAAGCTGCCGGTTGCCTGGCCAACCAGCTGACCAGCTTCATCGACAGCCGTGGCATCACCCAGCTGGTGGTGATCACCCATTCCAACGGCGGCAACGTGGTGCGCTGGATCCTGTCCAACCCGACCTACGACAGCCGCTATCCGAAGATCATCCGCACGGTGCGCAAGGTCACCGCGCTGGCACCTTCCTCGGCGGGTACGCCGTTGGCCGATGCGGTACTCAACGGCAACACCTTTGAAACCTCGCTGGGCTGGCTGCTGGGCTACAAGAACGACGCGGTGCGCCAGCAGCAGGTGGCGAGCATGGCCACCTACAACGCGCAGAACCTGTATGGCACGGCCGGTCGCCCGGCGCTGCCCAAGCCGTTCCGCGCGGTGGTCGGCAGCGACGTGGAATCGGCGGTGTGGGACAGCAACAGTTACTGCGGCGGCTATGCCGCCAACGTCGGCCTGGAGTTCACCCAGAACTGGCTGTCGTCCTGCTCCGATGGCTTCCTGGAGTGCAGCAGCCAGAAGGCCGCCGGCACCACCTGGTTCACTGACAAGGCGCGTACCCAGGGCGCAGAACCGCTCAGCCACAACCAGAGCCGCCGCGAGTGCTTCGGCCTCGGCACCCTGCTGCGCAACGACCTGACCCAGTGAGGGAGACGACCATGACGATTCAATCCACCCTGCTGGCCGGCGCCGTGCTGGCAGTACTGTCCCTTTCCGCAGCGCAGGCCGCGCAGCCACTGCAGGCCGTCCGCGCAGGCGATCAGGTGCCCGCGGCGCTGGTTGCCGCGCCGATGCCGGCCGATGACAGCGAACGCGCGCCGCTGTCCTTTGCCTGGGCCTTGGACCCGGCGCAATCGCTGCAGGCGGCTACGCCGTATGCCTCGGTCAGCCGCAGCTACTGGCAGCAGGTCGATGGCGCCCAGCTGCAACGCGGCCTGGAGTTGCCGCTGACGGCGCCCGACGCGGTGATCCAGCTGAGCCCGGCCGAAGGCGCGCGGGCAGTGCCGGCGAATGCGTTGCAAGTGCGCGACCCGGCGGGCCGCAGCAGCGTGGCCCGCAGTGTCGACGCGCGCGCGCTGCAGCAGGCCGGCATGCCGGTGAGGGATGGCAGCAGCATGCTGCGCACCGGCGCGACCGGTGCCGCCGGTGCGTACACGCTGCAGAGCGCGCAGGCACAGGGTCGCTACGTGGTGCAGGTGCTGGAGCCGAACAGCCCGCTGCGGCTGGAAGTGCAGGCCAACCAGGCGCAGGTGCTGGCCGGTGGCAACGTGCAGTTGCAGGCACGCCTGCTGGAAGACGGCGCCAACACCGCGCAGCTGGCCTCGCGTCGTGGCGGCCTGGGCGGTGAAGCCCTGCTGGTCGCGCCCGATGGCCGCAGCTGGCCGCAGCGGTTGCTGCGCACCACCGATGGTGCCCTGCGTGCGCAGGTGCGGATTCCGGCTGATGTCGGCAACGTGCAGGGGCTGTGGGAACTGCAGGTGTTCGCCCAGGCCGATGGTGTGCTGCGCGATGGCAAGGTGGCCTTCGCGGTGGCGCGGCCCACTGCGCGCTTCAGTGGCCAGGCGGCACCGGACCCGGCCAGCCGCCAGGTAGCGCTGCCGCTGCAGGTGGCCGCCGCCGGTCGTTACGAGGCGCGTGGCACGTTGTATGCCACCGGCCGCGATGGCCAGCTGAAGCCGGTGGCGCAGGCGCACGCGGCCGCGTGGTTCGATGGACCGGGCGCGGGCCAGCTGGTGCTGCCGTTCGACCAGGCCGCGTTGCCGGTTGGGTTCGGTGCGCCGTACGAGTTGCGCGACCTGCAGCTGCAGGATCAGAGCCGGATGGCACCGATCGAGTCACGCGCGCTGGCGTTGAGGTTCTGAGCAAGGCGGTGGCGGGCCGGAACATCCGGCCCGCTGCACCGGCATGGCGACGGAATGGCATCGCGACGGGAATGGCGTGACGGCGGGAATGACACCACGACGGGAATGACACCACGACGGGGTAGAGTCGACTGTTAGTCGACTGCCTTTCGCCTGGATCGCAAAGATCCCGCGCTGCGCGCGATAGTCGACCAACAGTCGACTCTACCGCCGTCGGTCTCCCAGGCCCGCCGGTTTCCAGGCTCCTTGTTTCCTCCGAGGGCTCCGCCTCACCCCGCGTACGCGGTCAGCCGGCCTTCCTGCTCGCACACGGTGATCGCGCCACCGAACACCGCCGACAGCGGCGCGCTGCGCAGCAGTTCGGCGCGGGTGCCATCAGCCAGCACACGGCCGTCGCGCAGCAGCACCACGCGTTCGATCTCGGGAATGATCTCTTCGATGTGGTGGGTCACCAGCACCAGGGTGATGCCCTGCTGCGCCAGCACCCGCATGGTCGCCACCAGCTGCTCGCGGGCGACCAGGTCCAGCCCGGTGGAGGGTTCGTCCAGCAGCAGTGCCTGCGGCCGGTTGACCAGCGCGCGGGCGATCAGCACGCGGCGGGTCTCGCCGGCCGACAGCTCGGCATAGGCGCGTTCGCGCAGGGACAGGGCGCCGGTCATCGCCAGTGTCTCGCCGACGCGCGTGCGCATGTTGGCGGTCACTTCGCGGAAGGCCGGCACCACGTAGCTGGCGAAGAAGCCGGACAGCACCGCCTGTTCCACGGTCAGCCCGGGCATGTCGGCCAGGTTGCTGCTGAGGTCGCCGGTGACGATGCCCAGCTGCGAACGCAGCCGGTCCACCTGCCAGCGGTTCTGGCCCAGCACCTTCACCGCCACCGAGCCGTCTCCCTGTGCAAGGGGATACAGTTCGCGGGTGATCAGCTTGATGAAGGTCGACTTGCCGCAGCCGTTGGGGCCGAGCAGGGCGGTGTGCTGGCCCTGCGCAATGCGCAGGCTGAGCCCGTGCAGCACCTTCACCTGGCCGCGCACCACGGTGGCGCGGTCCAGTTCGATCAAGGGGGGCAGCTCCGCCAGGGGCGGGGCGGCGGTCATGGTGCTGGCGCGTGGATCAAGGCTCGACAACTCAGGTCCCCAACTGTGAACGGTGCCACGGATGACGGTGGCAATCACCGCCGCAGGGATGCAGTTTGCAACGCAAGCGCCCATGATGTCTGCCATCCCCGCGTCGATACGGAGAGCCGCCATGCCCGATGCCCTGATGTCCCTGTTGACCGGTGGTGTGCTCGGCCTCGGCTGGTGGGCCATGCTGGGCGTGCTGCTGGTCTTCACCCAGATCACCATCTTCTCGGTGACCCTGTACCTGCACCGCAGCCAGGCCCATCGCGGCGTCGATTTCCACCCGGCGCTGGCCCACGTGTTCCGTTTCTGGCTGTGGCTGACCACCTCGATGATCACCCGCGAGTGGGTGGCCATCCACCGCAAGCACCACGCCAAGGTGGAGACCGAGGACGACCCGCACAGCCCGGTCACCCGCGGCATCGACAAGGTGTTCTGGCACGGCGTGGAGCTGTACCGGGAGGCACGCGGCATGCGCGCGGACATCGATCAGTACGGGCGCGGTACCCCGGATGATGCGATCGAGCGCCATTTGTATACCCCGCACGCCACGCTGGGCCCGGTGCTGCTGCTGGCGATCAACAGCGTGCTGTTCGGCCTGCCCGGCGTGGCCCTGTGGGCGATCCAGATGGCGTGGATCCCGTTCTGGGCGGCCGGCGTGGTCAATGGCCTGGGCCACTGGTGGGGCTACCGCAACTACGAATCGGCCGATACCTCCACGAACCTGACGCCGTGGGGGTTCTGGATCGGTGGTGAGGAGCTGCACAACAACCATCATGCCTTCCCCAGCTCGGCGCGCTTCGCGATGCGGCGCTGGGAGTTCGACATCGGCTGGAGTGCGATCCGCCTGCTGCAGGCGCTGCGTCTGGCCAAGGTGCTTCGCGTTGCACCGGCCATGGACGTACGCCCGAACATCGCCGTGCCCGATGCCGAGACCCTGAAGGCGCTGCTCTCGCACCGCTTCCAGGCGATGACCGACTACCAGCGCAACGTGTTCATGCCGGCCCTGCGCGAGGAAGCCGCCCACGCTGGGGCCAAGCTGCGGCGCCTGCTGCCGCGCCGGCTGCGCCGTGGCCTGGTCAACGATGGCCGCTGGCTGAAGCCGGACAGTCGTGCCCAGCTCAGCGAATGGGTGGCACAGCGCCCGCGCATCCGCACCCTGGTCGAGTACCGCGCGCGGTTGGCGGCGCTGCTCGAGGCCCGCGGCCACGATGCCGCCGAGCGCCTGCACCAGCTGCAGGCCTGGTGCCGCGAGGCCGAGGAAAGCGGAATCGCGGCGCTGCAGGCCTACGCTGCGCGATTGAAGGGCTACAGCCTGGTGGGCGCGTGAGGGCAGGGTACGGCGTTCTGCTGGCGGTGCTGCTGCCGGGTGCGGCGCTGGCCCAGGTCACCGATACCGCCAGCTACCTGCAGCGGATGGACAGCGATGGCGACGGCAAGGTCAGCGAGGCCGAGTACGTGCAGTGGATGCTGTATGCCTTCGACCGCATGGACCGCAATGGCGATGGCGTGCTGAGCGCCGACGAGCTACCCGGTGGCAAGGGCAGGGCGATCCGCCGCGAGCAGCAGCGGCAGGTGATCGTGCAGCGCTTCCATAAGCAGGATGCCAACGGTGATGGTGTCCTGGATGCCCGTGAACTGGCGGCGCCGCCACGCTGAGCGGGCGTAGAATCGGTTCATGCCTGAACTGCCCGAAGTCGAAACCACCCGCCGCGGCCTGGCGCCGCACCTGCAGGGCCGCCGCGTGCACGGCGTGATCCTGCGCCGCGCCGACCTGCGCTGGCCGATTCCGCCGGAAGTGGCCGAGCTGCTGCCGGGGCAGCGCATCGAGGACATCCGCCGTCGCGCCAAGTACCTGCTGCTGGACACCGCCATCGGCAGCGCCGTGCTGCACCTGGGCATGTCCGGCAGCCTGCGTGTGCTGCCCGGCGATACCCCGCTGCGCGCGCACGACCATGTGGATATCAGCCTGGACAACGGCCGCCTGTTGCGCTTCAACGACCCGCGCCGCTTCGGCAGCCTGCTGTGGCAGCCGGCCGGCGAAGTCCACCCGCTGCTGCAGGGGCTGGGCCCGGAGCCGCTGGACGATGCCTTCGACGGGGACTACCTGTTCGCCCGCAGCCGTGGCCGCAGCGCGCCGGTGAAGACCTTCCTGATGGACCAGGCGGTGGTGGTGGGCGTGGGCAACATCTACGCCGCCGAGAGCCTGTTCAAGGCCGGCATCAGTCCGCTGCGCGAGGCTGGGAAAATCTCGCGCGAGCGCTACCAGCGGCTGGCCGATGCGGTGAAGGAGATCCTCGGCTACGCCATCACCCGTGGTGGCACCACCCTGCGTGACTTCATCAGCCCCGATGGCGCGCCGGGTTACTTCGAGCAGGAACTGCTGGTGTACGGCCGTGACGGGCTGCCGTGCCCGAACTGTGGCCGCGCGCTGAAGCACGCCACCATCGGCCAGCGCGCCAGCGTCTGGTGCAGCCACTGCCAGCGCTGAGGCGGGCGGCCAGCGGCAGCTGAACGGGCAGGGCACGTCTCCGCTGCCCGTTAACGTTTGTCTGCCTATGATGGCCGACCTTCCCCTCTGTGCCTGACGCGCCTGCATGCAACGACGCGACTTCATCCGCAATGCCTCCCTCGCCCTGGCTGCATTCGGCCTGCCGTCCCTGCCCGCGTGCGCGGCCAGCAGGAGCGGCCAGATGGGCCTGCGCCGCCTCGGCCAACCGCAGCCGTTCGACTTCGCCACCCTGAAGGGCCAGGCCCGCGCGCTGGCACAGGCGCCCTACAAGAGCCACAAGCGGGTGCTGCCGGGCCGCCTGGAAGGGCTGGACTGGGACCAGTACCAGTCGATCGGTTACCGCCAGGACCATGCGCTGTGGGCCGACCAGCCGGGCAAGTTCCAGGCCAAGTTCTTCCACCTGGGCCTGTACTTCCATTCGCCGGTGCGCATGTTCGACGTGGTCGACGGCAAGGCGCAGGAGCTGGCCTATGACGGCGCGGCCTTCAACTACGGCAAGAGCGGCATCAAGGACGGCGAGCTGCCGGCCGATCTCGGCTTCGCCGGTTTCCGCCTGAACACCCGCAAGGACACCGATCGCGATTTCGCCGCCTTCCTCGGCGCCAGCTACTTCCGCGCGGTCGGCAAGGAAGGCCAGTACGGCCAGTCCGCGCGTGGCCTGGCAATCGATACCGGCATGGGCAAGCCGGAGGAATTCCCGGACTTCATCGCCTATTACCTGGAACAACCCTCGGCTGATTCGGACACGATCGTGGTCTACGGCCTGCTGGATTCGCCCAGCGTGGCCGGCGCCTATCGCTTCGCGATCACCAATGGCGACGTGCTGCTGATGGACATCGACAGCGCGCTGTACCCGCGCAAGGCGATCGAGCGGTTGGGCATCGCCCCGTGCACCAGCATGTACCAGGTGGGCGAGAACGACCGCCGCATGGCCTGGGACTGGCGCCCGGAGATCCACGACACCGACGGCCTGTCGCTGTGGACCGGTGCCGGCGAATGGATCTGGAGGCCGCTGCTGAACCCGCGCAACCTGCGCTTCAACATGTTCGTGGACCGCAACCCGCGCGGCTTCGGCCTGCTGCAGCGGGACCGCAACTTCGACCACTACCAGGATGACGGCGTGTTCTACGAGAAGCGCCCGTGCCTGTGGGTGGAGCCGAAGGGCGAATGGGGCGAGGGCTCGGTGCAGCTGGTGGAGATCCCCACCGTGGACGAGACCTTCGACAACATCGTGGCGTTCTGGAACCCGAAGGAAAAACCGCAGCCGGGCCAGGAACTGCTGGTCGGCTACCGCCTGTACTGGGGTGCCGAACCGCCGGCACGGCCGCCGCTGGCGCACTGCGTGGCCAGCCGCACCGGCCTGGGCGGCGTGGTCGGCAAGAAGCGCGAGTACTTCAGCTGGCGCTTCGCGGTGGACTTCGAAGGTGGCGAGCTGGCCAGGCTGATCGACAAGGGCGAGGTCGAGGCGGTGGTGGAAGCCAGCCGCGGCCGGGTCGAGATCGTGTCGGCGCGTCCGCTGCGCGAGATCAACGGCTACCGCGCGATGTTCGACCTGGTGCCGCCGGAGGGCAGTACCGAGCAGATCGACATCCGCCTGTTCCTGCGCAGTGGCGGCAAGACCCTGACCGAGACCTGGCTGTACCAATACACCCCGCCGCCGGCGGGTGCGCCGGAGCGCACGCTGTACTGAGTGGTTTGGGATTGCAGGGCTTGCAGCCCTGCACCTGCCGAGGCCAAAGCAACAGCAACAGCCGAAGCAGAAGCTGGTTTCCTGAGGGTAGGCGGGGCGGGTCCGGTGGCGGGAGACGCCGTAAACCCGTCCATGGGGGCTTGGCCGCGGCATCCATGCCGCGGACACTCCCGCCACCGGACCCACCCCGCCTTCGACAGACCTCCGCGATCTGTCGGAGCACGGGGTCGGATCCCGTTGCTGCGCAACGGGCTCTGACCCCAGATGAATTTCGATAGATGAATTTCGATATCTGACAGATGTGCCGACCAACGGTCGGCACCCACCAACAGCCGCGTGAAACTGTCAGAGGTGGGGCGGTGTCGGAGTGCGGGGTGTCAGCCGCATGGATGCGGCTGCCAAGCTTACAGGGACGTACTTGCAGCGTCCCCGCAGTCCGACACCGCCCCGCCATCACACGCAATGTCAGCTCTTGCTGTTGCTGTTGCCGGCCAGCGGCCGGCACTACCGCGGGTGCAGGGCTGCAAGCCCTGCAAAAGAACACCCTTTACAGCGGCAGGGGCGCCTGCGCCGGATCGATCCGCCCTTCACCGCGGGTGATCTTCTTGAACTCGGCACGGCTGACCGACACGTAGCGGTCGTTGCCACCGATCTCCACCTGCGGGCCATCCTTCACCGCATGGCCATGTTCGTCCACGCGTACCGTCATCGTTGCCTTCTTGCCGCTGTGGCAGATGGTCTTGATCTCCTGCATCTCGTCGGCCCAGGCCAGCAGGTACTGGCTGCCCTCGAACAGCTCGCCGCGGAAATCGGTGCGCAGGCCGTAGCACAGCACCGGAATGCGCAGCTGGTCGACCACCTCGCTGAGCTGCCAGACCTGTGCGCGCGTGAGGAACTGCGCTTCATCCACCAGCACGCAGCCCATCGGGCCGTTGGCGGCCAGGTCCTGTTCGACCCAGTGCTGCAGGTCCGTGTCACGGTCGAAGGCCATGCCGTCCGCACGCAGGCCGATACGCGAGGCCACCACGCCGGCGCCGGCACGATCATCCAGGCGCGGGGTCAGGATCGCCACCCGCATGCCGCGTTCGCGGTAGTTGTGCGCGCTCTGCAGCAGGGTCGTGGTCTTGCCGGCGTTCATCGCCGAATAGTAGAAATAGAGCTTGGCCATCGCCCAATTCTAGTCGTCCACCGCCTTGTCGTCGCGGACCGCGTCCGGCCGTCCTATCTCGACGCTGGGGGTCAGCGCGGGGCGCCAGTAGTTGTCCTGCAGGCACCAGTAGTCGGCGGCGCGCCAGTAGTCGTTGTCGTAGACGATGCTGCCCGGCGTCACGATGCCCTGCTCGTTGCCGCGGCGCTGGACGACGATCAGGCCGGAGCTCACGTAACCGAGGCGGCTGCCGGTGATCTGCTGGCGGCCGTCCCTGAGGGCGCGCTCCATGCGAGGCTTGGCCACGCGGTCGCCATAGTCGGCATAGACCTGCTGGCCGCGCTCGATCGCCTGTGCCTGCTGCAGTGCGTCCAGGCGTGCCCAGTAGTGCTCCCGCAGCACCAGGAAGTCGTGATACATGCGCTCGGCGGCCAGGTCCATCCAGATGTAGGCCATCACCGGATCGGCCCGGGTACCGACGCCCTCCTGGTACAGCCGCGCCACCATGGCCTGGGAGAACTTGTCGGCGTAGCGCGCCGAACGCTTGTAGTAGTCCAGCGCCCTGGCGGGCTGTCTGTCCCGTTCGGCCCGCTGGGCCATGCTGCGCCAGAACAGGTCCGGATGGGCATCGAAGAAGCCTCCGGTCAGGACGGTTGGCGGGATCTGCCGCGGGGCCTCCACCGGGCATTCCCTGGCGGTCACGGCAGCGGCCATCGACAGGCCCAGCAGCAGGCAGAAGAGTGGAGCTTGCTTCGCTTTCATATGATTCGCCCTCCTGGCAATGACCATGGAATACGAACGTCAGCGCCCCGCGCCTTCCACGGGGCTGAGTGGGCCGACCTCGACGCTGCGGCCGCGGAATTCCTGTTCCCAGATGCGGTCCTGCATGCACCAGTACGCCGCAGGGTCCCAGTAGGCATCGCGATAGTAGTCATCGCCACGGGTGGGCCAGCCGGCTTCCGGACCGTCGGACAGTTCCACCTGCAGCATCGAGCTGACCCAGCCGGTACGGCTGCCGGTCATGCGGCTGCGGTCCACGCGCATGGCAGCCTCCATGCGCGGCTTGGCCGTGGCATCGCCGTAGGCCGCATACAGCGCCGGTCCTTCGGCGAGCACCCGTTGCCGCTGCGCGGCATCCAGGCGGTTCCAGTAGCGCTCGCGCTCCAGCAGCAGGTCGCGGTAGCCGCGTTCGGCGGCGAGGTCCATCCAGATGTAGGCCAGCACCGGATCAGGGGCGGTACCCGTGCCTTCCTGGTACATGCGCGCGACCAGCGACTGCGACAGCTTGTCGGCGTGCGCGGCCGCCCGCTTGAAACGCACCAGCGCATGATCGGGCCGGCCCTGGCGCCACGACTGCAGGCCCAGCTCGCGCCAGTGCAGGTCAGGATGAGCCTGCAGGAAGCCCGGGGTCATCAGCGCCGACCGCAACGATGCGCCAGCATCGGGCGCGCAGTCCGCACTGCGGGCAGCCAACGGCGCCAGCAGCAACAGCAGGGTGCCCAGCAGGGCGGCAGGGGCGGTCGGGCGCATGCACCTGGCTCCAGTGCTCCGGTGGCGAATCAATAGCTTAGGAACGGCGTGCATGCAAGTCAGGTCCGCCCGCTGCGGCCCCGCTACAATCCCATTCCCATGCACGGTCTCAATCCCCCTCAAGCCGCCGCCGTCCTGCATATCGAAGGTCCGTTGCTGGTGCTCGCCGGCGCGGGCAGCGGCAAGACGCGCGTGATCGTGGAAAAGATCGCCCACCTGATCGGCAGCGGCCGCTATCCGGCACGCCGCATCGCAGCGATCACCTTCACCAACAAGTCGGCCAAGGAAATGCGCGAGCGTGTGGCCAAGCGCCTGCGCGAGCAGGACGCCGACGAGGTGACCATCTGCACCTTCCATGCGCTGGGCCTGAAGTTCCTGCAGATCGAACACGCGGCCGTGGGCCTGAAGCGTGGCTTCTCGATCTTCGATGCCGATGATGCCGCTGCGCAGATCAAGGACCTGATGTACGGGGCCAAGCCCGACGACATCGAGGACATGAAGAACCTGGTGTCGCGCGCCAAGAACGCCGGCCTGTCGCCCGAGCAGGCGATGGCCGCCGCGCGCAGCAACCGCGAGAAGGAAGCGGCCAGCGTCTATGAGCGCTACCAGTTGCGCCTGACGGCGTTCAACGCGGTCGACTTCGATGACCTGATCCGTTTGCCGGTGCAGATCCTGGAGGAAAATCCGGAGATCGCGCTGGCTTGGCGCGAGCGCATCGGCTACCTGCTGGTGGACGAATGCCAGGATACCAACGACGCGCAGTACCGGCTGCTCAAGCAGCTGGCCGGCGATAAGGGCAACTTCACCTGCGTGGGTGACGATGACCAGTCGATCTACGCCTGGCGCGGCGCCAATCCGGAAAACCTGCAGCAGATGGGGCGCGACTATCCCACGCTGGAGATCATCAAGCTGGAGCAGAACTACCGCTGCTCCAACCGCGTGCTGCGCGCGGCCAACGCGCTGATCGCCAACAACCCGCATGAGCACCTGAAGAAGCTGTGGAGCGATCAGGCGGACGGTGAACGCATCCGCGTATGGGAATGCCGCAACAGCGAGCACGAAGCGGAAAAGGTCGCGGCCGAGATCGCCTTCGTGGCGCAGTCGCGCAACGTGCCGTGGAGTGATTTCTGCATCCTGTTCCGCGGCAACTTCCAGTCACGGCCGCTGGAAAAGGCGATGCAGCTGCTGCGCATCCCTTACCACCTGACCGGCGGCACCATGTTCCTGGAGCGTCAGGAAGTGAAGGACACGCTGGCCTGGTTGCGGCTGCTGGTGAATCCGGACGACGACACCGCGTTCATGCGTGCGGTGCAGTCGCCCAAGCGCGACGTCGGTGCCGGCACGCTGGCCAGGCTGGCCGAACTGGCGCAGGAAAAGGACATGCCAATGGCGCAGGCCGCCGAGGCGATCGGTGCCCTGCAGCAACTGCCGCCGCGCGCAGCCAACAGCCTGGCGCGCTTCACCGACATCCTGCGCGACCTGCGCGCGCAGATGCGTCAGGTCACCTCGGGCGACATGATCCGCAAGGTCGCCAAGGAATCGGGCCTGCTCAGCGAACTGCGCCAGCAGGCCAAGGAAGAAGCCAGCTACCAGCGCCGTGCCAACAACATCGAGGAGCTGGCGCAGTGGTTCGAGGGCGGCCCGCGCGGTGCCACCGCCGCCGACCTGGCCGGCCAGCTGGCGCTGCTGTCACGCAGCGACAAGGACGAGGGCGGCAACCAGGTGCGCATGATGACCATGCACGCCTCCAAGGGCCTGGAATTCCCGTACGTGTTCATCGTTGGCTGCGAGGATGGCGTGCTGCCCCACCAGGTCAGCCTGGACGAGGGCAACCTGCAGGAAGAGCGGCGGCTGCTGTACGTGGGCATCACCCGCGCCAAGATCCAGCTGTGGATGAGT
Source organism: Stenotrophomonas sp. YJH_SMC_80 (assembly GCF_059372495.1). Classification (NCBI taxonomy): domain Bacteria; kingdom Pseudomonadati; phylum Pseudomonadota; class Gammaproteobacteria; order Lysobacterales; family Lysobacteraceae; genus Stenotrophomonas; species Stenotrophomonas sp. YJH_SMC_80. Next base: position 110,442 of record NZ_JCAFVP010000004.1, read on the forward strand.
TACAGCAAGCTGACGCGCAAGTTCGGTGAGCATGTGCGGCTGAAGCCGAGCCGGTTCTTCGATGAGATCCCGGCCGAGGAGATCCAGCGTGATGGCGCTGATCCGGTGGCCGATGCGGCGCGTAAGAAGGAACGGGCGAGTGCGGGGTTGGCGGCGATCGAGGCATTGTTCGACTAGGGCGCTCCAACGGCGCCGCCCCTCCGTGGTGGGGCACGCGTTGGTTCCGCAGTGTGCCCGATCGGGGTGGGTTCGCGGGGGACGCCGTGAACCCGTCCCTGGGGGCTTAGCCGCGCCATCCATGGCGCGGATACCCCCGCGAACCCACCCCGATCGGCCTCTGACAGATGCCGGGCGCTTCCTTCCACGGCAATGCAAAGAAAATCAAAAGCAGCAGCCGGGGTTGAGGCAGAATCGGGGTTTCGGCTGGAGGTCCACCTGTGCAACCGATCGAGAGTGAACGCCTGCGCCTGCGTGCGATCGAGCCTGATCGCGATGCGGCGCCGATGCTGGCGCTGTTGAATGATCCGGGCTTCGTGCGCTTCATTGGCGACCGCAATGTGCGCAGTGAGGAGCAGGCGCGGGACTACATCGCGCTGCGTGTGCTGCACAGCTATGCGTTGAACGGGTTCGGCATGTACGCCATCGAGCGGCTGTCCGATGGCGCCTGGCTGGGCAATGCCGGCCTGGTGCGGCGTGATGGCCTGCCGGGACCGGATATTGGCTATGCGGTGCTGTCGGAATTCGCGGGGCAGGGCTATGCCGGTGAGGCAGCGCGGGCGGTGTTCACGCATGCGCGCGCTGGGCTGGGCCTGCACGATCTGTATGGCATCACCGATCTGGACAACGTGGTGTCCGGGAAGATCCTGCTGGGGTTGGGCATGCAGGAGCGCGGGGTGATCCAGCTGCCAGGCGTGGACAGCCCGAGCCGGTTGTATGCCACGCCGGGTGCGGCGCAGGTCTGACCCCTGATGTTGGTAGGTGCCGACCGTTGGTCGGCACGATTCAGATGCAGTGTCGACCAACGGTCGGCACCCACCCCCTCAGCCGCGCAGTTCGGCCAGCTGCGCCCGCAGCTCGGCCACGGCCGCTTCCAGCTGGGCCACGCGCTCGGCCAGGCCCGGGTCGGCTGCATCGCTGCTGCCACCGCCGCTGCTGGCGTACCTGGCCGCCAGCGCCGCACCGTCCACTTCACCGCACAGCAGGTGCATGTAGCGGTCTTCGCGCTGCCCACTGGCGCGCGGCAGCACCACCAGCAGCGCGCGCTGCTGCAGGCGTTCGATGGCGTGGCGGGCTTCATCGGCGTCGGCGAAGCGGTGCAGGCGCTCGCTGCGCGTGATCAGTTCGCCCAGCGTCTGCGGCCCACGCAGCAACAGCAGCGCCAGCAGCACGGTCTGCTGCCGGGTCAGGTCCAGCGCGGCCTGCAGGCGGTGCTCGTAGCGGTCCGCGCGCGAGGAAAAGTGCTGGCGGGCCAGGCCCAACGCCTCCAGCTGCCGCAGCGCGTGCTGCACGCTGCCGGCGTCGATGTTCATCACCGGCTCGCGGGCAGTCTTCTGGTTGGCAGCCGACTGGGCGGCATTGACCGTCAGTGGATAGGTGTCCGGCGTGGTCGCCTCCTTTTCCACCAGGCAGCCCAGCAGGCGGGTCTGCACGGCGTCGAGCAGGGGGACGTCGGGGGTCTGGACGGAATCGGTCATGGCGGCCTCCGGAAGGGCAACGGGTCAACCGCCAAGCATAGCCGTCCCGGGGCCGCCTTTGCCGGTAAAATGCGCCGGTATATCTGATTGCCGGTGAATCCATGCGTCGTCCCGTTTCCCTGTCCCTGACCCTGCTCGCCACTGCGGCGCTGGGCCTGTCCGCCTGCAAGCGCGTGGATGCGCCTGCTGCCGAAGCCGCTGCCCCGGAGGCCCCGGCCGCCGCTGCCAAGGCTGATGGCGCGCTTGATGCGACCGCCAACGACAATCTCAACGCCGTGCTGTGGATGCAGCGCGCGCAGGAGTACAAGGCAATCACCGAGCAGACCTACCGTGCCGCCGCCGACCACCTGGACGCCGCGCTGAAGGAAGCGCACTGGGATGCGCTGGTGCCGGAGGAACGCGGCAACGAGGCCAAGGGCCTGAAGCCGGCCGTGGTGCTGGACGTGGATGAGACCGTGCTGGACAACTCGCCCTACCAGGCGCGCCTGGTACGCGACGGCAAGGAATACGACGAGCTGAGCTGGGACCAGTGGGTGGCCGAAAAGAAGGCCAAGGCCATTCCGGGCGTGGTCGATTTCGCCAAGGCCGCCAACGCCAAGGGCGTAACCCTGCTGTACATCTCCAACCGCGCCGTGCACCTGAAGGACGCGACCCTGGCCAACCTGCGCGAGCAGGGGCTGCCGGTGGCCGATGACAGCGTGTTCCTGGGCCTGGGCACCGTGGTCGAAGGCTGCGAGCAGGCCGGCAGCGAGAAGAACTGCCGCCGCCGCCTGGCCGGGCAGAAGTACCGCGTGCTGATGCAGTTCGGCGACCAGCTGGGCGACTTCGTGGAAGTGACCGCCAACACCAACGAAGGCCGTGACGCCCTGCTGCAGCAGTACCACGACTGGTTCGGCGAGCGCTGGTGGATGCTGCCGAACCCGACCTACGGCGGTTTCGAGCCGGCGCAGTTCAACAATGACTACAGCCAGTCGCGCCAGGCCCGCCACGACGCCAAGCGCGCAGCCCTGGACTACGCGCCGTGAGCCGCGCGCCGCTGCCGCTGCGCGATGACGAGCGCCTGATCTTCGCGCTGGACGTGCCTGACCGCGCGCAGGCGCTGGAGTGGGTCGACCGCCTTGGCGACAGCGTGGCGTTCTACAAGATCGGCATGGAACTGCTGGCGTCGGGCGAGTACTTCCAGGTGCTGGACGAGCTGGCCCGCCGCGACAAGCGCGTGTTCGTCGACCTGAAGTTCTTCGATATCCCGGCCACTGCCGCGGCGGTGATCAAGCGCCTGTCGCAGTGGCCGGTCAGCTACGCCACCATCCACGGCTGGCACCCGGCGATGATGGAAGCCTGCGCCGCCGCCAACAGCAGCGACATGCGCCTGCTGGCGGTGACCGTGCTGACCTCGATGGGCCGCCCGGACCTGGCGCAGATGGGCATCGACCGTGAACCGGTGGACGTAGTGGTCGAACGCGCGCTGGCCGCGCAGGCGGCCGGTATCGCTGGCGTGATCGCCTCAGGCCAGGAAGCCGGCCCGATCCGCGCCGCTACCGGCGCCGGGTTCTCGATCGTCTGCCCGGGCATCCGCCCCGGTGGCCCGGTCGGCGATGACCAGAAGCGTACCGTTGGCGTGGCCCAGGCCTTTGCCGATGGCGCCGATGCCATCGTGGTTGGCCGTCCGATCCGCCTGGCCACCGATCCGCAGGCCGCGGCCCGGGCCATCCAGCAGGAAATCGCGTCGGCGCTGGCTGCGCGCTGAGATTCCGTTGCGCAGGCTGCAGGCCCGAACGCCATCCCGACCCGCGCGGGATGGCGTTTCTGCATCCGTCCAGCAAGCGGTTGTGCCCGAATCGCCGCAAAACCTGCCGTAGATTTCATGGTCTCCATGCCAGGCATCAGGACGATCAATAAAATCAATAATTTAGGCCGCACTACGTGAAGTGTTGCCTTAACTTGAACGCCAGCGTAGGATCGCCGCCATCCGGTCCTCGGACCGGACATGTGCCACAACACTGTCCACCGGCCCTGCGCCGGTTTGAAGAGCCTGTGATCCCCGTGATCCCGGCTCTTTTTTTATTCCCATCAGTGACTTGCACAAGCAACAGCGGAAACCGTGACGTCCCGGCTTGCCGCTGTCACGTCACAGGCCGCAAGATGCGGACCGGTCCGGGGAGTCCGAGTGCATGAGCGTGGCAGTGCGAGGAAGGTCTGCGCGTGGATGGGGGCTGGCAGCCATGCTGCTGCTGGCCGTGGCGGCGTGTCGTGAATCGGCCCAGGACCCGGCCAAGCCGGCGGCCGAGCCGGTCGCGGCGGTGCAGGCCATGGCGCTGCGCCTGGCCGAGGACGATCTGGTCGGCTATGCAAAGCTGTCGGTGCCGCCCAGCCAGTACCAGCGCCTGCAACAGGCCTGGACCGAAGGCCACAGCCAGTGGCCGCTGACCGAACTGCCGCTGGGCGACCAGCTGCTGCCGATGCTGGCCGCACTGCGCAAGCCCAACGCCAGCGCCGAACTGCAGCGCAGCTTCGATCGCCAGCTGGCCGGACAGGCCGGCGCGGTTCGCCAGGCCGCGCAATCGATGGGCAACTTCGGTGTGCAGTACCTGCGCCACCAGAAGGGCTATACGCCTGGCCAACAGGCGCATTACATCGCCCTGGTCGAAACCCTGGCCAGCTGGGCGCAGGGTGCCCCGATCAGTGACCGGGCCCGCGCACGCAGCACCATCGCCGCGCTGGTCGGCGCCGCCAACAAGGTCGGTTTCGACGACGAAGCCGGCCTGCAGGCCGCGGGCATGGAAGGCAGCCTGGCGCAGCTGGCGCCGTTCATCCACACCCTCAAGGCGGTGCTGGGCAGCTACGGGCTGGGCGTGGACGACGCGTTGCGCAGCGTGCGCGGCGAACTGCTGTCGGTGGAAGGTGACAACGCCCTGGTACGCCTGCACTACGACCTCGCCGGTCGTGAGATGAGCCTGCAGCTGCCGCTGAGCCGCCGCGAAGGCCATTGGTACCTGACCCGCACCCTGGCCGATACCGACGCGCTGCTGCGCAAGGCCGATGCGGCCCGCGCCGCTGCGTCGCCGTCACCGGCTGAAGCCCCCGCCGAGGGTGGGGAAGCGGCAACGCCGCCGCCTAAGCCATAATGGCGCCGATGTCGAAACAGAACCCGCTGCCGTTCCCCGGCGAAGAATCCCAGTCGACGCCCGCCGATACGGTGCCGGCGTCCCCCTCGACCGGTACCGGCCCGAACCCGGTACCGCCGCCCGCGCACGCGCGTCCGGCCGGCCGACGCCCACTGTGGGCACGGTTGCTGGGCCGCCTGGTCGAGCCGTGGCTGTCGCTGAAGATCGAGCCGGAAGACCCGGGCCAGTACAACGATGGCCGCCCGGTCATGTACGTGCTGGAAGACTACGGCCTGTCCAACGCGCTGATCCTGGACAAGGCCTGCCGCCAGGCCGGCCTGCCGTCGCCGCTGGTGCCGCTGGCCGGTGACCCGACCGGCCGCAAGCGCGCCTACCTGGCGCTGTCGCGGCGCAGCTCCAGCAATTCGCTGATCCCCGAGCAGCGCGGTGCCAAGACCCATTCCGACTCGCTGGCCAAGGTCCTGCAGGCACATCGCGTGCGCGATGACCTGGACGTGCACCTGGTGCCGGTGTCGATCTTCGTCGGCCGCGCGCCGGACAAGCAGAGCGGCTGGTTCGCGGTGCTGTTCTCGGAAAACTGGGCGCTGGTCGGCCGCTTCCGCCGCCTGCTGGCGGTGCTGCTCAATGGCCGCAGCACCATCGTCCGCTTCGCGCCGCCGATCTCGCTGCGTTCCATCATCGACGAAGGCCTGGAGCCGGAACGCACGGTACGCAAGCTGCAGCGCGTGCTGCGCACCCATTTCCGCCGCATCCGTGAATCGGTGATCGGCCCCGACCTGTCGACCCGTCGCCTGCTGGTGGACCAGGTGCTGGCCGCCGAACCGGTGCGCGAAGCGATCGCCGCGCAGGCCAAGCGCGACAATTCGAAGACGGCCGATGCCTGGAAGAAGGCACACGCCTACGCCTGGGAAATCGCCGCGGACTATTCCAGCCCGGTGGTGCGCTCGGCCAGCTTCATGCTCAGCCACGTGTGGAACCGCATCTATGCGGGCGTGCTGGTGCACCATCTGGACAAGTTCAAGGCCGCCGCGCCGGGTCACGAAGTGGTCTACGTGCCCAGCCACCGCAGCCACATGGACTACCTGCTGCTGTCCTACCTGCTGTACGACCGTGGCATCGTGCCGCCGCACATCGTGGCCGGCATCAACCTGAACCTGCCGGTGGTCGGCACCCTGCTGCGCAAGGGCGGTGCGTTCTTCATCCGCCGCTCAATCCGTGGCAACGCGCTGTACTCGGCCGTGCTCAGTGAGTACGTCGCGCAGCTGGTGGCCGGCGGCTACTCGCTGGAGTACTTCGTCGAAGGCGGCCGCTCGCGTACCGGCCGACTGCTGCAGCCCAAGGGCGGCATGATCTCGATGACGCTGCGTGCGTTCCTGCGCCAGCCGCGCAAGCCGGTGCTGTTCCAGCCCATCTACATCGGCTACGAGAAGCTGATGGAAGGCGGCAGCTACCTGGACGAACTGTCCGGCCGGCCGAAGGAAAAGGAATCGATCTGGTCGCTGCTGTGGGGCATCCCGAAGGTGCTCAAGCAGAACTACGGCCAGGTGGTGGTGAACTTCGGCGAACCGATCGCACTGAACGACGTACTGGCCGAGAAGGCGCCGGAGTGGAAGGGCGAGGCGGTGTCCGAGGACGAGAAGCCAGCCTGGCTGTCGACCACGGTGGACACGCTGGCCGAACGCATCCAGGTGCGCATCAACGGCGCAGCTGACGTCAATCCGATCAACCTGCTGGCGCTGGCGCTGCTGTCCACGCCGAAGCACGCGATGGGCGAGGCCGACCTGATCGCGCAGATCGAGCTGTGCAAGACGCTGCTGGTCGAGATGCCGTATTCGGACCGGGTGACGGTGACCCCGCACTCGCCGGAGCGGATCATCGCCCACGCCGAGGAAATCAACGTCCTCACCCGCATCAAGCACCCGCTGGGCGACGTGCTCAGCGTCAGCGGCGATACCGCGGTGCTGCTGAGCTACTTCCGCAACAACGTGCTGCACCTGTTCACCGCCTCGTCGTGGGTGGCCTGCTGCTTCCAGAACAACCGCCGCATGAGCCGTACCGGCCTGGTCCAGCTGGGCCGCACGGTGTACCCGTTCCTGCAGGCCGAGCTGTTCCTGCCGTGGAGCGAGGACGAATTCGCACAGCGCATCGACCAGACCATCAACGTGTTCGTGCGTGAGGGCCTGCTGCAGAACGTCAATGACGACGACGGCGGCATCCTGGCGCGCAACACCGGGCAGACCGACGAGGTGTTCCGCCTGCGTGCGATCGGCCACTCGCTGCAGCAGGCCTTCGAGCGCTACTACATCGCCATTTCGGTGCTGGTGAAGAACGGCCCGGGCGTGCTGGGTGCGGCCGAGCTGGAAAGCCTGTGCCAGCAGGCGGCGCAGCGTCTGAGCCTGCTCTATGCACCGGCCGCGCCGGAGTTCTTCGACCGAACCCTGTTCCGCGGCTTCATCCAGAAGCTGCGCGAACTGCGCCTGGTGTGGCCGGACGAGAACAGCAAGCTGCTGTTCGACGAGCGTCTGGATGCCTGGGCCAAGGACGCCAAGTTCATCCTTGGCCGCGAGCTGCGCCACACCATCGAACGGGTCAGCCCGGAAGCAGCGCGCCCGGACGAGCCGGCGCCGCAGGATTGAAGGCAGCGCCGGGCCATGCGGTGGGTGTGGACCTTGGTCCACACCTTCCAGCCGTGCCAACCAGGGTTGGCACCCACCAGGACGGTCTTTAGGCCGGTTCGTCGGGAATCTGCAGGCTTTCCAGCCTGGCAATGCAGTCCTTCAACTGCAGCTTGCGCCGCTTCAGGCGCTTGGATTCCAGCTCGTCCTCGCCGTTGGCGGCCATGCGGGTGATCTGTTCATCCAGCAGGCGGTGCTCGGCGCGCAGGACGGCGAGGCGTTCGACAATCTCGGCGGGGTCGTAGGTATCCACGGCTTCGAGGATACACAGCGATGATGACCGCCGGGAGAGGGGAATCCCGACCCCCGGCCGTGGCCGCTCCGAGCCGTTAGAATGGAGCCCATGAGTGCCGTGATTTCCCTCCCCGATCCCCAGCCGCGCGCCACCCGCGATCCGCGCGTGGCCGAGCGCGAGCAGCACAAGCTGGCCAAGCGCCTGCGCCGCCAGGTCGGCGAGGCGATTGCCGACTTCGGCATGATCGAGGCCGGCGACAAGGTGATGGTCTGCCTGTCCGGCGGCAAGGACAGCTACACCCTGCTGGACGTGCTGCTGCAGCTGCAGAAGAAGGCGCCGGTGCCGTTCGAGCTGGTGGCGGTGAACCTGGACCAGAAGCAGCCGGACTTCCCCGAGCACGTGCTGCCGGAGTACCTGGCCGGGCTGGGCGTGCCGTACCACATCATCGAGCAGGACACCTATTCGGTGGTCAGCCGGGTCATCCCGGAAGGCAAGACCATGTGTTCGCTGTGCTCGCGCCTGCGTCGTGGTGCGCTGTACAACTACGCCGAGACCCACGGCTTCACCAAGATCGCGCTGGGCCATCACCGCGACGACATGGTGGCCACGTTCTTCATGAACCTGTTCCACCACGCCAAGCTGTCGGGCATGCCGCCGAAGCTGCGCAGCGATGACGGCAAGCATGTGGTGATCCGGCCGCTGGCCTACGTGCGCGAGAGCGACATCGTCGACTACGCGCAGGCACGCCAGTTCCCGATCATTCCCTGCAACCTGTGCGGCAGCCAGGAGAACCTGCAGCGCCGCCAGGTCGGCCTGATGCTGAAGCAGTGGGAGAAGGACCACCCGGGCCGCATCGAGCAGATCGCGCGCGCCATGGGCGAAGTCCGGCCCTCGCAGCTGGCCGACACCACCCTGTTCGACTTCATGGCGCTGGGCCGTCGCGACGACGCGCCGCTGCCTGACGCCCATGCCTGGCTGGCCGGTTCCACGGCCGACGCCGACGCAGATCCCGAGACGCCCACCGTTTAAGGTCGGTCGCCCTTCCTCTTTGCCATCCGGAATTCCATGTTCTTTCGCAACCTGACGTTCTTCCGTTTCCCGACCACCACCGATTTTTCCGAAGTCGACACGCTGCTGCCGCACGCCCTGCTCAAGCCGGTCGGCGCACTGGAAATGAATTCACGCGGCTTCATCTCGCCGTTCGGCCGCGAGGAGAAGGAACTGCTCTCCCACCGTATCGCCGAACACCTGTGGCTGACCGTGGGCGGCGAGGACAAGATCCTGCCGGCGGCGGTGGTCAACGACCTGCTCGAGCGCAAGCTGGAGGAGATCGAGGAGAAGGAAGGCCGCCGCCCGGGTGGCCGCGAACGCAAGCGGATGAAGGACGACCTGCTGCATGAACTGCTGCCGCGCGCCTTCGTGAAGTCCTCGCGCAACGACGCCTTCATCGACCTGCAGCACGGTTACGTGGCGGTGGATACCTCCAGCCGCAAGACCGGCGAGTACTTCATGTCCGACATCCGCGGCCTGCTCGGCAGCTTCCCGGCGATGCCGCTGAACGCCGAAGTCGCGCCGCGTTCGATCCTGACCGGCTGGATCGCCGGCGAGCCGCTGCCGACCGGGCTGAGCCTGGGCGAAGAGTGCGAGATGAAGGACCCGGTGGAAGGCGGCGCGGTGGTCAAGTGCCAGCACCAGGAACTGCGCTGCGACGAGATCGACAAGCACCTGGACGCCGGCAAGCAGGTGACCAAGCTGGCGCTGATCTTCGAGGACAACCTGTCCTTCGTCATCGGCGACGACCTGATCGTGCGCAAGCTGAAGTTCCTCGACGGCGCCCTGGACCAGCTGGAGCATGCCGACGAAGACGGCCGCCGCGCCGAGTTCGACGCCCGCTTCGCCCTGCAGAGCGCCGAGATCCGCCGTCTGTTCCTGTTGCTGGAAGAAGCCTTCAAGCTCAGCAAGGCTGACTGAACAGGCAGCCCGACGGCCGCCGGTCATCCGGCGGCCCGAAGCGGCGCTATGCTGGGCGCATGAGCCGTCTGCTGCGCCGCCTGATCAGCCCGACCCCGCCCGCCACCGTACAGCGCGACACCGTTCGCCTGCGCCTGGAGGATGCCGAGATCGAGGTACTGCGCGTGCGCGATCCGCGTGCGCGCCGCATCAAGCTGAGCGTGGACGAACGCGGCGCGCGCCTGACCCTGCCGCCGCGCGCAAGCCTGGTGATGGGCGAACGCTTCCTGGAACAGCACCGCGACTGGCTGGCACTGCAGCTGCGCCAGTACCAGGGCCAGGGCCTGCCGTCACCGCTGCAGCCGGGCGAAGACGGCGTGCTGCCCCTGCGCGGCGAACTGTTGCCGCTGCGCTGGCAGGAAGGCCGCTACGCGCGCCTGGAGATCGACGCGCATGGTGCCTGCGTGCAGTGGCCGACACGTGGTGGTGACGCCACCCTGCGTCGCCTGCTGCGCGAGTTCTACGAAGCACAGACCCGCGCCGACGTCGGCCGCTGGCTGCCGAAGTACCTGCCCACACTGCCGCGCGCACCCAGCCGCCTGCGATTGAAGGTGATGTCCTCGCAATGGGGCTCGCTCGCCCCCGATGGCAGCATGGCACTGGACCTGGCCCTCGTGCTCGGTCGTTCGGAAGCGTTCGAGTACGTGCTGGTGCACGAGCTCTGCCACCTGATCCAGCCCAACCACTCGCCCGCGTTCTGGCACGAAGTGGAACAACGCTTCCCCGCCTGGCGCGAACAGCGCGATTACTTCCAGCTCGAAGGGCGCCGACTGAAGGCGATGCTGCGGCAACTGCTATAGCGCGCGGGCGCTACAGCAGTTGCCCGCGCATTCTTCCTCTACCCCCGCCTTCGGCGCGCCCCTTCAACAGAAGGGGCTTTCCTCCAGAGAGTGGGCTGGGCAGTCGGGCAGGCTCGACGCTGCACAGAGTCTGCGCAGAGGATGAGCATTCCCCGCCCTGGCAACGCGCCATGGAGCGCGCGCAGCGCGCGACCCGCGCCTGCTCTTCTTTTCTTTCTTCCGTGGTGGGCACACCGGAATCGGTCCGTGGCCGGGCGGGGTGGGTTGCGCAGGGGCGTGAGCCGCATGGATGCGGCGACCGAGCTTACAGGGGTGAAGGCGCTTTGCTTGCGAAGCACTGCTTCGCAAGCGCCTGAACGCACAGCCGCCAGCGGCTGGGCCGGGCCCCGGAGGGGTACTTGCAGCGACCCCTGCGCAATCCACCCCGCCCGGCCAAGCACGGCTTTGCCTTCGGATACCACCCATCACGAGGGGCTCAGCCGTTGGCCGAAATCCTCACCTCGCCCGCAACGCCGCCGCCGCCGCCCAGCGCGCCGCCACCCGCGGCGCCGTAATGCACACCGCCTGGTCGGTCACCGTCGTCACCGCGCGCTCCAGCAGCTGGATATCCGCCTCATGCTGGCGCGCCACGTGCGGATCCTCGAAGAAGATCGCGCGCTGGCAGCGCCCTTCCAGTACCCGGTCGGCAATCTGCGCATCGCCGCCCATCGGGCCGCTCTGGTAGCGCGTCACCCAGGGCATATCGCTGGGCCAGCCACGGCTCCACGCCAGCTCGTTCAAGCGCTGGCCGGTGGTTCCGGTTGCCACCCGCTCACCGAACCGCGCCAGCACATCGAAGTGCTCATCGGCGAAGGCCAGCATCGCCGGCTTCATCGCGTCGTGCGCGATCAGCGCCAGCGTCTGTCCTTCGAACGCATGCAGGTCGTCGGCGCCAGCATCGGCAACCAGTCCGGCATGGATGCGTTCCACCTCGATCCAGTCGCGCGCGGTGGCCACGGTGGAAATGAAAGGCTTGCCGTGGATCACGCACTGCCGCTTCAGCGCCGTGGCTTCCGGAAACACCGAGGATGGATCGACCGGATCGATCAGGTAGACCGCGCCATCCAGTGTCCGATCCGGCCCCATGCCAACCACCTCGGCCACCAGCTTCATCAAGCCACCCTCGCGACCGTAGGGGTAGCGATGCAGGCCCGCGTATCCGGTCAGGAAGCCCTGACGCTGTATCGCGTCATGGGTGCGGCCGACCGCGTGCAGCGACACGCCCAGCTCGCGCAGGCCGGGTTCGCTGACGCGCAGCCAGCGGAACAGGGCGGCGCGCGCGTCGTGGTGATGGAGACGGTTGGCAGCCAGGCCGATGCGCATCGAATGCTCCGCAGATACGGGTGAAAGCGGCAGTGTATGTCGCCATTCACCTATCTTGGTGTTTTTACAACTTTCTTCATTGCGCCTCGTCCACGCGCCGCTAGCGTAAGAGGCAGCGGTACCGCTGCGCGGCCGTTCATTCCGCCCGCCAGAAGAGGATGCCCATCGTGAACGCCGCTGGCCTGCGTGCCGCCACCGCGGTCGTGGCCGGCCTGCTGTTGCCTGCCCTGGCCGCCGCTGCGGGTTGCAGGACGCCGCTGCGCATTGCCTGGCCCGCCGACCGCGCGCCGTTGTCCTCCAGCGAGCAGGGCCAGCCGCGCGGGCTCAGCGCGCAGTACCTGAAGCTGCTGGGCGCGCAGCGACCACTGCAGATGCAGCCATTGCCAACCGCCGCCATCGCTGAGGGAACGGTGCCGCCCGACGTCCAGGCACTGCTGGGCTGGTCGCGCTCGCAGTTGCCGACGGGGTGGGTGGCCAGTGCGCCCTACGTGCAGCTGCCACAGGTCATCGTGCGGCGCCGGGATGCATCGCCGGTGCTGGGCCTGGAGGCGTTGCGCGGAGGCACCGTGGCCAGTCCCGACCCGCTGTCGCTGGTCGGGGCGCTGACCGAACAGGCGTCTGGCGTGCAGCTGTTGCCCCCCGCCCCCATCGACGACGCCCTGTCACTGCTGGGCACGGGCCTGGTCGATGCCGTGGTCGCCAATCTTGGGGAGGTCGAGGCCGCGTTGCGCCACTATCGGGGCGAGCCGCTGGTAATCGCTGCGCCGGCCGGAATCGACGACGCGCCGGTGCTGGCCACCGTGCCCGCCTGCGCCGACGTCATCCCGGTGTTCGAGCGGGCCGTGTCGCAGCTGACCGCGAACGAACGCGAGGCGATCCGCACGTCCTGGCTGCCGAACCAGCCGCGACACCCGCCCTCTGCGTCCCCCCTGCGCTGGCTGGTGCCGGCCTCGCTGACCCTGCTGGCGCTCATGCTGGTGTACGCCTTCGGCTACTGGCGCGTGCATCGCGAGAGCGAGCGTCGCCGCGTGGCTGCGCAACGCCTGCAGGAGGTGACCTCGAACCTGCCAGCGGTGGTCTATCAGGTGCGTCGCTCTGCCACCGGCCACTACAGCTTTCCCCAGATCGCAGGCGACGTGCAGGCGTTGTTCGGAATCAGCGTGGAAACCGCCCTGATCGATCATCAGCGCCTGCTGGCTGCGGTTCATCCCGATGATCGCTCGCGGCTGATGGATACCGTCGACGCCGCTGCCCTGGCGCGGGGCCCGATCGATGTCACCTTCCGCACGCGCTCGCCACAAGGCTGGCGCTGGGTCCACTCGCATGGACGGCCGCTGTCCCTGGACAGCGGCGACGTCGAGTGGAGTGGCTACTGGATCGACGTAAGCGGAGTGCAGGCGCGCACCCATGCGCTGGCCGAGGCGCGCCGTGCGGCCGAGCAGGCAGCGCTGGCCAAGGCCCACTTCCTGGCAACCATGAGCCACGAGATCCGCACGCCGATGAGCACCCTGCTGGGCATGCTCGAGCGGTTGGAGGGCAGCGATCTGGATCATCGCCAGCAACAGGTGCTGGTGACCGTGGGTGATGCTGCCCAGATGCTGCGGCAGATCCTGGACGACGTGCTGCACAGCCAACGGCTGCAGGCACTGCCGCTGCAGCTGCGACCCACGAGCGTGGCGGCACTGGTGCGCGCGGTACAGCAGTTGCTGATGCCGGTGGCGGCCAGCCGGGGCCTGCATCTGCGGATCGAACTTGATCCGGAATTGCAGGCCGGATCGCTGGCCGATGGCCTGCGCCTGCGCCAGATCCTGTTCAACCTTGCCGGCAACGCGCTCAAGTTCACCGAGCATGGCGGCGTGGATCTGCAGGTGCAGGTGCTGCAGCAGCACGATCGCGGCCAACGTCTTCGCCTGCAGGTCAGTGACAGCGGGGTGGGCATCAGCCCGGAACGGCAACAGGCGGTGTTCGCTGCCTACACCCAGGCCGAGGCATCGACAACGCGCCGTTTCGGCGGCAGCGGCCTGGGCCTGGCGATCTGCCGTGAACTGGCTGCATCGATGGAAGCAGAACTGTGCCTGCGCAGCGCGCCAGGCAAGGGCACCACCGTGTGGCTGGAACTGGATCTGGACGCCTGTGAGTTGCCTGCCGAGGCATTGCCGCTTCCGGCAGAGGCGGCGCGGCCACTGTCGTCGGCCCGGGTGCTGGTAGCTGAAGATCACCCCACCAACCTGCACCTGCTGGAGCAGCGCCTGCATGATCTGGGTCTGCAGGTGCACGCCTGCGCCGATGGTCGCCAGGCCTTCGAGGCCTGGCAGGCGCGGGCGTTCGACCTGGTCATCACCGACTGCCACATGCCGCACATGGATGGCTTTGCCTTGGCACGGGCCATCCGCGCCGACGCCTGCGCGGTTCGCGCGCAGGTCCCGATCATCGCGCTCACGGCCAGCGCGCTGGATCGCACCCGCGAGGCCTGCCGCGAAGCGGGCATCGATCATTTCCTGGCCAAGCCGGTGGCGGCGCAGGAACTGCGGGGCTTGCTGGCCGTGCTGCTGGCGCCGGAATCAGTGCGCCAATAGGCGGATGATGCTGGCGGCGGCGTCGCGGCCTTCGGCCACGGCGGTCACCACCAGGTCGGCGCCACGCACTGCGTCACCGCCGGCGAACAGGCGCGGGTGCGCAGTCTGGAATGGCAGGCGGTCCTTGCCGCCAGCCACGATGCGGCCGTTGGACCGGCCTTCCACGCCGTGCTCGGCCAGCCACGCCGGCACGGTTGGCGAGAAGCCGAAGGCGATGATCACCACATCGGCCTCCAGCAGCGATTCGCTGCCGTCGATCGGCACCGCATTCTGGCGGCCATTGGCGTCGGGCTCACCCAGCCGGGTTTCGACCACGGTCACGCCGATCACCTCATCGTCGGCGCCGGCTTCGATCGACAGCGGCTGGCGGTTGAACAGGAAGCGCACGCCTTCCTCGCGCGCATTGGCCACTTCGCGCGCGCTGCCGGGCATGTTGGCTTCGTCGCGGCGGTAGGCACAGGTGACCTTGGCCGCGCCCAGCCGCACCGCGCTGCGCACGCAGTCCATGCCGGTATCACCGCCACCGAGCACCACCACGCGCTTGCCGTTGAGGTCGGGCAGGGCGATGCTGTCTTCCCAGCCGGCAATGGGCCGGCCCTTCGGATCATCGCCGCCGACGATGCGGCTGTTCTGCACCAGGAACGGCAGTGCCGGCAGCACGCCCTTCAGGTCCTGGCCGTCGAGGCCACCGTCGGTATAGCGGTAGGCACCGGTACCGACGAACACCGCATCGTGGCTGTCCAGCAGCTGCTGCACGCTGAGGTCACGGCCGATCTCCACACCGAGGCGGAACTGCACACCCATGCCCTCGAGCACTTCGCGGCGGCGGTGGATCACATCCTTGTCCAGCTTGAAGCTGGGAATGCCGAACTGCAGCAGGCCGCCGATCTGCTCGTAGCGGTCGTAGACCACGGCGGCAATGCCGGCGCGCGCCAGACGGTCGGCACAGGCCAGCCCGGCCGGGCCAGCGCCGATCACCGCCACGCTGTGGCCGGTCGGCTGCACCGCGCCCAGGTCCGGGCGCCAGCCCGTGGCCAGCGCGGTATCAACGATGTACTTCTCGACCGCGCCGATGGTGACTGCGCCGAATTCCTCCAGTGTGCAGCTGCCTTCGCACAGCCGGTCCTGCGGGCAGACCCGGCCGCACACTTCCGGCAGCGGGTTGGTGCTGTGGCACAGCGTGGCCGCTTCGTGGATGCGGTTTTCCTGCACCAGCTGCAGCCACTGCGGAATGGCGTTGTGCACCGGGCACTTCCAGCTGCAGTAGGGGTTGCCGCAGTCCAGGCAACGGCCGGCCTGGTACTGGGCGTCCTCCTTGCCGAACTTGCCGTACAACTCGCCCCAGTCGCCGGACGTGCGCAGTTCCACCGGAATGCGCTGCGGCATGGTGCGGGGCAGGTCGAGGAACTGGAAGGCGTGCTTGCGGCTCATGGCGGGCTCTGTGGTGTTTTGCGGTTGCCGGCCAGCGGCCGGCACTACGTGGTCCTGGGTTGCCGGCCAGCGGCCGGCACTACCGTTACGCGGCGCGTCGCAGGGTTTCGGTCAGCGACTCGATGCTGGCGGCCTTCGGTTTGACCAGCCAGAACTTGCCGATGTAATCGCGGAACTCGTCCAGGATCTGCTGCGCCCAGATGCTGCCGGTCAGCTCGCGGTGGCGGCCGATCAGGCGGTGCAGGTGCTGGCGGTAGTTCTCGAAGCCCTCGGCGGAGACGCGATGGATGTCGATCAGCTCGTGGTTGTAGCGGTCGACGAAATCGCGGTCCACGTCCAGCACGTAGGCCAGGCCGCCGGTGAAGCCGGCACCGAAGTTCAGGCCGACCTTGCCCAGTACCAGCACCACGCCATCGGTCATGTATTCGCAGCAGTGGTCACCGGCGCCTTCCACCACCGCCAGCGCGCCGGAATTGCGCACCGCGAAACGTTCGCCGGCACGACCGGCAGCGAACAGCTCGCCCCCGGTGGCGCCATACAGGCAGGTGTTGCCGATGATCGCAGTGCTGCGTGCCTCGAAACGGGCACCACGCGGCGGGCGCACCACCAAGCGGCCGCCGGCCATGCCCTTGCCGACGTAGTCGTTGGCTTCACCCTCCACTTCCAGGTGCAGGCCACCGACATTGAAGGCACCAAAGCTCTGCCCGGCGCTGCCGCGGAAGCGCAGTTCCAGCGGTGCCTCGGCCATGCCCTGGTTGCCGTGCGCGCGTGCCACCGCACCGGCCAGCCGGGTGCCGATGCTGCGGTCGGTGTTGTGGATCAGGAACCGATGCTCGCCACCGCGCTTGTGCTCGATGGCCGGCGCCAGCAGGCCATCCATCTGCGTGGCCAGGCTGTCCGGCGATTCGTACAGCCGCTGCGCGGCGCAGTGGCTGCCCTCGTAGCGGCTGTCGGCCAGCAGGCGCGACAGGTCCACGCGCACGCCGTCGCGCGGCGCAGCATCGATCTGGCGCAGCAGGTCGGTACGGCCGACGATCTCTTCCAGCGAGCGCGCGCCCAGGTAGGACAGCCAACCGCGCACTTCCTCGGCCAGCAGCCGGAAGAAGTTCTCCACGCGCTCAGGCTGGCCGGTGAAGTGGTTCTCGCGCAGGCGCTCGTCCTGGGTGGCCACGCCGGTGGCGCAGTTGTTGAGGTGGCAGATACGCAGGTACTTGCAGCCCAGCACGATCATCGGCGCGGTGCCGAAGCCGAAGCTGTCCGCGCCCAGCAGCGCGGCCTTGACCACGTCCAGGCCGGTCTTCAGGCCACCATCGGTCTGCAGCAGGGTGCGCCCGCGCAGGTCGTTCGCCAGCAGCGCCTGGTGCGCTTCGGCCACGCCCAGTTCCCACGGCACGCCGGCATAGCGGATCGAACTGACCGGCGAGGCTCCGGTGCCACCGTCTTGGCCGGAGATGGTGATCAGGTCCGCACCGGCCTTGACCACGCCGGCGGCGATCGTGCCCACGCCGGCATGGCTGACCAGCTTTACCGACACCAGCGCGGTCGGGTTGACCTGCTTGAGGTCGTAGATCAGCTGGGCCAGGTCTTCGATCGAATAGATGTCGTGGTGCGGCGGCGGCGAGATCAGGCCGATCCCGGGCCGGGCATAGCGCAGGCGCGCGATCAGTTCGTTCACCTTGTGGCCCGGCAGCTGGCCGCCCTCGCCGGGCTTGGCGCCCTGCGCGACCTTGATCTGCAGCACTTCGGCGTTGACTAGGTACTCAGCGGTGACGCCGAAGCGGCCCGAGGCGACCTGCTTGATCTTGCTGCGCTTTGCGGTGCCATAGCGGGCGGGATCCTCACCGCCTTCGCCGGAATTGCTGCGGCCGCCGAGGCGGTTCATGGCAATGGCCAATGCTTCATGTGCTTCCGGCGACAGTGCGCCCAGGCTGATCGCCGCGGTATCGAAGCGCGGGAACAGGGTACTGGCCGGAGCCACCTCGTCCAGCGCTACCGGCGTGGCCGCCGGCACCAGTTCCAGCAGGTCGCGCAGCGCCGACGGCGGCCGTGCATGCACGGCATCGCAGTACTGCTGCCAGGCACGCGGGTCACCGCTGCGCGCCGCGCGCTGCAGGGTGGTGACCACGTCCGGGTTGTACATGTGGTACTCGCCGCCGTGCACGTACTTCAGCAGGCCGCCCACGTCCACGTCCTGCTGCGCGTCCCAGGCCTGCGCGCACAGCTCGCGTGCGTCGGCATCCAGGCGCGCGAAGCCAGCGCCACCGATGCGCGAGGCCGTATCCGGGAAGCACAGGTCCACCACTTCCGGTTCCAGGCCGATGATCTCGAACAGCTGCGCGCCGCGGTAGCTGGCCACGGTACAGATGCCCATCTTCGAGATGATCTTCGACAGGCCCTTGTAGACACCCTTGCGGTAGCGGCGGCCGATCTGCGACTGCTCACCGCCCTTGCTCAGCTTGAGGATGCCACGGCGGCCCAGGTCGAACAGGGTCTGGTAGGCCAGGTACGGGTATACCGCGGTGGCACCGAAGCCGAGCAGGCAGGCCATGTGGTGCGGGTCGCGCGCGGTGCCGGTCTCGACGATGAGATTCACGTCGCAGCGCAGGCCCAGCCGCGACAGGTGGTGGTGGATGGCACTGGTGGCCAGCAGCGCGTGCACCATCGGCCGCCCGGCCACCGGGTAGCGGTCGGACAGCAGCAGCATCACCATGCCATCGCGCGCGGCCTGTTCGGCTTCGCTGCAGATGCGCTCGATGCCGGCGCGCAGGCCCTCGTCCTCGCTGTAGGACAGGTCGAGCAGACGGTTGGCCTGCACGTACTGCTCCATCTTCAGCAGCTGGCGCAGCTTGCGCTGGCTCAGCACCGGCGAGTTGAGGATGACGTGGTTCACCGTCTCCGGGCCGGCATGGAAGATGTTGGTCTCCTTGCCGAGCTGGGTGGACAGGGACATCGCGCAGTCTTCGCGCAGCGGATCGATCGGCGGGTTGGTGACCTGCGCGAAGGCCTGGCGGAAATAGTCGTACAGCGGGCGGCTGCGCTGGCTCAGCACGGCCATCGGCGTGTCATCGCCCATCGAGCCAGTGGCTTCCTGCTCGGTCTCGGCCAGCGGCCGCAGCACCTGCTCCACTTCCTCGCTGCTGAGCTGGTAGAGCTTGTGGTAGCTGCGCAGGGTCGCTTCGTCGAACGGCTCTTCCACCAGCGACGGGTCGATCAGTTCGGTCTGCAGGTAGGTCACGCCCTGCTGCAGCCACTGCTTGTACGGCGCACGGCCACGGTTGATGCGGTCCACCGCGTCGGAGTCGAGCAGGTCGCCGCGCTTGAGGTCGATCGCGATCATCTCGCCGGGGCCGAGCTTGCCCTTGCGCACCACGCGCTCGGTCGGCACTTCCCACACGCCGGCCTCGGAGGCGACCAGGAAGTGGCGGTCGGCGGTCAGCATCCAGCGCGCCGGGCGCAGGCCGTTGCGGTCGAGGGTGCAGACGGCGTAGCGGCTGTCGCAGGCAACGATGCCGGCCGGGCCATCCCACGGCTCGCTGTTGAGGCCGTGGAACTCGTAGAACGCGGCCAGGTCCGGGTCCTTGAACTCCAGCGACTGGGTGGCGGGCGGCACCAGGATGCGCAGCGCCTGGATCAGCTCCATGCCACCGGCGACCATCAGCTCCAGCATGTTGTCCAGGCTCTGCGAATCCGAACCGTGCATGGAGATGACCGGGTCGAATTCACCAATATCGAAGCGCGGCGTCTTCCACACCTTGCTGCGCGCCTGCGCCCAGCGACGATTGCCCTCGATGGTGTTGATCTCGCCGTTGTGGGCGAGCATGCGGAACGGGTGGGCGAGCGGCCAGCGCGGCAGCGTGTTGGTCGAGAAGCGCTGGTGGAACACGATCGCGCTGGAGGCCAGCTCGCGGCGCTGCAGGTCCGGGAAGAAGCGGCTGAGCTTGTCCGGCAGCACCATGCCCTTGTAGCTGATCGCATCCGGGGTGAGGGTGGCGACGTAGAAGTCGGCGTGTTCGCGCAGCTGCTGTTCGCTGCGGCGACGGGCCAGGAACAGCGCCAGTGCGAAGCCGGCATCATCCTGGCCAACCCCGGCATCGACGAACACCTGCTCGATGCGCGGCAGCGTGTCGCGCGCCAGTTGGCCGCAGACGCTGTCGTCGGTCGGTACCTCGCGCCAGCCAGCGACCTTGCAGCCCACCGCTTCCACCTGCGCCTGCAGCTGCGCGCGGCAGGCCTGCGCCGCGTCGGCGTCATGCGGCAGGAATACCAGGCCGGCGGCGAAACGCGCGGCGGTGGTGATGCCGGCTTCGCTGGCCAGCAGTTTCAGGAACGCATCGGGGCGGCGCAGCAGCAGGCCGCAGCCATCACCGGTCAGGCCATCGGCGGCGACACCGCCACGGTGGGTCATGCGCGAAAGCGCGGCGATGGCGGTATCAACCAACAGGCGCGATGGTTGATCGTCGAGCTGGGCGACCATGCCAAATCCACAGGCATCGCGCTCGGAGCGCGGGTCGTAAAGCCCTTGGCGGTTGCGGGGGGCCATCTCTACCTCGATGCGTATAGGGTTGGCGGCGACACTCGTCCCCGCTCATTCCCTGGAGCGCATCGTGAGGCCACCGGATGCCTCGACTAGATCACAGGTTGCTGCAACGCCGCAATACACGGTTGCAGGTGCAACGGAACGCGCCGGCAACCCAGTGCCGGCGCGGGGTCGAACTCAGCCGCAGCGCACGCCGCTGACGGCGCCCTTGTCGTCCACTTCGATGTTCAGGCGGTCGCCGAGGAACTCCATCGTGGCCACATCATTGGGCTTGAGCACGCGCACCTGGCTGGCACCTGCATCTTCCTGTGCCTGCTTGCCGAGGGCATCGGTGTAGGCCTGGCCGACCAGGCTCTGTACCTGGCTGGCATCGCAGGTGCCGACCGGCGGAGCCTCGGTGGCCTTGCCGGCGTCGTCGGCCGGCGCCTTGGCTGCTTCGGCGGCCTGCTGGGCGTGGGCGGTGGCCGAATCCTGTTCATCCAGCGCCGGTGCCTGGCAGGCGGTCAGGGCCAGCACGGCCGGCAGCAACAGGGCGGAGAGCGAACGGGCGCGAATCGGGAACGACATCATGACTCCGGAAGGGGTTGTGAAGACCCGAGCATAGCGGCGAACCGGCCCTCACGTGTTTGTCTTGTGTTATCGACAGGATCGCGGCATGGCGACGGCGACACTGGAGACATGCCAACTCCCTCCACCCCCGAACGACAGGCAGCGCGCGCGGCCGGCCTGCGCTATGTCGACGACACCCAGCCGGGCATCAGCCGGCGCCGCGCCGGCAAGGGCTTCAGCTACCGCGATGCTGATGGCCACGCGATACGCGACGCCACCACCCTGCAACGCATCCGCGCACTGGCGATCCCACCGGCCTACACCGCGGTGTGGATCTGCGCCCATGCCAACGGCCACCTGCAGGCCACCGGTCGTGATGCGCGCGGTCGCAAGCAGTACCGTTACCACCCCGATTGGGCCAGGGAGCGCGATGCCGGCAAGTTCGACCGCATCATCGCCTTTGGCGAGGCGTTGCCTACGCTGCGGCGGCGGCTGTCGCGGGATCTCAAGCGCCCCGGTTTCCCGAAGGAAAAGGTGCTGGCCATGGTGGTCGCGCTGTTGGCGGACACGCTGGTGCGGGTCGGCAATGAGACCTATGTGCAGCAGAACCGTTCGTTTGGACTGACCACACTGCGAAACCGGCATCTGGAGCTGCTGCGCGGTGGCCGCGTGCGCATGCGCTTCCGTGGCAAGTCCGGGCAGCTGCAGGAGGTCACCGTGGGCGACCGCAGGCTGGGGCTGCTGGTGCGGCGCCTGCAGCAGCTGCCGGGGCAGGCGCTGTTCCAGTACCGCGATGACGACGGTGCGCTGCAGCCGGTCGACTCCGGCGCGGTGAACGACTACCTGCGCGAGGTGATGGGCGAGGACTTCACTGCCAAGGATTTCCGCACCTGGGGCGGGACGGTTGCGGCGGTGCAGGCGTTTGCCGCCACCGAACTGCCGGAACCGGCCAGCCAGCGCGCGCTGGCGCAGGCGCAGCGTGCGGTGGTGTGCGAAGTGGCGTCGCTGTTGGGCAATACCCCGGCGGTGTGCCGCAAGGCCTATATCGACCCCTGCGTGTTCGCCGGCTGGGAGCGCGGCGAACTGGCCACGCTCGCCGGCCTGCGTGGGCCGCGCCAGTGGGAACAGGCGACCCTGCGCGTGCTGCGCAGGGCGCGCCGGCTCAGCCGCAGTAGATCGCGGTGATGTTGTTGGTACGGCCCTTTTCGATGGTCAGGCGGTCGCCGCCTTCGCTGGCCGGCGGCACCCGCGGGCCGTCGTGGCGCAGTACCCGTACGTGCAGGCTGTCGCTGTCCACCCGTGCGCGTGCGACGGTGGCGTCCGACGCGGCCAGGCCAAGTGCGCCGCGCACCCTGTCGCTGTGGCACTGGCCGGAAATCACACCGTCGATCGGCTGTACCTGGGCCACCGGTGTGCTGCTGCAGGCGGCGAGGGCAAAGCAGACGGCGGCGGTGGCGATGGCGTGTTTCATGGAGGCGTTCCTTGTGTGATTGCGTGCAGGGTGCGACGGCGCACGTGGTGGCGGAATGAATGCCGTGCACATCATGGACACGGCGCGCTCACTGCCGCTAACAGCAGGGGTGGAGACACTGCAGGAGCGGCGGATGCCGCCCCCGGTACTGCGGCGCATGCGCCCGGTAGTGCCGGCCGCTGGCCGGCAATCCCATTCCCCCCCGAGGAGACCTGCATGGCCACCACCAGGAAAACCCCCGCCCGCCGCAAAGCCTCACCCAAGGTGCGCAAAGGCAGCACTGCAACCAGGACCATCGCCGACCCCGCTCGCCCGCGCGTGGTGAAGACTGCAACCCGCAAGGCCGCCGCCAGCGATCCCCGCGCCGCCCGCGTTGCGGCACGGCAGCGGCGCCTGCAGGACCAGGAGAAGGCCAAGGACGCCCGCGCGGCCAAGAAGGCAACCAAGAAGGCAACAAAGAAGACCGCGACCCAGGCCGGAGCACGACGCCAGCCGGAGGCGATGCCGGCGCAGCAGCTGGCCAAGCCCGGGCACGAACACGAACTGGAGCTGGCGCCGCGTTTCCTTGCACCCGACTACACCGGCAGCGGCAAACTGCAGGGCATGCGTGCGATCGTCACCGGTGGCGATTCCGGCATCGGCCGCGCGGTGGCGGTGCTGTTCGCACGCGAAGGTGCCGACGTGGCCGTGCTGCACCTGGACGAGGCCGAGGACGCGGACATCACCCGCCAGCACGTGGAGCGCGAAGGCGGTCGCTGCGTGGTGATCGCCGGTGACGTGCGCGATCCGCGCTTCTGCGACAAAGCGGTGAAGCAGGTGGCCAAGGCGTTCGGCGGCATCGATATCCTGGTCAACAACGCCGCGTTCCAGCTGCACTGCGAGCGGCTGGAAGACCTGGAAGACGCGCACCTGCAGGAGACCCTGCAGACCAACATCGGCGGGTACATCCAGATGGCGCGCGCGGTGCTGCCGCATCTGGGCGAGGGCGCCAGCATCATCAACACCGGTTCGGAAACGGGAATCTTCGGCAGCAAGGCGCTGATCGATTACTCGGCGACCAAGGGCGCGATCCACGCGTTCACCAAATCGCTGGCCAGCCAGCTGCTGCCGCGCGGCATCCGGGTCAACTGCGTGGCGCCGGGGCCGGTATGGACGCCGCTCAACCCGGCCGACAAGCCGGCGCAGGACGTGGCGGAATTTGGCAAGGACAGCGACATGGGCCGGCCTGCACAGCCCGAGGAACTGTCGCCGGCCTACGTGTTCCTGGCCTCGCCGGCCTGTGCCAGTTACATCAGCGGGGTGATCCTGCCGGTGATGGGCGGGCCACGAGGGTGAACAGCACTACGGCGTGGCGTCTGCTGAACGGGGCTTCGCGCAGGTGTGTGGCGTGTGTCAACGGCTGCGCCGGTGCGGTGGGGTAGTCTGGACTCCCATACCGATCACGTTCAGGGAAAGATCATGCCGGAGATGGATATCAACGCAGCGGCCGATGAAGTCGTCGCCCTGTTGCGGCAGAACGATGCCCGTGGCGCGGCCGCCCGCCTAGAGGCCCTGCACAACGGCCAGAGTGCGGTGGTGCAGGAATCGCTGGATCGCTACATCGCGGCGCGGGGCGCCACCGAGCTTGAGGCGCTGCGACGGAGCGGTGGCGTATCCGCCACCGACGCGGCCACGGTCAACCCGATGCTGGATCGCCTGAGCGACGCGACGCGCCCACCGCGCATGCCCGACGCCGCGGAGACTGCGGGCCTGAGCCAGGCCCAGCAGTACGACGTGTATGGCAGCATCGTGGCCCAGCGCGGCAACGCCGCGGCGAACGATGCGATGGCCACGCAGGATCGCGTGGTGCTGGGGCTGCGCGACGAGAACCGCACCACCGAGGCGCGAGGGCGTGGTGTCTACGACGACCGCATCGTGGTGCTGTGGAAGGATGCGCAGGGCCACGGCCATGTGCGCGAGTTCAACCAGGCCACGACAGAACCGACCGCCCAGTACGACGGACACGCCAAGACCACGCCACGCAGCCCTGGCTTCGGCAACGTGGCGCCGCGTACCAAGACCGAGGGCGAGGACGTCAACGGCGACCGGGTCAAGGATCTTGGACGGTTGGGCGAAGGCACCACCGAGATGCGCGCGACCACGCATCCGCGCAACGGCCATCCCGATGAATTCGCGTTGCGCCCTTCGCAGGCGGCCATCACCGCTGGCGCTGGACGGGTGGAGCGCGACAGCAATGGCGATGGCTGGTTCGATGCGCGCGATACCCAGGGCGTGCAGGACCTCAACGACACCTTCAAGATCCATCGTGGCAGCCGGTCCAATACCGATTCGGCGGGCTGCCAGACCATCGGCGGCGGTGAGTACGACGACTTCGTGGCGACGGTACGCGGCACCCCCGGGCAGAACCGCTGGCAGTATGTGCTGACCTCGGTTGCGCCGGGCCAGGCGCGCGGGCTGGGACAGGACACGCCGCTCGCGGCCAATGACGATCCCCGGCAGCCGCAGCATCGCGACCATGCCCTGCAGCAGCAGATCAGCACGCACCTGCAGGCCTTGGGCGGGCGCTACGCCGAGCACGCCGATGACTACAGCCTGGTGATGCTGCGCGAAGCGAAGGCCGCAGGCATCACCCGGGTCGACCAGATCGTGGCCAGCAATCCCAGTGGCGGCCGCGCTGCGGGTGAGACACTGTTCCTGGTGCAGGGCAGTCCGGGCGATCCGGCGGCCGTGCGCGCAGGCGTCAACGCAGCCGAGGTGCGCGAGACTGCGGTGGAAACCAGCCTGCGCCAGCTGCAGCAGCAAGCGCGCGAACAGGGTGCGCCCGTGCCCGCGCCGGCACAGCAGCACGAAGCACCCGCGATGGGAGGACGTTGAAGGATGGTCCGTCTACCCTTGATGTCCGGTTTGCCGTGGGTGTTGCTGCTGGCGTGCAGCGCATGCGCACCCGCCGGGGAGCACACCGTGCCGGTCGCACCCGCTGCGAAGCCTGAGGCGAAACCGGAGACCTTGCCTGCGCAGGCAGGACCCACTGAACGCGGATTGCCTGCGTTACCGGAAGCTTCCGGCAGCGCCCATTCCGGCGGCCGCTACGCTGCGCTGCCCGAACCGGCCAGGCGGGTGCTGGCGCAGTTGAAGTGCAACGTGGAGAGTGCCGGCAATGCGCAGGTGCTTTCCATTCCCGCGCAGGGTGGCCAGCAGGATTTCATGGTCACCGATCGCAGCGGACCGCGTTTCCGCTACTGGATGCGCTCGTTCTCCAGCAGTGGCGGTACCACCGGGTATCTCGTGCAGCTGCAGGACTGCCCAGCAACCACCACGGGCATGCGCGCCTACATCGCGCAGGGAGCCGCACCGCTGCAGGATGTCACCGCGTCGTTGCTGGCGCAGGCCGAGCTGCCTGATGCGGCGACGATGACGGCTTACCAGGACAGGGGCGCGGGCGATCTGTTCGCCTTCATCGGGCAGCTGGACAAGGTGCCGGTGGTGCGCTGGGTGGCCGAAGCCGACCCCGAGCAGCCATTGGCCGACGCTGCGCGCAGCTTCGACCATGGCAATGCCATCCACGGCGGTTTCCTGCGCTGGAACCAGGATCACTTCGAAGTGGCCAGGACCGTGCCGGCCGGGCTATGGCCCTGCGATGACAGCCCGTTATTGCCGTGCAGGGGCGACCCGTTCGTGACTGGGCGTTGAGGCATCGCGCGCATAGAAATCGGCAATGCGTGGAATGAACTGCTGCGGATTGGCACCGACAAGATTGGTCAGCACCACCACCGCCACGCCGCGCTCGGGATAGACCACGAACGCCGAGCGCGCACCGCCGATACCGGCCACCTGAAGGTCGGGCGATGCGCGCAGTACCGGCCAGCCCCCCGCCCACGGGCCGGCACGGCCATCCGCCAGGCGCTCCGCGCTCCACATCCGCCGCAGGGCGGTCTCCGGCAGCAGGCGGCCTTCGGTCAGCGCGACCAGCCAGCGCGCGGTGTCGTCGGCGGTGGTGAGGATGCCGCCACCGGCCCACAGCGAAGGCGGTATGTCGTAGAACCAGTGCGACAGGCGGGACGGTGCATCCGCAGCGTCGGTGGCACGCGGGGCCAGGCTGTACATCGTCGCCGCATCGGGAATCAGGTCGTAGCTGTCGCCGAAGGTGGTGCGGGCCATGTGCGCGCTGCTGAACTGGCCGGTGGCGAGGAAACGTTCGTAGGGCATGCCGGATTGCTTCGCGATGATTCGTGCCAGCAGTACGTAGTTGGTCTGGTTGTAGGCGAAGCGCTGCCCGGGTTCGGCTTCGAGCGGCTGCGCAGTGACGGCCGCCCACGCCTGCGCTTCCGAGCCACCGCCCAGCAGTCCCTTCGCATCAAGGATGTCCGGAAGGCCGGAGGTATGCGCCAGCAGCTGGTGTATGCGTACGTCTCTCCACGCTGGCGGAAGGTCATCCAGGTAGCGCGAGGCCGGTGCGTCCAGATCCAGCTGCCCCTGCTGGGCCAGCTGCGCGGCGGCCACGCCGGTGAACGCCTTGGTGGCCGAATTGAGCGGGAAACGGGTGTCGCGCGAGGCAAGCACACCGTTCTCCACGTTGGCCAGCCCGTAGGCCTCGGACAACACCGTCTGCCCGTCCTTGACCACCGCGATCTGCAATCCCGGGATGCGCTGCTCCAGCATGATCTGGCGGATCAGGCGGCGGGTCTGGTCGTTGGCCTGGTCCTGGCTGGCAGAGACGGCGGCGAAGGGCAGTGCACTGATGAGCATGAGCAGGACTCGGAGCATTGGGCGGGACATGCGGAATTCCAGCGGGGCGTTGCGGATCGGATGCAGCGGGCGGGTCAAAGGTTTAAGCGCTCGGTGGTGCCTACCGTTCGTCGGCCCATGACTTCCGGGGGGTTGACTACAGCTGTCGTCAAGCTGACAGTGACGACACGTGTAGTCAAGGGAGTGGTGTCATGCGTGGCAAGACCATCGGGGACCAGGAACTGGCCCTGCTGCAGTACATCGATGAACATGCGCCGGCCACGGTCGGCGAGGTCGCCAGTGGCTACGGCGAGGCCCGCGGCCTGGCCCGTTCCACCGTGCTGACGATGATGGAGCGGCTGCGGGCGAAGGGGTATCTTCAGCGCCGGCAGCAGGACGGCGTCTACCGCTACCAGGCCACCCGTGGCCCGCAGAGCGTGCTGCAGGGTGCCGTGGCCCAGTTCGTCGACAACACCCTGCAGGGCTCGGTGTCGCCGTTCGTGGCCTACCTGTCGCAGCGCCAGCAGGTCAGCGACAACGAACTGGCCGAGCTGGAAGCGCTGGTCGCCCAACTCCAATCGCGTCGCCACGAGGGCTGAGCCATGGACACCACGATGCTGATTCCGATGCTGGAACGGTTGGGCTGGACCAGCCTGCAGACCGTGCTGCTGGTGGCGCTGGTGTACGGCCTGTGCCGCGCGCTGCCGTCGCTGTCGGCGGCGACCCGCTGCCGCCTGTGGTGGCTGGTCTCGCTGCAGGCCGTGCTCGGCCTGTTCTGGAGCCAGCCGTTGCAGTTGGCCTGGCTGCCGGCGCCGCAGGCGGTGGCGATGACCGCGACCGACGTGGCCGCTGACATCGTCTACCCGCTGGCCCCGGAGGCCTCCGCACAGTTGCTGGCCGCGATGCCGCTGCCCGCGGCCGAAGTACCGGCAGTTGCGTGGTGGGCAGTCGCACTGTCCGCGCTGTGGCTGTCCGGCGTGCTGGTGATGGCGCTGCGCACCTTCGGTGAGTGGCGCCGCTGCCGCGCACTGCTGGCTGCGGCGTATCCCTGCGAGGACGAAGCGCTGGTGCAGGCCCTGCAGCTGGCCTCCGATGCCCACGGCGTGCGCCGTGCGCCGCGGCTGTGGATGAGCACGCAGGTGGACGCACCGCAGCTGGTCGGGCCGTTCCGCCCGGTGCTGCTGCTGCCGGCCGGCGACAACGTCCTGCAGGGCGATGCGCTGGACCTGGCACTGACCCACGAACTGCAGCACCTGCAGCGCCGTGACCTGCAATGGGGCCTGCTGCCCGCGCTGGCCCAGCACCTGTTCTTCTTCCACCCGCTGCTGCGCCTGTCGGTGCGCGAATACGCGCAGGCCCGCGAGGAAGCCGTGGATGCGGCGGTGGTCGGCCAGCATGGCGCCAGCCGCCAGGCCTATGGCCGCCTGTTGCTGCAGCTGGGCGTGGCCCCGCAGCCGCATCTGGGCGTGGCCAGCGCCGCACCGAGCACCACCAGCCTCAAGCGTCGCCTGCTTTCGCTGCAGTCGCACCGGTCCTGCCCGCGTCTGCTGGCGGTGGCGCTGACCGCTGTGGTGGTGGTGGTGGGCGTGGCGCCGATGCGGCTGGTCGCAGCGCCGGTGCCGCCGGCCCCGCCGGCCCCGCCCGCACCTCCGGCCGCCCCGAAGGCCGTGGTGCCGCCCCCGCCGAAGGCTCCGGAAGCCCCGCCCGCACCAGCCTCGGCCGCGCGCGTTCCGGCCGAGCCGGTGGCTCCCGCACCGCCCGCAGAACCGGCCGATATGGAAGAACCCTCCGGTCCTGACGATGCCGATGTGGCCGATGTCGACGATGCCGCTGGCATGGATGAGGACCATGACGGCACGACCACCACCTCCTCCATCACGACCTACGGTCGCCTCGATCTGGGCAAGTCGCCCCGGGAGGCCTTCGTGCTGGTCGATGGTGATTCGACCTTCGCCAACGGCGGCATGGACGATGTGAGGGTGGCCCGCAGGCAGCTCGGCAAGGGCCCGGCGCTGTGGTTCCGCCAGGGCGACAAGCGCTATGTGGTGCGCGACCGGATGTTGATCCAGTCGCTGCAGCGCGCCTATGCCGGTGCGGCGGACCTTGGTCGCCAGCAGAGCGAACTGGGCCGCCAGCAGAGTGCGCTGGGCCGCCAGCAGGGCGACCTGGGCAAGCAGATGGGTGAGATGGGGCGTCTGCAGGGTGAAGAGGCGCGCCGCCTGGCACTGGCCGCAGCGGAGGCCGCGCGCAGTGCGATGGCCGCGCATGACATCAACCGCGAAGCGGCGGCCGAAGCGGCGAAGGCGGCGCGGGGCGCGACCAACGACGCGGCGGTTGCACGTGAGGCCGCACGTGAGGCTGCCGCCGAGGCGCGTCGTGCGATGCAGGAAGTGGACAACGAAACCGCGCGTGCCAGCCGCACCCGCGCCATGCAGCGCCTGGCCAGCCAGCAGTCTGAACTGGCCAGCCGCCAGGCGGCGCTGGGCAGCCAACAGGCCGCGTTGGGCGAGCGCCAGGCACGCGTGCACGCGCAGGCATCGCAGCAGGCGCAGCAGGTGATCGCGCGCGCACTGGCCAGTGGCAAGGCCGAGCGACTCTGATCGGTAGTGCCGGCCGCTGGCCGGCAATGGGGGGTGCCGGCAAGCGGCCGGCACTACCCTGGGAACATCAACCGCAGCTGGCGCGCTCGATGCGGTTCTGCGCATCCACCTGCACGGTCACGCGGTCCTGGCGGAAGTCCATGGTCACCGCCATGCCCGGCTTGACCACCCGTGCATTGCGCGCGCCGCTGTCAGCCACCAGTTTCTTGATCGTGGCTTCGTCGGCGGTCCTGCCGGTGAAGGCGTCCAGCGCCTCCGGTTTGCATTCGTGCGCGGCATCGGCCACGGGCGCTGGCGCGGGATCATGGGAGGTGCTGCTGCCGGCATGACTGCAGGCGGCCAAGGGCAGGATGGCGAGCAGGACCAGGGGATTGAGGCGCATCGTCGGGCTCCAGGCGTGGATGGTGGCGGCAGTGTCGCCGCTGCCACCGTCAGGCCGCGTCAAGGCCTATTGCCCGACCAGCGCCAGCGTCTCGCGCTCGCGCTGCTCCTCGTGCACCAATCGTTGCAGCAGCAGGGCCAGCGTCACCACATCCTGATGGTTGTGGTCGGCCACCCGGCGCAGGTTCACCGCGTCGCCGCCGCGCAGGAAGCGCAGCCATGCGCCCGGCGCTTCCGAGCCGGGCAGGTCGTCCTCGCGCACTACGCGCAGCA
Source organism: Stenotrophomonas sp. YJH_SMC_80 (assembly GCF_059372495.1). Lineage (NCBI taxonomy): Bacteria > Pseudomonadati > Pseudomonadota > Gammaproteobacteria > Lysobacterales > Lysobacteraceae > Stenotrophomonas > Stenotrophomonas sp. YJH_SMC_80. The sequence goes on from NZ_JCAFVP010000004.1 coordinate 140,886, forward strand.
GCTGGCGCTCGATGGTGGACAGCCTGCAGTTCTCCCAGGTGCCGCGATAGCGGCGACGGGTGGGGTAGAGCAGGTCCACATGGTCCAGCGCGGTGATCGGATCGCGTTGGCGCGCCAGCCGGTAGCGCGCCTTCAGCAGCGGCGCATCGTAGCTGCGGCCGTTGTAGCTGCAGAACACGGTGGAGGGCTGCAGCCAGCTGGCGAAGGTGGCCAGCATCGCGTCCTCGGCGGCCATGGTCGACATCAACAATTGGCGGATGCGCAGGCCTTGGCCACGTTGCGGGCACACGTGCCAGTCGGCGGCGCCGATCATGAAGGCACGCGTGCCGGTGCCACCGGCCAGGCCGGTGGTCTCGGTATCGAAGAACAGCAGGTCGCGCGCAGCTACGTGCTGGTCCTCGCGCTTGGCGAAGGCCAATGACAGCGGGGCGGTCGGGATTGGTTGCGGCTGCAGCGATTCGATCAGGAACAGGCCCGGCGCGATCTCCTCGCCGGGCAGCTGACGATCCCGCGCGCTGGCGCGCGCCGGCGCGGCTCCACCGCGCGAACGCAGGCCGAGCAGGCGATGCAGACCGCCCACTTCCGGCCGACGCAGCGGTGCGGGTGCCGGTGTGGAGACCGCAGCGCCGGTCGGCTTGTGGCGGATCTCCTGTTCGACCCAGGCGAACACCGAACGTTCGGCCGGTGGTTGCCGCGCATCGTTCGCGGCCACGGGTGCCGGTGGCGCAGGGGGCAGGTCCGGCGCGGCCGGTGTGCTCGCCTTCGGGTCGCCGGCCTGCCGGCGCAGCAGGCGCAGCTTGTCCAGGCTCAGGCTCACGGTGCCAGCAGCTCCATCGGGTCGCGCGTGGTCACCACCACGTCGGGCACGTGCTGGCAGGCGTCGGCATCGAACAGGTCGAGCACACGCAGCGCCAGCGCGCGCGGCGAAGTCTCATCGTCTTCCTGCGCGGCCAGCACCGGGCCCACGCAGGCCGGGCAGCCGGCCCTGCAGTCGCAGCGCTGCACCAGTTCGCGCGCGCGCTGCACCAGTTCGGCCTGGCGCTGCCACAGCGGTTCGCTGAGGCCGACGCCGCCGGGGAAGTTGTCGTACAGGTACACGGTGGGCACGAACTCCTGCAGCAGCTCCACCCCACCGGGATCGCCCTCGCTGCCGCGCAGCTGGCCGCGGCCGCTCTGGTCGGCGATCGCGAACCAGGAACCATCGCCGTTGCCCACCGACTTCTGCAGGTCGCGCGCATCGGCCATCACCGCCACGGTGGCGACGATGTGCAGTGCATACGCGGCGCCGAGGAAGCCATCCAGCGCATCCTGCTTGCTGGCGAACGCGCGCAGCAGCAGCGCCTGCGGCAGCTGCCACCACACCGCAGTGGTGTGCAGTTCCTGGTCGGGCAGGTTCACCGGTCCGTAGCCGATGTTCTCGTGGGTGTAATAGCGGATCTTCTTGTAGCCGGCCACGCGGCGCACCACGTGCACTTCGCCATGATGCGAATCGCCACGGCCGGCCACGCCGCCATCGAAACGGTCCAGCACCTTGAGCTTGGTGAAGTCGATGCTGTCGGTGTAGTAGTCCACATGCGTGCGGGTGACGTAGGCCTTGCGGCCGTCCCAGTCCAGCGTCTCCACCTGGTACGGCGTGGACTGCACCATGTGGATGGCGCCCTCGTACAGGGTGAGCGCGGCGGCGGAATAATCGACCTCGGCGATGATCTGCTGGCGGCCATCGCTGCGGTCGACCACCACGAAGTTGCCGTCGGCCACCGCACGCAGGCTGACCGCGTTGGCCGGATAGCTGTCGGCGATCCATTCCCAGCGCTCGCCTTCGCGGTGGATCACTTCTGTCTCTGCCAGCGCTTCCAGGAACACTTCCGGATCGATCGGGCCGAAGCCATCGCCGACCCGGAACGGCAGCTCGAAGGCCGCGCAGCGGATATGGTCGAACAGGATCAGCGGCTGGTCCGGCGCGATGCGCGCGTGCTCGGGCGAGGCCTCGGCGAAGAAGTCCGGGTGGCGAACCACATACTGGTCCAGCGGCTGCGAGCTGGCCACCATCACTCCCAGTGCGGGTTGCTGGCGGCGGCCGGCGCGGCCGAAGCGCTGCCAGGTGGCCGCCACGCTGCCGGGGTAGCCGTTGAGGATGACCACGTCCAGGCTGCCGATATCCACGCCCAGTTCCAGTGCCGACGTGCTGACGATGCCGTCGATGTTGCCGGCACGCATCGCGCGCTCGGTCTCGCGCCGCTCGGTGGGCAGGTAGCCACCGCGGTAGGCGCGGATGCGCGGCGGCTTGCGCGGGTCGTGGTCGAAGATGTCCTTCAGGTACTTGGTCAGCACTTCCACCATCAAACGTGTCTGCGCGAACACCAGGGTCTTCAGCCCGGACTTGATCGCGATGCGCGCGATGCGGTTGCTCTGTGAGCGCGCCGAGGCGCGCAGGCCCAGGTCCGGATTGATCACCGGCGGGTTCCACAGCAGCACCTGTTTCGGCCCGCTGGGCGCACCGGATTCAGTGATGGCAGTCACCGGGGCCTCGATCAGCGCCTCGGCATGCGCCTGTGGGTTGCCGATGGTGGCCGAGCACAGGATGAACTGCGGTTGCACGCCGTAGAACGCGCAGATGCGCTTGAGCCGGCGCAGCACGTTGGTGACGTGGCTGCCGAACACGCCACGGTAGGTGTGTACCTCGTCGATGACGATGTAGCGCAGGTTCTCGAAGAACTGCGCCCACTTGGTGTGATGCGGCAGGATGGCCTGGTGCAGCATGTCCGGGTTGGACACCACGATGTCGCCATGCAGGCGGATGGCCTGTCGTGCATCGCCGGGCGTGTCGCCATCGAAGGTGAAGGCCTTTACGCCCAGATCGCCGGCGCGGTTGAGTTCCAGCAGCTCGGCCACCTGGTCCTGGGCCAGTGCCTTGGTCGGGAACAGGTACAGCGCCTTGGCCTTGTCCTGCATTGCCGCGCTGACCACCGGCAGGGTGTAGCACAGCGACTTGCCGCTGGCGGTGGGGGTGACGATGGCCACGTGCTCGCCGCGCTGGCTGGCCTCCCAGGCTTCGGCCTGGTGGCTGTAGAGCTGTTCGATGCCACGCGCCTTCAGGGCGGCGGCCAGGGCCGGCGGTACCGACCCGGGAATGGGCGCATAGCGGCCTTCGCGGCCGGGAATGGCAAAGCTGCCGGTGATGCGGTCCTGGTAGCGGCGCTGCAGGCGCGCGCTGAGCAGGGCGCCGTCGCGGGCGGGCAGGCCGTCGCGCGTGGCGAGCTTCTGCTCGGCATCGGCGGTGCGCTTGGCGAGTTCGTAGGCCATGGAAGATGGAGCCGGGACGGATTGCGAGGGGTCACATGGCACCACACTCACGTCTCAGGATGTGAGACACCGCACACGGAGGGCGTGAACCGTTCAGTGCCCGCGTCCCGTAGCGTCGCCGCATCTCCCCTGGCTGAACAGCTGCCGGTGCAGCAACGAAATCTGAAGCCGGCATCCGTATCCTTGGGCGCTGGACGCAACCAACAGGTGGATGGCTGTGGCACGACGTGGAACGCAGGGAGCCCTCCTGGCCGGCATGCTGCTGGCCGGCATCGCGCAGGCGCAGCAGGCCACGCCGGTGGCGGTGCCCGATCCGGCGCCCGTTCCCCCGGTGGATGCTTCGGCGGCAACCACCGCACCGATCTCCACCGCTCTGCCGCAGGACAACGTCACCACCCTCGGCGAAGTGCGTGCGCTCAAGCCGGAAGACGAGCCGCTGGATCTCTACCGCTTCAAGAACCCGGTGAAGTTCGGCGACAACCGCTTCAGCCGTGACTGGAGCGAACCGCCATCGCCGGAGCAGGTGAGCATGGGCGGCGGCTACATCATGATGGGCGTGGTCAAGGGTGTGATGGCGGCGGCCAAGGGGATCAACAAACTCACCGGCGGGCCTTCGCAGATCCAGGCCGCGGTGGCGCGGCCACCGCCGGAGCTGAGTGCCGAACAGCAGCAGCGTGCGCTGCGGTTCTCCCAGGAGCAAGGTGCGGGTGATGCGTCGCCGGTGAAGTAGGCCGGTATATCCTGCCGGCTTCCCCACCAATAGTGCTGCCATGTTCCTGCGTTCGATCTGCCTGATGGCCGCGTTGCTGCCGGCCTCCGCCTTCGCTTCCGGCATCGCCGATGACGGCGCCTGCCGCAATGGCGCGTTCCCGTCCGAACAGAGCCGATTCGCACTGGCGCGGGTGGTCGATGCACCGCGCCTGTACCTGCTTGGCGACATGGACGGCTGCCCGGCCAAGGGCGAACCGGCCTGCCGACAGCGCAGCTATGTGGTCAACGGCGATACGGTGGTGACCGGGCGCGACCTGGGCGCTTATCGCTGCGCGTTCTTCCCGAACAGGGTGGGTGGCAGTGCCGGCTGGGTGGACCGCAGCAAGCTGCAGCCATTGCCGGTGGCCGTGCCGTCGCTGCAGGACTGGGCGGGCAACTGGAAGGACGGCGACAACGGCCTGCGCATCACCGTGCAGGGTGGGCAACTGCATGTGGAGGGGGACGCCTACTGGCCCTCCGCCAACCCCACGCCGGAGCAGCGTCCCTACGGACCGAACATGGGCCAGGTGGAAGCGCGCGCCGCGCCGCGCGGTGCCGACGTCGAGTTCGTCGAGGATACCTGCAAGGTGCGCGTGCATTCGCTGGGCGAGGTGCTGATCGTGGCCGACAACAGCGAATGCGGTGGCATGAACGTGCGCTTCAACGGCGTGTACCGGCGCGCCAGCAAGCGTTGAAGGACGCCTGACGGAGGGGGTCAGAGCCCTTTCGCGGGCGAAAGGGATCCGACCCCGGGTCAGCGCCGCCGTTCCAGCCACCACAGCAGCGATGCACAAAACACGAACGCCAGCCACCACGGCCAGCGCGAGCCCGGCACGGGCTGCATCACCGACGCGTTCGCCGACGTGCTGGAGGCCAACGCCTGCGTGGTCGCATCGAGCATTGCCTGCCGATGCAGTGCAGGTGCGTCCTTCGGGTCGAATGCATAGCGCCAGACGATACTGTCGCCATGCTGCAGGCGCTGCCAGCCTGCCTCACGTGGCCACCAGCCGGCGCAGCGCAGCGCCGACGTTGCACCATCGGCGATCAGCGGCACGCTGTCGCCACGCGGGTTGAAGGCCTGCAGCGGCGCCTGCACGCCGCACAGCGCCTGCCGTTCGCCTGCCCAGCTGATGGGCTGTGGTGACCACAGCGCATCACCGCTGCCCTGCGCGCGTGCCAGCGTGGCAACCACGTCGCTCCACAGTTCGCCGTGGCGGTCATCGCGGCCTGCCAGCACCCAGCGCCAGCTGTCGGTCAGCGGCAGCTGGCCGATGCGGCCCTTGCCGACCGCGCGCCAGCCGCCGACGGCCTGGCCGCCCCGATCGTGCAGCAGCGCGTTGCTGCCCGGCGCCTGCAACGCCAGTGCTTCCAGCGAAGGCAGCGCGGCACTGTGCGAGCTGCGGTCGGCCTCTTCGCCGTAGCCGGTCGGCAATGTGCCAGCGGCGAGCGGGCCACGGCGTGCGGCGAGGACCGCGCTTTCGCCATCGCCGGGAAGTTTGAGGGGGTGGCTGCTGCCATCACCCTGCACTGGCAGGCCCAGATCGCGAAGGCGTTGCCGCGCGCTGGCCGAAGGTGCGCCCGCACTGCGCACCAGCACGCCCAGTCCATCGCGCAGCGCCTGGCGCACGGCGGCCAGCTGGCCCGCACTCAATGCCGCCAGGCTGCGCTCGTCCAGCAGCAACAGATCGCTGCGCGTGAGCGATGCTGCATCGATCGACACCGCGCCATCGCCGATGCTGAGTCCGGCCCCGGTATCCGCCTGCACCTGCACACGGATGCCTGCATCGGCTGCCCAGCGCCGTAGGTACTTCAGCTCTGGACCCGGCGCGCCGGCGCGCACCAGCAGGCGCAGCGGTGCGGACGGCAGGGTCTGCTGCGGCACCGGTACGCTGTCCACCACATGGCCGTCGGCATCGAGCAGGCGCAGCTGGAACACGCTGCGGCCTTCGGCGCGGGCGACACCACTCAGCTGCACGCGGCCGTCGTCGGCAACCTCCGTGCGATCGACCACGCTGTCGGCCGGGTCGAGCAGTTCGGCCTTCGCCTTGGCCGCGCCACGCGCCTGTGCCTGCACGTCGAAGCGGGCACCGGGTGCGACATCGGCCGGCGGCTGCAGCGCGATCCAGCCGCGCGGCTCCGGTGCAGCCTGCCAACGCACATCCGGCGGCAGCAACGCGTCGCGGTCACGTGCGACCAGGCCCGCACCGACCAGCGTCAGCGTGGCGGCCGGATGCTGGCGCAGCGCGGTGGCCAGGTCGGGTACGCGCTGTGCGCCGGGCACATCGGCAGCTTCCGGCAACAGCAACAGCGGGCCTTCGCTGGCCGGGAGTGCGCCGGCCTTGCCCGCATCGACGCCAAGCACGACCAGCCCGCCTGCGGGCTGCTGGCGGGTGGGGGGCGCCAGACAGAAATACAGCAGCGTGGCGACGACGATCTGCAGTGCGATCACGACCCACCGGCGGCCGGGGTGCGCAGTGTCCGCACGCAGCTGGCGCACGCTGGCGATGACCACGATCAGAGCGAGTACCGGTGCAATCCACAGGTTCACAGCGGAGGCGTTCATGGCTGCGCCTCCAGCGCGTCGAGGTAGCGCTGGCCCATCGCATCGGCGGCACTGCGCCGCATCGCCTGTGGCAGCGGACGCTGCAGCGCCCGCCACAACTGTGCGCGCAGGCGCTGGCGGCAGTCGCCGCAGTCGGGCTCGATGCGCATCTGCTCGATGGCCGCAGCCAGATCGAGTGCATCGGGCAGGTAGGCGGCGTTGCGCTGCTGCCAGGCCGCCAGCGCATCGAGATCCGGTGCGCCGTTGTCATCACCGAGGCGTTGCCAGGCTTCAACGATGGCCGGATCCGGCGGGGTTCGCGCGGCCAACGGCAGTTCACGACTGGCCAGTCCGGCGCGATCACCGCCCAGCCGGCGGCTTTCATCGATGGGTGGCAGCTCCGGCCCGACCCGGGCCAGGTAGATGCGCTCGGCCTGCTGCACCTGCTTGATGAAGCCCAGCGCCTTGTAGGCAAATGGCAGCGCCTGCTCCGGGCGGCCCTGGCGCAGCTCGCCTTCGGCCGACCACATCTGGTCCAGCGCGGCCTTCAACGTGGCGCGGGTCTGCGGATCGAGCAGGGTGGTCGCCTCGGCGTGGTCATGGGTGTGCCCGTATTCGGAAAGCACGTCGGTCTCGCTGCCGAACACCGGCGGGATATCTGCGTTGGCTGTACTGCCATGATCGTGGCCATGGTCGTCTTGCGCGCCGGCCTGCGCGCCATGGTCGTGTTCGTGATCGTCGTTGTGGCCGTCTGCGGTCGGCGCATCGCTGGTGGGCAGGTCGCTGGTCGGCGGCGGCTTCGGCGCACCTTCGCTTTCCTCGCCCAGGAACTGGCCGTAGCGCAGGCGCAGGATGCGCTGGTCGACACCGATCGCATCGCTGCGCTTCACGAAGTCCTCGGCGGCCAGGCTGCGTCGCTGCCGGATCAGCGCTTCGGCATCGATGATGATCTGCCGCTGGCTGCGGAAGTACGCAGGCAGGGTCTTCTTGATGCGGCCCTCGAGCTCTGCACCGAGCGCGACTTCGGCGCTGGGCAGGCGCAGGATCACGCTGCTGCTGCGCCCGGTCTGCGGGGTGGGTGCATGATTGTCGCGTACCTCCAGCTGGGCGATCACATCGTTGCCAGGCTGCGCGCCCAGCGCAGCCAGATCAAGGGTGTGGGCGAAACGCCGCGCGGTGGCTTCGCCGCTGCCGGCAAGCGTGACGCTGCGCTTCACGAAGGTGATGTTCTCACCGCTGCCCTGGGTAGTGGTGATCGACAGCGTTGCCTGCGCCGCGACACCGTAATCGTCGCTGGCCTCGAAGCGCAGTGCCCACTGCCGTTGCCCCGGCGTGCCCAGCACCAGGCTGGCCGTGGGCTCCAGTACGCGCACGCTGGGTGCACGGTCGGCCACCACATCGAGCCGATGCAGGCGGGTCTCTGCCAGCGCCGGTTCGCTCACCACGCGGTACAGCAGCGGCATACGTGCCACATCCTGCGCCTGCCACTGTCCTTCGCGCTCGCTCAGTGGCAAGCGGCGACCATCGTGGAACTGCAGCCACGCCTTGTCCGGGGCGCGGTCGAAGCGCAGGGACCAGGACAGCCGGCTGTCGGCGGCAACCTTCGCATCCAGCGCATTCTGGGTGAGCGTGGCCTGGCCGGTATAGGCCGGCGCGTCGATGCGCAGGCGGGTGGACTGCAGGCGCAGCGGGCCCGCAGCAGCAGCGCTGCCAGGCACCGGCGTGCGGACAGGCACGGAGCCGGGGCCGGAACGTGGCCAGCCGAATGCCAGCACAACAATGGCCAGGCCTGCGATCCAGCACAGCGCCAATGCCCCACGCGGCCAGCGTGGACGCAGCTCCGGCATCGCGCGTTCCAGCATGGCCAGCACATGCACACGCTGGCGCTGCTGCAGCGGATTGAGCGTGGCGGCGTCGGCGAACAGCAGATCGGCACTGTCCTCGCTGGCACCGCTGCCATCGAGCTGGCGCTGCAGCCACTGCCGGTCCAGTTGGCGGGCACGCGCAGTGGCGAAGGCCGCACACGCGAGCAGACTGACCGTGCCGACGACGCAGGCGATATCGAAGCCTGCAAGACGCAGGGCCAGCACCGTGGCGGCCAGCGCCCATGGCAGGCCCAACAGCAGGGTGATGAGCGCACGGCGGCGGCGTGCGCGTTGCCAGGCGTGCTGCAGGGTGTTCATGCGGCCACCCTGCGCCGGGCGCTGCTGGCCATCCAGCGTTCCAGCGCGAACAGCAGCACGACGGCCAGCAACAGCCAAGGCGTGGGCTCACGCAGCGGTGGTGGTGCAGCAGGCAATGCAGCCCGCTGCGGTGCCTGGTCACGTGCATCGCCCAGGCGCGGGGCCGTAGGCGGCTGCAGCGCCAGCAGCAGGGCACGTGGCAGGCGCGGATCGCGCAGCGCAGGGTTGCTGGCGGCATTCCAGCCACCCGGCAGCGCCAGCAGATAGCCGTGGCCGATGCGTTGCTGCCACAGCAGCGGTGCGCCCTCGGCATCGCGCAGCAGGATGCTGGCGCTGGCAGCAGGCTTGCCGGCAGTCAAGACACGACCGCCGCCGCGCAGCCACGCCTGCCAGTTCGCCGGCAGTGCATCGCTGCGGCTCCATACGCCGATCTCACCGCGCTCCGGCAGGGCATCCGCCGGCAGCGGAGCAAGCGGTGCCTGCACGCCCCACGCGCGCTGCAGTGCGTTCAACCAGCGCTGGGCAGTGGCCGAAGCATCGCTGTGCACGCGCAGGCGCGGCGACGTCGCGGCACTCGGTTGCGCAGTGACCGGCATCGGCTGCGTGTGCCACTGCACGTCGCGCGACAGCTGCAGGCGGGCACCATCCAGGCCGGGCAGGGGATCGGGAACGTGCACGGTCAATGCGGTGCCGACGGGCAGCTGCGCGTCCAGTTCGCGCAGCAGGCTGGGCAGGGAGGCGGTTGATGCAGGGGGTGCCTGATCAATGGCGGGGAAGCCGGGTGCCAGCCAGTGCCAGTTGCCATCCTCGGCCGTTCCACGCAGGGTCGTAGCATCCAGTCCCGGCGCTACCACGGTCCATGCAGCGGGAGGCGCCGTCGGGCCAGTCAACACAGGTCGTGCCAGCAGCAGGGCCAGTGCGGCCAGCAACAGCAGGCGCACCAGCAGCAACGGCCAGTCATCGAAGCGGATGCGCTGGCGTGGCCGGATCTGCGCGCGCAGCCAGCGCAGCGCGGCGAAATCCAGTGGCGTGTACGGATGGCGGCGGGCCAGGTGGATCAGCAGCGGCAGCAACCCTGCAGCGAGCGCGGCCAGGCCGAGCGGGAACAGCAGGGTCATGCATCGCCCCCACGGCCAAACAGCGCCTGCAGCGCCTGGTCCAGCGGCTGGTCGAGCCAGCCGGTGGCACTGGCAATCCCGTTGGCCTGCAGGCGCGCATGCAATGCGCTGCGTGCGTCGGCGAAGCGCTGCAGGTAGTCAGCGCGGATCGCCGCGCCATCGCCCAGCAGTTCCTCGCCGGTCTCCGGGTCGCGGAAGCGGTGGCCGGCGTCGAACGGGAAGTCGCGCTCGTCGGCGGTGAGGATCTGCAGCAGTGCCACTTCGCGGCGCGCGCTGGCCAGTTGTTCCAGCAGCACGATGCCGGCATCGTCGAAGCCATCGCCGATTGCCAGCAGCAGGTCGCCCGGGCGCACGCGCTCCCACAGCGGCCGAAGGCGATCGGCCGCAGGCCAGGCGCCGCGCGCCTGCAGGGCATGCAGTTGCAGATGCACGCGATCACGCTGGCGTGCGCCGTTCGCCGCGGGGACCAGCTGCAGGCCATCGCCATTGATTGCCAGCAGGCCGAAACGGTCACCCTGCTGCAAGGCCAGCTCAACCAGGCACGCGGCCACGCCGCGCATATGGTCCAGACGCGAGTGCTGCGGTGCCGCGCGATCCGCCTGATTGGCCGAAGCGGTGGCGTCTAGCAGCAGCCAGACCGTGATCGGGCTTTCCCGTTCGGACTCGCGCACGAAGAAGCGGTCCGAGCGTGCATACAGCTTCCAGTCGATCTGGCGGAGTTCGTCTCCCGGTTCGTAGGCACGGTACTGGGCGAATTCGAGGCCGGCACCGCGGCTGCGGCTGGCGTGCTGGCCGATGCCACTGGCACCGCTGGCCAGGCGCGGCCGCAACCGCAGCAGGCGCAGGCGCGCACGCAGTTCCGGCGGCAGGGTCAACGGCGTACCTGCGTTCACGCGTGGCTCAACCCGGGAAGGGCACGGCCTGCAGCAGCGCGGCGACCACGTCGTCGGCACGCTTCTGCTCGGCCTCGGCGGCGAACGACAGCAGCAGGCGATGGCGCATCACCGGCGCGGCCAGCACCTGCACGTCCTCGCGGGTGGCGGCGAAACGGCCCTGCAGCAGTGCGCGTGCCTTCGCTGCCAGCACCAGCGACTGGCCGGCACGCGGGCCGGCGCCCCACTTCACCCATTGGTTGATCGCCGCCGGAGCACCGTCGCCGGGCCGGCTGGCGCGCACCAGGCGGGTGATCCAGGCCAGCACATCCGGGCTGACATGCACCTGGCGCACCGCGGCCTGCAGCGCGATCACCGCGTCGGCATCCATCACCTTCGGCACCGCGTCGGTGGCACCGCCGGTAGTCTGTTCCAGGATCTGCCGTTCCTCGTCTTCGCTGGGGTAATCCACCAGCACGTGAAGCAGGAAGCGGTCCAGCTGCGCTTCCGGCAGCGGGTAGGTTCCGGCCTGCTCGATCGGGTTCTGCGTGGCCAGCACGAAGAACGGCGCGGGCAGCGCGTAGGTGGTACCAGCGTAGCTGACCGTGCGTTCCTGCATCGCTTCCAGCAGTGCGGCCTGGGTCTTGGGCGGGGTGCGGTTGAGTTCGTCGGCCAGCAGCAGGTGGGTGAAGATCGGGCCCTGCTGGAAGCGGAAGTGGCGATGGCCGGTGCCGTGGTCTTCCTCCAGCAGCTCGGTACCGAGGATGTCGCTGGGCATCAGGTCGGGGGTGAACTGCACGCGCCGGAACTGCAGCTCCAGTGCCTGGCCGAGCGAGCGCACCAGCAGGGTCTTGCCGAGCCCGGGTGCGCCTTCCAGCAGGCAGTGGCCGCCGGCCAGCAGGCCGATCAGCAGCTGCTCGACCACGGCGTTCTGGCCCACCACGGCGCGTGCGAGCGCGGCGCGCAGCTCATCCAGGCGCGGCAGCAGGGAATCGAGGTCGGGGGAGGTCATGGGCGTGCAGGTCCTATCAGTTGTTCAACGCGTACATCACGATGTTGACGCCGAAGCGGGTGTTGTCTTCGGCCAGGAAGCGCTTGTTGCGCCAGTCGTAGTCCCACTCGCAGCCGTAGTCCTTGTTGCTGTACAGCAGGCCCAGGCGGCCGTCGACCTCGATGCCCTTCAGGTAGTCGTGCACCAGGTCGTCGCCCCAGCCGTTGAGTTCGAAGCTGGTGGCAGGCGGGCCATCCGGGAAGCGGAAGAAACTGCGGTACAGCGGGTGGCTGTTGGGCAGCTTCTGCAATGCCCTGGGCCCGAACAGGCGACCCATCTGCGCCTCGAACGAGGTAGCGAACAGGCCGTCGATATCGTGGTTGCAGTCGTCGACGAAGACGAAGCCGCCATTGCGCACGTAGCGCACGAAGTTCTGCCGCTCGGCGGCGTTGAACTCCACCAGCGTGTGCCCGGCCAGGTAGCAGAACGGCGCTTCCAGCATGCGTGGGTCGGCCAGCGCCACCACGTGTTCCTGCGGGTCCACGCGCAGCGAGGTGTAGTCGATCAGCGAGGTGATCAGGTTGGACGGCATGCGCGCGTCCACATCCCAGTCACCGGAGTCGTACTGAAGGCGGGTGAACCAGAAGTCGTAGCGCGAACTGCGCGGGCCTGCCTGTGCCCAGGCTGGCAGCGCCGCCGCCGAAGCGGCAGCGGCCAACCAGCGCAGGCAGGCCCGGCGATCCATCAGACCGCGTCGGACAGCGAAGTGAAGGTGAAATCGCGCAGCTTCATCGGCGGGATCATCATCACGTAGCTGGATTCATCACCGGCCACGCGCACCGGCTTGCCCAGCTCTTCGATGTTGTTGAGCATGATCACCGGCGATTCGTTGAAGCGGAAGTTCTTCACCGGATGCTTGATCTGGCCGTTCTCGATGTAGAAGGTGCCGTCGCGGGTCAGGCCGGTCAGCAGCACGGTCTGCGGATCGACCATGCGGATGTACCAGGTGCGGGTGACCAGGATGCCCTTCTGGGTGCCGCGAACCAGTTCGGCGGTGCTCTTGTCGCCACCGCTCATCAGCAGGTTGCCCGGCGACGCCTTGGCGGTCTTGCCCTGCTTCTGCGCCCAGAAGCGCGAGTAGTCCAGGTTGGCGATCCTGCCGTTCTCGATGATCGCCATGCGCTCGCGGGGCAGGCCCTCGTTGTCCCAGGGCAGCACCGGTGCGTCCGGGTGCCACGGGTCGGCGATCATGGTCACGCGCGGGTCGTAGACCTGCTCGCCCAGCTTGTTGCCGCCGCCCTTCTTGGACAGGAAGCTGCGGCCCTCATCGGCCGAGCGTGCGCTGAAGAAATTCATCATGAAGCTGATCAGGCCGGCCGCCGCAGCCGGCTCCAGGATCACCGTGTACTTGCCCGGTTCCAGCGCTTTGGCTTCGGCCGACTCGGTGGCCTTGCGCATGGCGATGCGGATGTCCTGGTCCGCCTTGAAGTCAGCCGCATCCTTCAGGTTGCGGCCGACCCAGCCCGAACCACGGCCATCCTCGGTGCGCACGGTGCAGGTGTAATTGAAGTTGGTGGTGCGCTGGTAGGCGAAGTTGCCGTTGCTGTTGGCGGTGGCCTGGAAGCCCTGGCCGTCTTCGAGGAAGCCGGCGGCGATCAGGCCATGGCCACGGCACGGCGCGATTGAATCTGCGGCAACCTTGGCACGGAACGCCGGATCGATCGCGGCAGTGGATTCGCTGAAGGTGGGGCTGGCGCGGTAGCTCTGCTTGCCGATGGCCGGCATGAACTCCGGGTTTTCCGGGGCCAGGCGGGCCAGGTCTTCGGCACGGCGCACCACGCGTTCCAGCGCGGCATCGTCGAACTCGTTGATCGAGGCCGTGCCGACGCGCTTGCCGAAGGCAACGGTGACCGCCAGTTCGGTGTTGTCGACGATGCCGCTGGTGGAGACATTGTTCAGTGCGAAACGGATGTTGCCGTCGATCGCGCCGGCCAGCACGGCGGTGCATTCGTCGGCCTTGGACAGGGCGATGACCTTGTCGAGGATGGCCTTGGCCTGGGCTTCGGTGAAGATACTCATGGTGTAAGGGCTCCTGACCGATCAGCCGAGGCTGCGTGCGGTGTTGATGACGTTGATGCCGTTGAAGCGCGCGGTGGACGAACCGTGCGAGACCGCCGAGACCTGGCCCGGCTGGCCCTTGCCGTCGAAGAACGAACCGCCCAGGCGGTAGTCACGCTCGTCGGCCACGGCGGTGCAGGCGTTCCAGAACTCCGGCGTGCGGATCTGGTAGGCCACGTCTTCCAGCATGCGGGTGATCTGGCCGTTCTTGATCTCGTAGAACAGCTGGCCGCCGAACTGCGCGTTGTAGCGCTGCTGGTCGATCGAGAACGAACCATCACCGATGATGTAGATGCCGTTCTCCACGTCCTTGATCAGGTCCGGCACGCTCAATGGCTTCTTGCCCGGTGCCATCGACACGTTGGCCATGCGCTGGAACTGCACGCTGGACCACGAGTCGGCATAGCAGCAGCCGTCGGATTCGGTCTTGCCGAGGATGTGGGCCTGGTCGCGGATGGTCTGGTAGTCCACCAGCTTGCCGTTGCTGATCAGGTCCCAGCGCTTGCACTTCACGCCTTCATCGTCGTACGCCACCGCGCCGAGGCTGCCCGGCTGGGTCTTGTCGGCGAAGATGTTGACCAGTTCGCTGCCGTACTGGAAATGCTGTTCGCGCTTGTCCAGGGTGGCGAAGCTGGTGCCGGCGTAGTTGGCTTCGTAGCCGAGCACGCGGTCCAGTTCCAGCGGATGGCCGATCGATTCGTGGATGGTCAGCCAGGTATGCGACGGGTCGAGCACCAAGTCGTACTTGCCCGGCTTCACCGACGGTGCCTTCAGCTTTTCCTGCGCCTGCCTGGCAGCGGCGATGGCGTCTTCCTTCATGTCGTAGGAAGAACTGTAGTTGACCACGCCATTGGGGCCGACCACCTTGCCTGCGGCGGCGCCATCCAGGTACTCGTAGCCCAGGCCCATCGGCGAGGACAGGCCCGAACGGGTGCGGAACTTGCCGCTGGACTTGTCGATGGCGGTGACCGTCATCGGCGCCCAGATACGGTGCACGTCCTGGTCGATGTAGGAGCCGTCGGTGGAGGCAAAGTACTTCTGCTCGTTGACCAGGAACAGCATCGAGTTGACGAAGCTGGCACCGGCGCCCATTGCGGCGGCGTTGACGTCCAGCAGCAGGCCGACCTTGTCCTTGATCGGCACCTCCATCGCATTCTTGCGGATCGGCGTGCGCCAGCTCACCTCACCGACGCCCGGCGCCTTGGCCAGCTGCACCGGCGCGGTCTGCACGCCGGCATTGGCCTTGGCGATCGCCGCCGCCTGCTGCGCGGCCTTGGCCACATCGCCCGTACCCAGCGCATTGGTGGCGGCAAAGCCCCAGGCACCGTTGACGATCACGCGGATGCCCACGCCGGTGGACTCGGTGTTCACCACGTTCTGCACCTTGTCCTCGCGGGTGATCACGAACTGGCGCAGGTAACGGCCGATGCGCACGTCGCAGTAGGTGGCGCCGGCCTGGCGGGCGGCGGCCAGCGCCGCATCGGCCAGGCGCTTCTTCAGCCCCAGGTCCAGCGAGCTCTGCAGCTGTTCGGCGGCGATCACCTTGCCGAAGAAGGAGGGCACGATCAGCCCGCCCGCGGTAAGCCCGGTCAGGGCCAGGAAGTCACGTCTTTGCAAGGCTGCTCTCCATGTCGAAGGATGGGTGGCTCAAGCGCCGAGACTGCGCGCGGTGTTGATGATGTTGATGCCGTTGAAGCGGGTGGTGGACGAACCGTGCGAGACCGCCGAGACCTGGCCGGGCTGGCCCTTGCCGTCGAAGAAGGAACCGCCCAGGCGGAAGTCGCGTTCATCGCAGATGGCGGTGCAGGCATTCCAGAATTCCGGCGTTCGGATCTGGTAGGCCGCATCCTCGACCATGCCGGCGATCTTTCCGTCCTTGATCTGGTAGTACAGCTGGCCGCCGAACTGCGCGTTGTAGCGCTGCTGGTCGATCGAATACGAACCGCGGCCGTGGATCCAGATGCCGTTCTCCACGTCCTTGATCATGTCCTCGACGCTGAGCGGCTGCTTGCCCGGCGCCAGCGAGACATTGGCCATGCGCTGGAACTGCACGCTGGACCAGGAATCGGCGTAGCTGCAGCCATGCGATGCATCGCGGCCGAGGATATGGGCTTCATCGCGGGTGGCCTGGTAATCGACCAGGATGCCGTCGCGCACCAGGTCCCAGCGCTGGGTCTTTACGCCTTCGTCGTCGTAGCCGACCGCACCGAGGCTGCCCGGCTGGGTCTTGTCGGCGAAGAAGGTGACGATGTCGCTGCCCCAGCGGAAGCCGGCATCGCGCTTGTCCAGTGTGGCGAAGCTGGTGCCGGCGTAGTTGGCTTCGTAGCCGAGCACGCGGTCCAGCTCCAGCGGGTGGCCGACGTTCTCGTGGATGGTCAGGAACAGGTTGGACGGGTCCAGCACCAGGTCGTACTTGCCGGGCTTTACCGACGGCGCCTTCAGCTTCTCGCGCGCGTGGCGGGCGGCCGCGATGGCGTCCTCGACCGGGTCGTAGGAATCGCGGTAGGCGGTGATGCCGCCGGGCAGCTGCACCTTGCCACTCGCATCGCCATCGAGGAACTCGTAGCCCATGCCCATCGGCGAGGACAGGCCGGCGCGGGTACGGAACCTGCCGCTGGCCTTGTCGATGGCGGTGGCGGTGAACGGTAGCCAGATGCGGTGGATGTCCTGGTCGATGAACGAGCCGTCGCTGGAGGCGAAGTACTTCTGTTCGTTGACCAGGAACAGGGTGGAATTGATGTAGTCGGCACCCGCATTCAGCGCGGCGGCGTTGAGCGCCAGAAGCAGTTCGACCTTGTCCTGGATCGGCACCGCCATTGCGTTCCTGCGGATCGGGGTCTGCCAGCGCACCTCGCCGACCGACGGCGTCGGCGCCAGCTGCACCGGCCGGGTCTGGATGCTGGCGTTGGCGCGTGCGATCGCGGCCGCCTGCTCGACTGCGGCGCGCACGGCGGCCTCGGTCTGCTGATGGGTGGCGGCGAAGCCCCAGGCGCCGTTGACGATCACGCGCACGCCCACGCCGGACGACTCGCGGTTGGTCACATTGCCGACCTGGTGTTCGCGGGTGATGACCGACTGGTTGAGATAGCGGCCGATGCGGACATCGCAGTAGCTGGCCTTGGCGGTGCGTGCGGCGGCCAGCGCCACGTCCGCGAGGCGCCTGCGCTGGGCGGTATCGACCGGGGCGAGCAGCTGCTCGGCGGCGATGGCACGGGAATGCGGCAGCAGCAGGCCCGCCAGGCCCAGACCGGAAAAAGCCAGGAACTCACGTCGTTGCACAGCGTTTCTCTCTCTCGCTTGCGTGCGGTTGGCAATGGGCCGGACCGATCACGTCAACTCCTCGACTTTCGCCAGCGCGGGGCGTGGGGACAAGTGACTGCAGTCATGGTTGGGAGGGTTTCGGCAGGGCTTGCAGCCCTGCACCTGCTCAATGCAACGGCCAAAGCCAGAGCCAGAGCCAGAGCGGCATTCCGTGGGATGGCGGGGCGGTGTGGGTGGGCAGGACACGCCGTAAACCCGTCCCTGGGGGCTCGATGGCGCCATCCATGGCGCCAACGGTCCTGCCCACCCACACCGCCCCGCCTCTGACAGCTGGCCGGTGGCTGTTGGTGGATGCCGACCGTTGGTCGGCACATCTGTCAGATATCGAATGAAATTCGGGGTCAGATCCGTTTTCCTGCGGAAAACGGATCTGACCCCAATGCGGTTCCGGCAGATCGCGGAAATCTGTCGAAGGCGGGGTGGGTCCGGTTGAGGGGGCGTGAGCCGCATGGATGCGGCGACCGAGCTTACATGGACGTACTTGCAGCGTCCCCCTCAATTGGGCCCACCCCGGCATCCCACGGAAAGCCCGCTTTTGACGTTGCTCTGGCTCCGGCTCCGGCTCCTGCGGGTGCAGGGCGCAGCCCTGCCGAGCAACACCCCCTCGTGCACAATGGGGCCGACCCCGCCCGGACCCCGTCCTGATGTCGAGCAAGCCGTATTCAGAAGCCTGCGAGCGCAACCGCGAACCCATCGCCACCGCACTCGACCCGTGGATGGGCGACCGCCGTCGGGTGCTGGAGATCGGCAGTGGCACCGGCCAGCATGCGGCCTTCTTCGCCGAGCGCTGGCCGTGGCTGCGCTGGCAGCCCAGTGATCATCCGGACCATCTGCCCGGCATCGAGGCCTGGCGTGCGGAGGCCGCGCTGCTGAACCTGTTGCCGCCGCTGGCGTTGCAGGTGGAACTGCCACCGGCGCCTGGGCTCAGCCTGCCACAGGGCAGCACGTTCGACGCCGCATTCAGCGCCAACACGCTGCACATCATGAGCTGGGAACACGTGCAGGCACTGTTCGCGGCGCTGCCACCGGTGCTGCGTCATGGTGCGCTGCTGGCGGTGTATGGCCCGTTCAACTACGGCGGCCGTTACACCAGCGACAGCAACGCGCAGTTCGATGCCTGGCTGAAGGCACGTGATCCGCGCAGCGGCATCCGCGATAGCGAAGCGGTGCAGGCGCTGGCCGCCGACCACGGATTCACCCGACTGGGGGATGTGGCGATGCCGGCCAACAACCGCCTGCTGCTGTGGCGGCTGGGCTGAACCGCCGGTAGTACCGGCCGCTGGCCGGCAACCGATTGCCAGGAGGGATGCCGGCCAGCAGCCGGCACGACCATCAGGCCACCTGCACGATGTGCAGCGCCTTCGGGTTGCGCCACTGCGCCAGCAGGGCAGCCTCGCGCGCCTTGGCCTGTTCGTAGTGCGCTTCCTTGACGTGGCCGAAGCCGCGGATGTGCTCGGGCACGCTGGCGATCTCCACCGCCAGGGCCAGGCGGCCGTCCTCCAGGCCATCCAGCAGCAGCTGCACGGTGGCTTCGTAATCGGCGATCAGCTGGCGCTCCATGCGCCGCTCTTCAGTACGGCCGAATACATCCAGGCGGCCGCCACGCAGGAACTTCAGCTTGGCCAGCAGGCCGAAGGCCTTGAACATCCACGGGCCGTATTCCTTCTTCAGCAACCGGCCCTGCTCGTCCTTCTTCGCGAACAGCGGCGGCGCCAGGTGGAAGCGCAACTGGTAATCGCCCTCGAACTGCTGCTGCAGGCGGCGCTGGAAGTCACCGCTGGTGTACAGGCGGGCCACTTCGTACTCGTCCTTGTAGGCCATCAGCTTGAACAGGTAGCGGGCGACGGTCTCGGTCAGCGCAGTGGAACCGCCGATGCGCCCGGCCTCGGTGGCGCGCACGCGTGCCACCAGATCACGGTAGCGCTTGGCATAGGCAGCGTCCTGGTAATCGACCAGGAAGGCGGCGCGACGCTCGATCATTTCGTCCAGCGAACGCGACAGGCGTGCGTCGTCCAGCGGCAGGAATGCCACGTCGCCACCGTGCGAGGGCAGGCCACGCAGCTCGCGTTCGTCGCCGGTGTTGCGCGGTGCCGCGGTCGCACCCCATTCATTGCCTTCCCACTCGCCCGGCGGCAGCGGGTGCAGCGGGCCGGGGGTGGACTCGGTATCGGTGTGGCGGTTGCGCACCAGGCCGGCGGCCTGCTGCACGGCCTGCGGGTCGACCACGGCCAGGCGGCCCCAGGCAAAGGCCTGCTGGTTCATCGCCACGGCGGCGCCATTGAGTTCGATGGCGCGCATCAGCGACTCGAACGACAGCGGCACCAGGCCCTGCTGCCAGGCGTAGCCGAGGATGAACAGGTTGGCGGCGATGGCATCGCCCAGCAGCGCGGTGGCCAGCTGGGTGGCATCGAGCAGCAGCGGCTCCTGGCCGCCCAGGGCTACGCGCACACCGGCGATGATGTCGGCGGCGGGGAACTGCATGTCCGGACGGGTGGTGAACGTGCCCGGCATCGCTTCGTAGGTGTTCAGCACCACCTGCGAACGGCCGGCGCGCACCTTCGAAAGCGCCCAGTAGTCGTTGAACACCACCATGTCGCAGCCCAGCACCAGGTCGGCTTCACCGGCGGCGATGCGCACGGCGTGGATGTCATCCGGGCGGCGTGCGATGCGGATGTGCGTGGTCACCGCGCCACCTTTCTGCGCCAGGCCGGTCTGGTCGAGCACGGTCGCGCCCTTGCCTTCCAGGTGGCCGGCCATGCCCAGCAGTGCACCGATGGTCACCACGCCGGTACCGCCGACGCCGGTGATCAGGATGTTCCAGGGCTGTTCCAGGGTGCCGCGGATGGTCGGTGCCGGCAGGTTGTCCAGCAGGGTGGAGGCGTCGCGCTTGCTGCCCTTGCGTGGCTGGCCACCGTGCACGGTGACGAAGCTCGGGCAGAAACCATTCACGCAGGAATAGTCCTTGTTGCAGTTGGACTGGTCGATCTCGCGCTTGCGCCCGAACTCGGTTTCCTTCGGCAGCACCGACACGCAGAAACTCTTCTTGCCGCAGTCGCCGCAACCCTCGCAGACCAGCGAATTGATCAGCACCCGCTTCTGCGGATCTTCCAGCTTGCCGCGCTTGCGGCGGCGACGCTTCTCGGTGGCGCAGGTCTGTTCGTAGATCAGGATCGAAACACCCTTCACTTCGCGCAGGCGCTTCTGCACCTCCTCCAGTTCGCTGCGGTCGTGGAACTCCACGTCGCTGGGGAAGTGCTCGCGCTGGCCGGTCCACTTGCCGATGTTGTCCGACAGCACCACGATGGTGTGGATGCCTTCGGCGCGCATCTGCCGTGCGATGTCGGGCACGCTCAGCGGGCCGTCCACCGGCTGGCCGCCGGTCATCGCCACCGCGTCGTTGTAGAGGATCTTGTAGGTGATGTTGACGCCGGCCGCGACCGCCTGGCGGATCGCCAGCGAGCCGCTGTGGAAATAGGTGCCGTCGCCCAGGTTCTGGAACACGTGCGGGGTATCGGTGAACGGCGCCTGCCCGGCCCAGGTCACGCCTTCGCCGCCCATGTGGGTGAAGGTGTCGGTGCTGCGGTCCATCCAGGTCACCATGTAATGGCAACCGATGCCGGCCAGTGCCCGCGAGCCTTCCGGCACCTGGGTGGAGGTGTTGTGCGGGCAGCCCGAGCAGTAGTGCGGCACGCGCGGGAAGCTGGCGCGCGGCAACGCAAGCTCGGCTTCCTTCTGCTGCATCCACTGCAGGCGTTGTTCAATGGATTGGTTGTTGAAGAACTTCTGGATGCGGCGGCCGATCACGCCGGCAATGGTGGCCGGGGTCAGTTCACCGGTGGACGGCAGGATCCATTCGCCACTCTCGTCGTACTTGCCGACGATGGACGGGCGCTGGCCCCAGCTGGCCGGCCAGTTGAAGAACTGTTCCTTCATCTGGCGCTCGATGAAGGCACGCTTCTCCTCCACCACGATGATGTCTTCCAGCCCCTGCGCGAAGCGCGCGATGCCCTGCGGTTCCAGCGGCCAGGTCATGCCGACCTTGTACACGCGGATGCCGATGTCGGCGCACGCGGCTTCGCCCAGGCCCAGGTACTCCAGCGCCTGCAGCACGTCCAGGTAGCTCTTGCCGGTGGTGACGATGCCCAGCCGCGCGCGCGGCGCATCCATCACCACCTTGTCGATGCCGTTGGCGCGGGCAAAGGCCTGCGCGGCCTTCACCGCATAGCGGTGCAGGCGCATTTCCTGGTCCAGCGGCGGGTCCGGCCAGCGGATGTTGAGGCCACCCGACGGCATCTCGAAGTCTTCCGGCAGCACGATGCGGCGCGCCATCGGATCGACCTGCACCGACGCCGACGATTCCACCGTCTCGGCGATCGTCTTGAAGCCGACCCAGCGGCCGGTATAGCGGCTCATCGCCCAGCCCAGCAGGCCCATGTCGAGGATGTCCTGCACGCCGGCCGGGTTCAGCACCGGCATCATCGCGCTGACGAACTCGTCCTCGCTGCCATGCGGCAGGGTCGAACTGCGGCAGGCATGGTCATCGGCGGCCAGTGCCAGCACGCCACCATAGCGCGAGGTGCCGGCCGCATTGGCATGCTTGAACACGTCGCCGCAGCGGTCCACGCCCGGTCCCTTGCCGTACCACATGCCGAACACGCCCTGCACGTTGGCGCCGGGGAACAGGTTGGTCTGCTGGGTGCCCCATACCATGGTGGCGCCCAGGTCCTCGTTCAGGCCGGGGGTGAACTTCACCTTGGCCGCTTCCAGATGCTTGCGCGCGCGCCACAGTTCCAGGTCGAAGCCACCCAGCGGGCTGCCACGGTAGCCGCTGACGAAGCCGGCGCTGTCGATGCCTTCGGCGGCGTCGCGCAGGCGCTGCATCAGCGGCAGCCGCACCAGCGCCTGCACGCCACTCAGGTAGATCCGCCCCTCGTTGCGGGTGTACTTGTGGTCGAGCGTGTAATCACGGTCGAGCAGGTCGGCGGAGGAGGGCGAAGTGAGTTGCGCGGTACTGGTCATGGCTGGCCCGGTAGGATCGGCTGGCACCGGCCGCGTGCGGGCACGCGGCGGGAAAGGCGCGAATTGTAGCAGCGGGGCCGTGGTGGGCCCGGCACTCGCGCCCGCGCCGCTGCTGGGGTTAGGATCGGGGCGAGAGAGGGAGGCTGCGGTTGTGCAGCCTGGGGAGAAGGGATGTCAGTTCCAGGAAAGATCCTGGCCAGCGTGCTGCTGGCCTCGGGAGCGGCCACGGCGTGGGCCGCGCCGGCCATGCCGGCACCACAGGAGTTCTACTTCGACAGCGACCTGGCGGCGGCACCGATGGTGGCGATGCAGGGCGAGGGCGATGAGCTGGTCACCCAGCTGGTGAGGTTGCGCGAGCGCGGCCGGCGCGCGGTGGAAGCCACCGTGCAGCTGGCTTCGGTGGCCAGCACCCAGGGCCGTGCCGAGCTGGCCGACCAGCTGTATGGCGAGGCCCTGAAG
Source organism: Stenotrophomonas sp. YJH_SMC_80 (assembly GCF_059372495.1). NCBI lineage: Bacteria > Pseudomonadati > Pseudomonadota > Gammaproteobacteria > Lysobacterales > Lysobacteraceae > Stenotrophomonas > Stenotrophomonas sp. YJH_SMC_80. Next base: position 163,562 of record NZ_JCAFVP010000004.1, read on the forward strand.
GAGGCGCCGGCACAGAGCAGCGCGGGCCGCAGCGTGCGTTGGAACTATGGCTGGGACCTGCTGCGCCAGGGCAAGCCGGATGCGGCGCTGGAGCAATGGTTGTCGTCGGCCGGCAATGCGCGCAGCAAGCCCAGCTGGGTGCCACCCACGTACGCGCTGGCCCTATGGCGGATGGGGCAGAAACAGGAGGCCGTGCAGTGGTATGCCGCAGCAGTGCGTACCGAGCCGTCGCAATGGAGCACCAGTGCCAATTACGCGCAGCTGCTGCCGCAGTGGCGCGAGGATGAGCGCGCGTCGTTGGCCGAAGTGCAGCAGGCCTGGGCGGCGGCCCCGCCTGCGTGGCCCTGAGGAAGGGGTTCGGCCGGGTTCACGGCGTCCCCCGCGAATCCACCCCGCCCGGCCAAGCGTGGCTTTTGATGTTCACAGCCAACCAGCCGCCACGAGGGGCTGCGCCGTTCGCTGGAAACCTCAATCGTCCGCGGAAACCGTCCGCCCCGACGCCCATGCCCGCAGTGCCTCCACCTGCTCGGCCATCAGCACCGACAGCGGTCGCGTCGCACGGATCTCGTTCATCAGCAGCTCGGTATCCAGTGGCCGCCCTTCGGCGTGCGCCGCATACAGCCCGGCCACGATCGCCTGCTCGATCTCCGCGCCGGAGAACCCGTTGGCGGCAGCCGCCAGCGCGGGTAGTGCGAAGTCGTCGGCATTGAGCTGGCGCCGACCCAGGTGCAGCCGCAGCAGTTCCACGCGCACCTCCGGCGAAGGCAGGTCAACGAAGAAGATCTCGTCGAAGCGGCCCTTGCGCAGCAGCTCGGCAGGCAGCTCGTGCACCTGGTTGGCAGTGGCCACGACGAACACCGGTGCCTTGCGCTCGGCCATCCAGGTCAGCAGATGGCCCAGCACGCGGCGTGACACGCCACCGTCCTCGCCACCGCTGGCCAGGCCCTTCTCGATTTCATCCATCCACAGCACGCAGGGCGCCAGCTGCTCGGCCGAGGCCAAGGCCTGGCGCAGGTTGGCCTCGGTCTCGCCGTGGTACTTGTTGTACAGCGCGCCCACGTCCAGGCGCAGCAGCGGTACGCCGAAACCGGCGGCGGTGGCCTTGGCCAGCATCGACTTGCCGCAACCCTGCACGCCCAGCAGCAGCATGCCGCGCGGTGGGTCCAGCCCGGCCGGTGCGGAGCCAGCGATGAACGCCACACGCCGCTGGTTGATCCAGCGCTTGAGCCGGTTGGCGCCGGCCACGTCGCCGAACCGCGCGCTGTCATGCTCGAAGAACAGGTGGCCGCTGCGGTTGAGCAGCTCGAACTTCAGCCGTGCCAGCTGCGGCAGGTCGTCGTCGCGCAGCGCGCCGTCGGCGTAGATCAGCTGCCGGGCGATGCGCCGGGCATCGACCAGGCTCAGGCCCTGCAGGTTCTTCAGGATCTTCTTCACCGCCTCGCTGTCGACTTCGACGCGGCGGCCGCCGTGTTCGCGGGCGTAGGCATCGGCCTCCTCGCGCAGCATCTTCAGCAGGGCGTTGGCATCGGGCAGGCGCGGGTTGAAGCGGACCGCCAGCGCTTCCAGCTCGGCCGGCAGTTCGACCTTGGCGCCGATCAGCACCAGCACGTGCGGTTCGCTGTGGCGGCGCTGGATCAGGTCGCGCAGGGCGCGCTGGTGGCTGGCATAGCCCAGGTAGGGGTGGAAATCGAGCAGCAGGTAGACCCCGCGCTGCCCGGCCTGGCGGATCATCTGCAGGGCCGCGCTGGCGTCGGGTGGCCCGGCCGGCGGATCTTCGCTGTCCAGGTCGATGCGGCGCAGGCCCTCGGTGATCGACCACCGGTGCAGCGCCCGCCAGACGTGCATCAGCGTCTGCCGGAACAGGTCGACGATGCGACCCTCGTCCTGGGTCTCGATCACGATCAGGGGGGTGTTGGCGCGGATCAGTGCGCTCAGGTCCTGCAGCTCGCTCATGCCGGTTCGATCCTTCGGGGGCGCCACGATAGCAAAGGGATGGCCGCAGGTTCAGCGCGGTGCTACCTCCCGTCACCACCGCCGGTGTACGCTCGGGGCACGTACCCGGAAGCGAGGCTGGCATGAAGACGATCCTGGTGGCCGGTTCCAAGGGCGGGGTGGGCAAGACCACCGTCGCCACCCACCTGGCCGCGTACGCGGCATTGCAGGGCAGGGCCACGGTGATCGCCGACGCCGACCCTCAGGGCTCCAGCACCCGCTGGGCGCAACGGCGGGCCGGGCTGGAAAGCGCGGTGCTCCCCATTGATGTGTATCGGAAGAAGCAGTGGGCGCAGAAGCTGCCCGATGGCACCGAAACCGTCACCATCGACGCACCGGCGGGCGCGTTGGCCGACGATATCCCCCATTTCCTTGACGCTGCCGACGCGGTGGTGGTGCCGGTGCTGCCCTCGGCGCTCGACATCGAAGCCATCGTCGGCTTCCTCAACAGCCTGGCCCAGAACCCGCGGGTGCACAGCCGCAAGCTGCCGGTGGGGCTGGTCCTCAACCGCACCAAGCCCTGGACCCAGACCTCGCAGCAGGCGTTGCAGATGCTGGCCGAATGGCCGTACCCGGTGGTCGCGCAGCTGCGTGACAGCCAGAGCTACGTGGTCATGACCGGCCTCGGCCGCAGCCTGTTCGACTACCGCTCGGCCCAGGTGCGGGAGCATCAGGCCGACTGGGAGCCGCTGCTGTCCTGGCTCAAGCTTTGATGCCTGCGTCACTCTTCCTGCTGCATCCTCTTCTTCATGGAAACCCGCGATGCGTGAACTGATCCTGCTGCGCCATGCCCATGCCGAACCGGCTACCCCCGGCCAGGCCGACCTCGACCGGCCGTTGTCGCCGGTGGGGCTCGCCGAAGCCGAAGCCGCCGGCAAGTGGCTGAAGGAGAACAACCTGCTGCCGGACTGCGTGCTGTGCTCACCGGCGCGGCGTACCCGCGAAACCCTGGAAGCCGTGCTCGGCACCATCGGTTACGTGGAAAAGCGCCTGGAAGACCGCATCTACGAAGCCACCCCCGGCACCCTGGCGGCATTGGTGGACGACCGCCGTGATCTCGACCGGGTGCTGATCGTCGGCCACAACCCGGGCCTGGAGCGGCTGGTGGCGTTGATGACCGAGGGCACCAGCAGCGACTACCGCGGCATGCCGCCGGCCGGCATCGCCGTGCTCGGCTTCCCGCGCGAGGCCTCGATCGAGCCAGGCGTGGCCAGCCTGAACGCATTCTGGTGGCCGTGATCCGATGAGCCTGGCGCGGCGCAGCCGCTATCTGCTGCCCGCGCTGCTGGCACTCGGCCCGGCCTGGGCGGCCGTGCCCACGCCGACCACCCTGCCACCGGTGGTCGCCGAAGCGCACCGGGTAATGCGCCTGGATACCCAGCGTTCGCAGATCGGCTTCGAGGTGCGCACCCGTTTCGGGCAGCGTATCGAAGGCCTGTTCCCGCACTTCGAAGGGCGCATCGAGATCCTCTCCGACGGCCGCCACCAGGTGCACCTGAAGATGTTCACGCGCTCGGTCGAGATCCCCGGCAAGGCGCGCTATACCGGGTGGATGCGCGGCGAGGAGTTCTTCGATGCCGGCCGCCATCCGGTGGTCGAGTTCGACTCGCTGCCGTACTGGCCGGAAACCGTGGAGAGCGGTGGCGACATCAACGGCCGGCTGACCCTGCGCGGGATCAGCCACCCCGAGACACTGAAGGTCGAGAAGGCGGAGTGCGCCCGACCCGGCTATGATTGCGACGTCGTCAGCCGCGGTACCGTGCAGCGAGGCCGGTATGGCATGGACAGCTGGCAGCTTGCCTTGAGTGACCGAGTGACTTTCGTATTGCGTGCGCGCCTGAGCGAGGCGCCGAAACCGTGAACCTCCTGCTGCGTGTACTGGCGCTGGCAACCGTGTTGCTGGGCAGCGGTTGTGCATCGCTGTCGAATGCCGAGCGCGACCGCGCCGAGGCAATTGCCGTGCAGGCACGTTCGACCGTGGTCGACTGCCAGCGTGCAGACCGCTGTGCACAGGATTCGCCGCTGCGGGCGCTGGCCGGCCGGGCGTTCACCGAATCCACCCCGGAACGACCGCGCCACTACGCCACCCTGCTCGATGAGGGCGAGGGCGCCCTGGTCGCACGCCTGAACCTGCTGCGCAGCGCCACCCGCAGCATCGACCTGCAGACCTACATCTTCGACAAGGACGACAGCGCCCGTCTGGTCATCGACGAACTGCTGGCCGCATCGCGGCGCGGGGTGAAGGTGCGGCTGCTGATCGACCAGCTCTCGGCGATCTCCGACCTGCAGATCCTCGGCGCCCTGTCCGGCGCCCACCAGAACTTCCAGCTGCGGGTCTACAACCCGACCTTCGGCAAGGCCCGGCTGAACTACTTCGACTATGCCGGCAGCGTGCTGTGCTGCTTCCGCCGGTTCAACCAGCGCATGCACAACAAGCTGCTGGTGATCGACGATGCGATCGGCGTGGTCGGTGGCCGCAACTACCAGGACGACTATTACGACTGGGACCGCGAGTACAACTTCCGCGACCGCGATGTACTGATCGCCGGCCCGGAAGCACGTGCGATGGCGGCCAACTTCGACGCGTTCTGGCGCGCACACCGCAGCGTGCCGGCCGAGCGCCTCAACGACGTGGGCCGCACGTTGCTGCGCGAGGGCGTGCCAACGCTGCCGCCGGCCAGCTTCCGCCGCCCGGAACGGGTACAGCGGGTCAGTGCCGAAGCCAACGACACCGAGTTCGTCACCCGTTCCTTCGTCGATACCGCGCTACCGGTGGCTTCGGTGCGCTACGTGGCCGATCTGCCACGCAAGCATCGCCGCGAGAAGGCCGATGCACCGCTGGCCGGCCAGCATGTGACCGAGCCCCAGCTGGATGCGCTGATCGCCAGTGCGCAGAAGGAAGTGATCCTGCAGACGCCGTACCTGGTACTGTCCAAGCCGGCGCAGAAGCTGTTCCGTGAACTGCGCAAGCGCCCGCAGCCACCGCGCGTGGTGGTGTCCAGCAACAGCCTGGCGGCGACCGACAACCCGATCGTGTATGCGTTGTCGTACAAGTACAAGCGGCGCAACATGCGCGAACTGGGCTTCAACATCTTCGAATACAAGCCGTTCCCGCTGGACGCGCCGGTTGACTACCGCAACCTGTTGCCCGACCCGATCGCTGCGCCCGGGGGGGAAGACGAGGGCGGTCGCAATCCGCTGATCGGTGGCAGTGCTGCCGGCAGCAACGCACGCGGTGGCAGCAGCAGTGGTTCGGATGCCGGCAGCAGGCAGGGCCCGTTGAATCGCCACAGCGATGGTGCCTACGACAACGCACGCGCACGCCGTCGCGCCGCCGGCAGCGAGGTGGAAACGCGCCTGCTGCGCACCGAGACGCGGCCGTCGTTCCTGGGCAGCAAGGCGGTCAACAAGCCGTTGCCGGTCACCCGCAAGGGCGCGCGCATGGGCCTGCACGCCAAGTCGCTGGTGGTCGACCGCCGCATCGGCGTGGTCGGCACCCACAACTTCGATCCGCGCAGCGAGAACTACAACACCGAAGGCGCGGTGATCATCGACGACCCGGTTTTTGCCGAGGAACTGGCGCAGAGCATCCTGCGTGACATCCACCCACAGAACTCCTGGACGGTGGCGCCACGGGCCAAGCCACCGGTGCTGTCGGGGCTGAACTACAGCGTCGGCAAGGCCTCCGAAGCGCTGCCCATCCTTGATTTCTGGCCCTGGCGCTACGCCACCGACTACGAGTTCAAGCCCGGCCCGGAGTGCCCGCAGCCGCTGCCGCGGCAGGATCCTGATTTCCATCGCTGCTACGCCGCCGTCGGCGACTTCCCCGAAGTCAACGTCGGCCCGAAGTGGCTGCTGGTGCGCATGCTGACCGCATTCGGCGCCGGTCTCGTTCCCATCCTCTGAAGGTACCCGCATGGCCCAGGTGTTCCGCGAAGCCGTTTCCATCGAGCAGCTCAACGCGCTCAGCCGCAACACGGCGATTGAATCCCTGGGCATCGTCTTCAGTGCCGCCGGCGAGGACTGGCTGCAGGCCACCATGCCGGTGGATGAGCGCACCCGCCAGCCCTACGGCATCCTGCACGGCGGTGCCTCGGTGGTGCTGGCCGAGACCCTGGGCAGCAGCGCCGGCAACCTGTGCGTGGATACCGGCAAGCAGGTCTGCGTGGGCCTGGAGATCAATGCCAACCACGTGCGTGCCGTGCGCTCGGGCACGGTCACCGGCACCGCCCGCGCGCTGCACGTCGGCCGCAGCACCCAGCTGTGGGAGATCCGCATCGAGGACGAGCAGGGCCGCCTGGTATGCATCTCGCGGCTGACCCTGGCGGTGGTGGCTGCCGGTCACGGCTGAGCCCCCCTGGCGCTCGTTGACGGCAGCGGAACCCAGCGTTCCCCGCCGATTGCCCCGGTCGATGGCGGTTATGGCCTAAATCGGCTGGCAGCGATGACGGCCCTCCGGTATCGTGCGCGGATGACTTCCCCCACTCCGGCCCCCCGTGGCGGCGTGGCGCGTGTGTGCCGTTACCTGTACCGCGTACCGCTGCTGTTGGTCCACATCATCGTGTTCCTGCCGCTCATCCTGATCGGCATGCTTCCGCCGTGGGGCGAACTGCGCGTGGGCGAGGCGACCTTCGGCGCCAAGGTGGTCAACTGGTGGCAGGGCGGGCTGATGTGGATCTTCGGCTTCCGCCTGGTGCAGGTCGGCGCGCCGCTGCCCGGTGCCGTGCTGTTCGTGGCCAACCATGTCAGCTGGGTGGATATCTGCATCCTGCACAGCCAGCGCATGATGGGCTTCGTCGCCAAGCGCGAGATCGCCAGCTGGCCGCTGGTGGGTTGGCTGGCCGCGCGCGGCCAGACCATCTTCCACCAGCGTGGCAACACCGAATCGCTCGGTGGCGTGATGCAGGTGATGGCCGACCGCCTGCGCGAGGGCAAGGCCGTGGGCGTGTTCCCGGAAGGGCGGACCCGCGGCGGTCACGAAGTGGGCCCGTTCCACGCCCGCATCTTCCAGGCCGCGGTCGAGACCGGCGTGCCGGTGCAGCCGGTGGCCCTGGTGTACGGGGCGAAGGGCGACGCGCAGACCATCGTCGCGTTCGGTCCGAACGAGAGCTTCTTTGCCAATTTCCTGCGCCTGCTCGGCGAGCCGGCGCGACGTGCGGAAGTGCACTTCCTGGCGCCGATCGGTGCACAGGACCTGGAAGGCCGTCGGCGCATCGCGGAAACCTCGCGCGCGCGCATCGTGGCGGCCATGAGCGCCGGGTGAGGCTGCGGTGGCCCTGATCCCGCCACCTGTCCTGGACGCCGGTACGCCGACGCTGCATGCGGCTGACTATCAGCCGCCGCGCTGGCTGCGCAATCCGCACCTGCAGTCGATGCTCAGCTCCAGCCGCATGCGCCTGCAGCGCGGCCTGCTGCTGCTGGCGGCCACCGGTGCGGTCAGCGAAGAGCTGATCCTCGATGGTGGTGATGGCGTGCGCCTGCAGGGCTGGCACAGCCATGTCGAAGGCCGCGAGCCCAAGGGCATCGCGCTGCTGCTGCATGGCTGGGAAGGCAGTGCCGAATCCAGCTACATGCGCATGGCCGCCGCGCGCATGATCGAGCAGGGCTTCGACGTGGTGCGGCTGAACTTCCGCGACCACGGCAACACCCATCACCTGAACCCCGGCATCTTCCACTCCAATCTCATCGATGAAGTGGTGCACGCCGCGGGCGATATCGCCCAGCGCTGGCCGCAGCTGCCGCTGGTGGCCGCCGGTTATTCGCTGGGTGGCAACTTCGTGCTGCGCCTGGCCCTGCGCGCGCCGGCGGCCGGCGTGCCGCTGCTGCGCGTCGCCTCGGTGTGCCCGGTGCTGGACCCGGCGCTGACGATGGAGAGCATCGAGAACGGCCCGGCGATGTACGACTGGTACTTCCGCCGCAAATGGGCCGGCTCGCTGCGCCGCAAGCGCGATCTGTTCCCCGAGCTGAGCGACTGCGACGACCGCGTGCTGAAGCTGGACATCCGCGCGCTGACCGCCTGGCTGGTCGAGCGCCACACCAGCTTCGGTTCGCTGCAGGCCTATTTCGACGGCTACTCGATCGCCGGCGACCGCCTGTCGTCCCTGCAGGTACCGGCCGACATCCTGATGGCGCAGGATGACCCGGTGATTCCGTACGCGACCTTCAGCAACTGGCAGCTGCCGGGCCAGGCGCGCCTGGAAACCGCCTGCTGGGGCGGCCACTGCGGGTTCATCGAAAACTGGCGCGGCGACGGCTTCTCCGAGCGCTGGGTCGCCCAGCGCCTGCAGCGGGTCCTGCAGGCCTGAACCGGCGACAGCGCGCAGCCCGCTACAATGCGGCTTTGCACTTGAACCGGACTGCCATGCAAGACCAGATCATCCAAGCGTTGCGCCAGAACCAGGCCGACCAGGCCGTGCAGCTGGCCCAGGCGTGGACCCGTGACGAACCCGGCCAGGCCAACGCCCACCGCTGGCTGGCGCTTGCGCTGCAGCAGCAGGGCAACGCCGAGGAGGCGATGGAGGCCCTGCAGCAGGCGCTGCGGCTGGCCCCGGACGACGCCCAGCTGCACCTGCAGCATGCCGGCCTGCTGCTGGCACTGCGCCAGTTCGAGGGTGCCGACGAAGCACTGGTGCGCACCACCGGCCTCGATCCGAACTCGTTCTCCGCCTATCTGATGCAGGCGCACCTGGCGATCGGCCGCAATGACTTCGACGAAGCGCAGCGCATCTCCACCCTGGCCGCGCGCGTGGAGCCGGACCATCCGGAACTGCTGACCATCGACGGCATGGTTGCACTGCGCCGCGGTGACGCCGACCGTGCACTGGCGCTGCTGTCGGCTGCCAGCAAGGCACTGCCGGACGATACCCGCGTGCTGTACGCGCTGGGCTTTGCCTACCTGGGCAAGGACATGCTGGCGTTTGCAGAGCAGTCGTTCCGCCGCGTGCTGGAACTCAATCCGTCGCTGTCCTCGCTGCATGGGCTGGTGGTGCAGCTGGCACTGCGCCAGGGCAACGTACCGGCCGCCGCCGAAGCGATGCAGGTGGCCCTGCAGCAGCCGGAGATGGACGTACCGTCGATGCGACGCCTGGCGGGTGAACTGTCGCTGCGCAATGGCCAGCCGCTGCAGGCCCTGGACTACCTGCTGCCGCTGCTGGAGACGCAGCCGGAAGACCGCCAGGTGCTGCAGCTGCTGCTGATGTCATGGCAGCGCCTGGGGCGCGAGGATGAAGCGCGTGCACGCCTGGATGCGGTACTGGATACCAATGACCAGCTGCACGATGTGTGGCTGGCACGCCTGGCCATCGAGCAGGTGGGCAGCGAAAGCGCCGTGACCGCGGTCGAGCGCTGGATGGCGGCGATGCCCGCGCATCTGCCGGCCCTGGAGGCGCGCCTGCGCCTGCATGACATGGCCGGCGAACATGCTCAGGCCGAAGCGATCGCCGAACGCATCGTCAGCCTGGAACCGGGCCGCGTCAGCGGCGAGACCCGGCTGGTCGAAGGCCTGCTGCAGCGCGATCCCGCCGCCGCCGTGGCCCGCGTGCAGGCGCTGATCGAGCTGGCGCCGGAAGAGCATCGCGCCGACCTGCGGACGTGGATGGGCGAGATCCAGGACCGCGCCGGGCAGCCGCAGGACGCCCTGCGCACCTGGCTGTCGCTGCAGGCTGACCAGGCGCCGCAGCGCTTGCCACTGCCGCCACAGGCCAAGTCCCCGCCGAGCTGGCCGGACAAGGGCAGCATCGACGGCGATGCCAGCTCCGCGCCGATCTTCCTCTGGGGCCCGCCGGGTTCGGGCGTTGAGCGGGTGGCGACCGGCCTGGCTGCTGCCAGCCCGGTGCTGCGCAGCGACCGCTACACCAACACGCCGCCCGATGATGCGTTCCAGAACTACAACACGCTGCAGGACCTGGCCTCAGGCGTGCTGACGCCGGAGCGGCTGGTGCAGCGCTGGCGTGAACAGCTGCCGGCACGTGGCCTGCAGAGCGACACCGTGATCGACTGGCTGCTGTGGTGGGACAACGCCCTGCTGTGGGCGCTGCGCCCGCAGCTGCCGCAGGGCCGCCTGGTGCTGGTGCTGCGCGACCCGCGCGACATGCTGCTGGACTGGGTGGCCTACGGTGCCGCCGCGCCGCTGGCGATGACGTCGCTGGCCGAAGCCAGTGAATGGCTGACCCGCGCGCTGACCCAGATCGCCACGCTGCATGAGGACGACCTGTACCCGCACGTGCTGCTGCGCATCGACCAGATCGGCAACGATCCGCAGGCGATGGCCGAACTGCTGGGCCGCCTGTTCGAGCGGCCGATGCCGCCGGCGGCACAGCTGGGAGCCCCGCGCCTGCCGGCCGGCCACTGGCGCAACTACCGCGACGTGATGAGCGCCGCCTTCGCCCAGCTCACCCCGGTTGCGGTGCGTCTGGGTTACCCGGAAGAGTGAGGAGAGTCCGATGCAGTTGACCAGCCACAGCCTGACCAACGGCGCACCGATCGATCGTGAGTTCGCCGCGGGCGACGCCAACGGTTTCGCCCCGGACCGCAACCCGCACCTGGCCTGGAGCGGGGCGCCGGCCGGCACCCGTTCGTTCCTGCTGGTATGCGTGGACCCGGACGTACCGACCGTGCCGGAGACGGTTGGTCGCAGCGACATGAGCGTGCCGCGCGACCAGCCGCGCTGCGATTTCGTGCACTGGGTGATGGCCGATATCCCGGCCACGGTGCAGGAGATCGCCGCTGGCAGCTGCAGCGACGGCTTCGTGGTGAAGGGCAAGCCCGCACCCGCCGGCCCGGCCGGCAGCCGCCAGGGCCTGAACGACTTCACCGGCTGGTTCGCGGGCAACCCGGACATGGCCGGTGATTACCTGGGCTATGACGGCCCGTATCCGCCGTTCAACGACGAGCGCATGCACCGCTATTTCTTCCGGGTATTCGCGCTGGACGTGGCGTCGCTGGACCTGCCGCAGCGCTTCACCGCCGCCGACGCGTACCGCGCCATGCACGGCCACGTGCTGGCCGAAGCCGCACTGCACGGCACCTACACGTTGAACCCGGCGCTGGGCTGAGCAGCACACAGGGTAGAGCCGGCCGCGGGCCGGCTGCTGCAGGCAACGGCGGCAACACAGGGAAGATGCCGGCCAGCGGCCGGCGCTACCTTCCATCCGCTTGCAGCGCCGCCGGTTCGAACACTGCGGTGTCGCCCCTCGCGTTGCGCAGCACCAGCGCGCCGCGGTCGTCAAGCGCAAGCGTCGGTGCCGAGCCTTCGCCGTGCATCAGCTTTCCGGCGATCTTCTGCTGCGTGGGCAGTCTCTGATCGACGCATAGCGCTGTGGTCTGCACGCCGTTGCGCAGGATCAGCAGGTTGCCCTGCAGCCGGTACTCGTTGCTGACGTGGTTGCACAGGTTCAACTCGCTCATGAAACCGGACTGGAAGCGCAGTGTGTAGGGCGCGCGACCGCGGACGAACAACGCGTCGATGCGCTTTCCTTGCGCGTTGGTGGCACGCACCAGTTGCCACAGGTGCGCTTCAAGCTGATCGGTGCTGGGCGTGCTGGCAGCGGCCACATTCGCGGACATGACGAGCAGCGCAGCAATGATGAGGACGGGGACGTGCTTCATGCCGATCTCCCGATGCATCCGGTAGTGCCGGCCGCTGGCCGGCCGCATCCGTGTGTTGGCAGTGCCGCGCAGGGCAGCCGGCCAGCGGCCGGCCCTACCGACCATGAAGAAGGGCGGCCTCTCGGCCGCCCTTCCATCGTTTTATTTCTTCTCGATGGCCGACTCGACCACCATGTCCAGCACGTACGCCTGCGACGGCGCATCGGCCGGCGGGTTCTTCACCTCGTAGCGCTTCACGCGCACCACGTTGCGCACGCCGTCTTCGTGGGTGTAACCCTCGATGTTGCCGTAGAAGTTCTCGAACTTGCCCGGCTCGCCCTGCTTCAGGCCCTTGTCGTCGAACTTCACTTCGCGCACCTGCAGGCACTGGTAGTCCGGGATCAGCGGGTGCGAGCACTTCTCGGTCTTCGCAGCCACTTCCAGGAACACGGTTTCGCCGGCGCCGCCGTAGCGGGTTTCAGCGGTCGGTTCCGGGTTGAACACCAGCACGTCGCCCTTGGCGGTGGTCAGGGTCAGCTTGCCATCGGCATCCTGCTCGGCCTTCAGCTCGCCCTGCAGGCGGCTCGACACGGCCTCGTCCAGCGCCATCAGCGCCTTGTCGGTGCAGGCCATCATGGTCGACGCCATCGCGCTGACGCTCAGCTTGCCAGCGTCGAAGGTGTAGCCGCCGCCCATGCGGTTGCAGGTGTTGCTGACCGACAGGCGGCCCTCAGCGAAGTCCAGGGTGACCGGCTTGTCTTCGCGGGCGAACAGCGCGTCGATGCGCTTGCCGTCGGCGCCGGTGGCCTGCTGCAGCAGCCAGTGCTGGCTCTGCAGGCGCTGCGCATCCAGGTGCGCCAGCGTCTGCTGGTCTGCTGCCTTGGCCGCGGCCGGGGCCACGTCGTCGCCGCCGGTGCCGGCCGGTGCCGGGGTCTGGCTGCAGGCGGCCATCAGGGCCAGCGGGAGGAGCAGGGTGAGCTTGCGGTTCATGGTGATTCTCCTTGGGGAACCGTGGGGGAAACGGGGTAGGGCCGGCAACGGGGTTGCCATGCCCCGGTGCTGTTCAGCTGCCGGACGGCAGCCACAGCAGCAGCGCCGCGCCCAGCGCGATGCGGTAGATGGCGAAGGCGGTGAACCTGTGCGACTTGATGTAGCCCATCAGCCACTTCACTACGACGAAGCCGGTGACGGCCGCGGCAAGGAAGGCCACGCCCACCTCGGTCCAGTTCTCGCTGCCCAGCTGCCCGGCCCTGGCCATCTCCAGGAAGGTATAGGCGCTGGCGGCGAACATGGTGGGGATGCCGACCAGGAACACGAACTCGGCGGCGGCGGCGCGGCGGCTCAGGCCCAGCAGCATGGCCAGGAAGATGGCCGAGGCCGAGCGCGAGGTACCCGGGAACACGCCGGCCACCACCTGCGCCAAGCCCACGCCGATCGCCACTGTCCAGGTCACCTGGTCGCGGTCGGGCAGGCGCGCGGTGTAGGCCTCCACCAGCAGCATCCAGACGCCACCGATGATCAGTGCCCAGGCCACCGGGCTGACCGTCTCCGGCAGCGACCAGCCGGCCTTGCGCACGACCAGGCCGACCACTGCGGTGACCAGGAAGGCGGCGCCCAGCTTGAACACGTACTCACGGTTCTCGCGTTGGTTGAAGCCGGTGGCCAGCTGCAGCAGGCGCTGGCGGAACACCAGCACCACCGCCACGATCGCACCGGCCTGGATGACGATGTTGAAGAAGTCCGAACGGGCGCCCAGCCAGTGCTGGGCGATGAGCAGGTGGCCGGTGCTGGAGATCGGCAGGAATTCGGTCAAGCCTTCGAGGATGCCCAGCAGCAGGGCGGAGAGCAGGTCGGACATGGACGGTGCGTGCACGCGCGGCGGAAGGAAGAAGGTCGAGAGGATAGACGATCACCGCCGCACCAAACGGGTGCGTCTGGTGCTGGGTGCACCCGTTTGGTGCGCGCCGTTCTGCACCGCCACGGAGCACCCTTTTTGAAATCAATGACTTGCGGCCTGCGAAAAGTTGGCACGGTCGTTGCTGTACCTCAGCAGGCATTCATCCCCATCCGAGGTCGTACCGATGTCCGTGGAAAACGTTGAGAAGCTGATCAAGGACAACCAGATCGAGTTCGTCGATCTGCGTTTCGTGGATATGCGTGGCGTCGAACAGCACGTCACCTTCCCGGTCAGCATCGTCGAACCGTCGCTGTTCGAAGAAGGCAAGATGTTCGATGGCAGCTCGATCGCCGGCTGGAAGGGCATCAACGAGTCGGACATGGTGCTGCTGCCGGATACCGCCAGCGCCTACGTCGACCCGTTCTACGCCGATCCGACCATCGTGATCAGCTGCGACATCCTCGACCCGGCCACCATGCAGCCGTATGGCCGTTGCCCGCGCGGCATCGCCAAGCGCGCCGAGGCCTACCTGAAGTCCTCCGGCATTGCCGAAACCGCGTTCTTCGGCCCGGAGCCGGAATTCTTCATCTTCGACTCGGTCCGTTTCGCCAATGAAATGGGCAACACTTTCTTCAAGGTCGATTCCGAAGAAGCCGCCTGGAACAGCGGCGCCAAGTACGACGGCGCCAACAGCGGTTACCGTCCGGGCGTGAAGGGTGGCTATTTCCCGGTTCCGCCGACCGACACCCTGCACGACCTGCGCGCCGAGATGTGCAAGACCCTGGAACAGGTCGGCATCGAAGTGGAAGTGCAGCACCACGAAGTGGCCACCGCCGGCCAGTGCGAGATCGGCACCAAGTTCAGCACCCTGGTGCAGAAGGCCGACGAACTGCTGCGCATGAAGTACGTGATCAAGAACGTCGCGCACCGCAACGGCAAGACCGTCACCTTCATGCCCAAGCCGATCGTCGGCGACAACGGCAGCGGCATGCACGTGCACCAGTCGCTGTCCAAGGGCGGCACCAACCTGTTCTCCGGTGACGGCTACGGTGGCCTGAGCCAGCTGGCGCTGTGGTACATCGGCGGCATCTTCAAGCACGCCAAGGCCATCAATGCCTTCGCCAACTCGGGCACCAACAGCTACAAGCGCCTGGTGCCGGGCTTCGAAGCGCCGGTGATGCTGGCCTATTCGGCCCGCAACCGTTCGGCATCGTGCCGCATTCCGTGGGTCTCCAACCCGAAGGCGCGCCGTATCGAAATGCGCTTCCCGGACCCGATCCAGTCCGGCTACCTCACCTTCACTGCGCTGATGATGGCCGGCCTGGACGGCATCAAGAACCAGATCGACCCGGGCGCACCGAGCGACAAGGACCTGTACGACCTGCCGCCGGAAGAAGAGAAGCTGATCCCGCAGGTCTGCTCCTCGCTGGACCAGGCGCTGGAAGCGCTGGACAAGGACCGCGAGTTCCTGAAGGCCGGTGGCGTGATGAGCGATGACTTCATCGACGGCTACATCGCGCTGAAGATGCAGGAAGTGACCAAGTTCCGCGCGGCCACCCACCCGCTGGAATACCAGCTGTACTACGCCAGCTGACCGGATGCGATGGCGGTGGGTTTCCCCCTCCCACCCGCCGCCATCGCTTCCGTTTTCGCGGCTGGGGAGCCGCAAGGCGGGCGCAGGCCCGCCGTTGTAGAGCGGACTGTCAGTCCGCTGCATTGGAACGTGGGCCTTTGGCCCGCTTATCCAGGGGCAAGAGAGAGACCGGATACGCGACCAGGGCCGCCCTCCCTCCCGCGTCGGTCGTGCAAGGAGAGAGGCACGGCCGTCCCGGCCCTGTACGTGTCCGGTGCAACAGCCACGGTCATCATCCTGATGACCCGTGGTTGCCTGATGCCAACGCGCGCTGGCGCGCTGGCCCCATCCACCATCGGGACATGCGCATGAAACTGATCTCCGCCATCATCCGGCCGTTCAAGCTCGACGAGGTCCGCGAGGCCTTGTCCGACGCAGGCGTGTCGGGCATTACCGTGACCGAAGTGAAAGGCTTCGGCCGCCAGAAGGGCCACACCGAGCTGTATCGCGGCGCCGAGTACGTCGTCGATTTCCTGCCCAAGATCAAGATCGAAACCGTAGTCACCGACGAGCGTGCCGATGCGGTGATCGAAGCGATCCAATCGTCGGCAGGCACCGGCAAGATCGGTGACGGCAAGATCTTCGTCACCGCCGTCGAACAGGTCATCCGCATCCGCACCGGCGAAATCGGTGCCGACGCGCTGTAACCCCCTTCCGGAGACTCCCCCATGAAGATGCGCCTTCTCACCGGGTGGCAAGCCCGGTTCCATATCGTGTGCCTGTTGATGCTGCTGAGCGCGCTGGCCGCGGGTGCCTGGCCGGGCAATGCCCACGCCCAGGCGCAGGTGTCGCCGCTGCCGAGCGAAAGCGTGGCCGTTGAGCCGCTGCAGGACCCTGCAGCTGCAGCCGCTGCGCCGGCCGTGGCCGAAGCGGCCGCCGCCTATGATCATGGCGACGTGGCCTGGATGCTCACCTCCACCCTGCTGGTGCTGCTGATGGTCGTGCCGGGCCTGGCCCTGTTCTACGGCGGCCTGGTGCGTTCGAAGAACGTGCTGTCGGTACTCAGCCAGATCCTGGTGGTGTTCTCGCTGGTGCTGCTGCTGTGGGTGGCCTACGGCTACAGCGCGGTGTTCAGCGCGGGCAATCCGTTCTTCGGTTCGTTCACCGAGTTCGCCTTCCTCAAGGGCTTCACCCCCGAGTCGGTCGGCAACACGCCGATCAAGGGACTGCCGGACTATCTGTTCGTCGCGTTCCAGTCGACCTTTGCCGGCATCACCACCGCGCTGATCGTCGGTGCCTTCGCCGAGCGCATCAAGTTCCGCGCGGTGCTGCTGTTCTCGGCGCTGTGGTTCACCCTCAGCTACATTCCGATGGCACATATCGTCTGGGGTGGCGGTTACCTGGGCGAGCTGGGCGCGATCGATTTCGCCGGCGGCACCGTGGTCCACATCAATGCGGGCGTTGCTGGCCTGGTGGCTGCCTGGTTTGTCGGCAAGCGCCTGGGCTACGGCCAGACCGCGCTGAAGCCGCACAACGTGCCGTTCACCTACATCGGCGCGATGCTGCTGTGGGTGGGCTGGTTCGGCTTCAATGCCGGTTCCGCTGCCGCAGCCGATACCGTGGCCTCGCTGGCCTTCCTCAACACCGTGCTGGCCACCGCCGCCGCCGTGCTCGGCTGGACGCTGGTGGAAGCAATCAGCAAGGGCAAGCCATCGGCACTGGGCGCTGCTTCGGGTGCGGTGGCCGGCCTGGTCGGCATCACCCCGGCATGTGGCACGGTCGGCCCGCTCGGCGCGATCGTGATCGGCTTCGTTGCCGGCGTGGTCTGCGTCTGGGGCGTCACGGGCCTCAAGCGCCTGCTGAAAGTGGACGACACCGCCGACGTGTTCGGTGTGCATGGTGTCGGCGGCATCGTCGGCGCGATCCTTACCGGTGTGTTCAGTGCACAGTCGCTGGGGGGTACCAAGGCGGATCTGGATATCGCGCACCAGGTCTGGGTGCAGGTGGTCAGCGTCGGCCTCACCGTGGTGTGGTCGGCGTTGGTGACGACGCTGATCCTGCTGGTAGTGCGCAGCGTGGTCGGCCTGCGCGTGACCGAGGAAGCAGAGCGCACCGGCCTGGATGTCACCTCGCATGGTGAGTCGGCTTACGAGGCCTGACGGGCTTCACGGTTTCAAAGGTACCCCGCCACTGCTGCGTCGCCTGCAGTGGCGGGGGCCGGGCACAGGTTTCCCCAGTGCCGCAGGCATCTGTCGGCGTACTGGCGGACCTGCGCTGGGTCGGGTGTAGATCCGGGGCGCCGCCCGCTGGCGGAACGCCGTCCGTCGGACATCACATTTTGCCCGGATGGGCTGGGCCGGCGGCAGTTTGCCGGCTCTGTTTCCTGCCACGCGATTCCCTTACAGTGCTGCCTCTTCCAGCCGCATCTTCGTCGGTCTGGCAGCCATCTGCAGGGAACAGGACATCGTGGAACAGGGACGTAATGTACGCAGCCGCGCGTTGCACTGGCGGTTGTCCGTGGGCGTGGCACTGGCCATCGCCGGCTTCCAGGCACCGGCCGGGGCGCAGGTCGTGTCACCGGAGCAGGAGCTGCTCCGGCAGCAGGAGCGCGAACGCGCGCTGCGCGAACAACAGGAAGCCACGCCGGATGTCCGGCTGCAGCCGGCTACTGAAGACCTCGGCCATCTGCCGGTGGACGAATCACCCTGTTTCACCATCAACCGCATCGAGCTGCAGGGTGACCAGGCCGACCGCTTCCGCTGGGCACTGGCGGCAGCCGATCCGCGCAGCGACCCCGCCACCGGGCGCTGCCTGGGTACCGCCGGCGTGGACATCGTGATGAAGCGCGTGCAGAACGCGATCATCGAGCGCGGCTACGTCACCACCCGCATCCTGGCCGCACCGCAGGACCTGAAGACCGGCATCCTGACGCTCACGGTCGTCCCGGGCCGCGTCAATGCCATCCGCTTTGCCGACGGCGCAGGCCGCACCCCCGCCCTCTGGAACGCGGTGCGGGTGGCACGCGGCGAAGTACTGAACCTGCGTGACATCGAACAGGCGCTGGAAAACCTGCAGCGCGTGCCGACCGCGCAGGTGGACATCCAGATCGCGCCCCCGGCCGATGGCGCGGCGGCCAAGCCGGGCGAGAGTGATCTGGTGATCAGCTGGCAGCAGGCGCGCCTGGTACGGGTCAACCTGACCCTGGACGATGCCGGCAGCCAGTCCACCGGCAAGATGCAGGCCGGCACCACGGTGTCGGTGGACAACGCGGCCGGCCTCAGCGACCTGTTCTACATCAACGTGGGCAGATCGGTGTTCAACGGCAGCGAGCGTGGCACCGACAGTTGGGCAGTGCATTACAGCGTGCCGCTGGGCGGATGGCTGCTGGGCGCCAACGCCAGCAACTTCGACTATGAGCAGACCGTTGCCGGCGCATTCGAGAATTACGTCTACAGCGGCTCCAGCCGCAACGCCGAGCTGCGCCTGACGCGCATGCTGTTCCGCAACGCGCGCGCCAAGACCAGCATGTACGCGCGCGGCTGGTACCGCGAATCGGACAACTTCATCAACGATACCGAGATCGAAGTGCAGCGCCGCCGCATGGCGGGCTGGGAACTGGGCCTGGGCCACCGGCACTTCATCGGCAAGGCGACGCTGGATGTGAACCTGGCATACCGCAAGGGGACCGGCGCCTTCAACGCGCTGCGCGCACCGGAAGAGGTCTTTGGCGAAGGCACGGCGCATGGCCGCATCTTCACCGCCGATGCGCAGCTGGTCGTGCCGATGCAGTGGGGCCGCCAGAGCCTGCGCTACACCAGCAGCTGGCGTGCGCAGTGGAACCGCTCGCCGCTGGTACCGCAGGATCGGTTCTCGATCGGTGGCCGCTACACCGTGCGTGGCTTCGATGGCGAAATGTCGCTGACCGGCGAGCGCGGCTGGCTGCTGCGCAATGAAGTGGGCGTACCCCTGGGCAGTGGCGTGGAGGCCTACGTCGCGGTCGATCACGGCCGCGTCGGCGGTCCGTCCACGGCCCGGTTGCTCGGCGACCGGCTCACCGGTACCGCGCTCGGCCTTCGCGGTGGCACCCGCCACATCAACTGGGATGCCTTCGTCGGCAGCCCGTTGTCCAGGCCGCGCGGCTTCCAGACCGCCTACACCACGTTCGGAATGAACATGGGCGTCTCGTTCTGACGCCTGCGCATGGCCGGCCTGCGCTGCCTGCAGCGCGGCCAACACGATGCGGTACCGCGCAGCCCGCTGCGCACACCACCCAACAGCACCGAAAGGAATCAGCGCCGTGAACAAAGTCTACCGTCTGGTCTTCAACCGTACGCTCGGGGTCATGCAGGTTGCGTCCGAGCTGGTCAACGCCGCGCACGGCGGTGCCGACAATCGTGAAGGCCGCACGGTCGGCACCCTGCGACCGATCAGTTTCGCGTTGTGGCTGGTGCTGGGCTGGGTGGGGCTGGTGCAGCCGTTGTCAGCGCAGCAGGCGCCGGCCGACCCGGGCCGCATCGCCGCCGACCCGGGCGCGCCGGCAAACCAGCGCCCGACGGTGATCACCTCGGCCAACGGCACGCCACAGGTCAACATCACCACGCCCAGTGCGGGCGGGGTGTCGCGCAATACCTACCAGCAGTTCGACGTCGGCCAGCAGGGCGTGATCCTCAACAACTCGCGCGGCGAGGTGCAGACCCAGCTGGGTGGCTGGGTGCAGGGCAATCCGTGGCTGGCCACGGGCACCGCACGGGTCATCCTCAACGAGGTCAACAGCAGCAATCCCAGCCACCTCAATGGCTATGTGGAGGTGGCCGGTGCGCGGGCGCAGGTGGTCATCGCCAACCCGGCCGGGATCCAGGTCAATGGCGCGGGCTTCCTCAACGCCAGCCGGGTGACCCTGACCACCGGCACGCCGATCGTCAGCAATGGCGTGCTGGAAGGCTATCGCGTGGAAGGTGGCAGCATCGGTGTCGGTGGCACGGGCCTGGATACCAGCCGCGCCGACTACACCGACATCATCACCCGTTCGCTGCAGGTCAATGCCGGCATCTGGGCCAACCAGCTGCAGGCCAGCCTGGGCAGCAACGTGGTCAGTGCCGACCACAGCAGCGTGCAGCAGCAGAAGCCTACGTCCGCCGCGCCCACCTTCGCGCTGGATGTGGGCGCGCTGGGCGGCATGTATGCCAACCGCATCTGGCTGGTCGGCAATGAACATGGCGTGGGCGTAAGCAATGCCGGCAAGCTCGGTGCCCAGGCCGGCGAGCTGGTGGTCACCGCCGACGGCCGGCTGCAGAATACCGGCGCGATGCATGCGCAGCAGGACCTGCGCATCGACGCCAGCGCGGGCATCGCCAATGCCGGCACGCTCAGTGCCGAGCGCGAGCTGCGCGTGCAGACCCCGGCAGATGTCGACAATAGTGGCGGCACGCTCAATGCGCGACGCATCGAAGTGAATGCCGATGCGCTGCGCAACCGCGGCGGCAGCATCGAACAGCTTGGAACGCAGGCGCTGCAGCTGCAGGCCGCCGACCTCAGCAACCTGCAGGGCCGCATCGGCACCGTGTCCAGCGTTTCGCCAGGCACCGGCACCGGCGGCACCGGCACCCCGCCGGGTACGGGTACGCCAGGTACCGGTACGCCAGGCACAGGTACCCCCGGCACTGGCACTCCCGGCACCGGCGGCGGCACCCCGCCGGTCACGCCGCTTCCGCCGCTGGCGGCCGGTGTGCTCAACATCGCAGGAACGCTGGACAACGACGGCGGCCGCATCGAAGCCAGTGGCGACCTGCAGCTCAGCGCCCGCAACAGCCTGGACAACAGCGACGGCACGCTGGGCGCAAGCACCCTGCAGGTGCAGGGACAGGCGCTGCGCAACATGCGTGGCACCCTGCAGGTCCAGGGCGCGGCCAGCGCGCAGGTGCAACAGCTGGACAACAGCGGCGGCCGCATGACCTTCGCCCGTGGTTTCAAGTTGAAGGCGCAATCGGCAATCAATCGCGGCGGCAGCCTTGCCCACGGTGGCAGCGCCGAGACGACCTGGATGATCGGCCAGGTCGACAATAGCGAGGGCAGCATCTCCAGCAATGCCACGCGGCTCGGCCTCGACATCGGCACCCTGGTCAACACCCGGGGCAGCATCAACCACGCCGGCAGCGAGGACCTGCTGCTGCGTGCGGAGGTACTGGATGGCGTGCAGGGCAGCATCGCCACCGCCGGCGCGGCAGACCTGCAGCTGGGCCGCGCCGACCACCGTGGTGCGCAGCTGGTCGCCCGCCAGCTCGGCCTGAGCGCACAGGACTTCGACAACCGCGGCGGCCGCGTGCTGTCCACGGGGCTGCAGGCCAGCACGCTCAACGTCCGCAATCACCTGGACAACAGCGACGGTGGCCTGCTGGCCAGCAATGCCGACCTGCAGATCGATGCAGCGTTCTTCGGCAATGCCGGCGGCACCGTGCAGCAGGCGGGCGCTGGCAACCTGCGCATCACCACCGCCAGCCTGCAGGGCCAGGGCGGCACCGTTCTCAGCAACGGCACCCTGCAGCTGCACGGCGATACCCTGAACCTGCGCAATGGCACCACCGCCGCGCAGCGCATCGACGTGCGCGCCGGCGACCTGACCACCGCCGGCGGCACGCTGACCTCGACCGGCGGCGATGCCCTGCAGCTGCAGGTATCGCGCACCCTGGACAACAGCGGCGGCACCGTGGGCGCCAATGGTGCGCTGGACATCAACAGCGGCATCCTCATCAACGACGGCGGCAAGCTGATCGCCGCAGGCACCGGCACCAGCCACATCCACGCCAGCCAGCGGCTGCAGAACCAGCGCGGCCTGCTGTCCGGCAATGGCGATCTGCAGATCAAGACCGATGGCCTGCTGAACGAGAGTGGCAGCATCGACCATGCCGGCACCGGCACGCTGCAGATCGACGCGACCACCGTGCAGGGAGCTGCTGGCAGCATCGCCAGCAATGGCCTGCTGCAGTTGAGTGGGCAGCAGCTGGACCTGCAGAAGGGCAGCACCCGCGCCCGTGACGTGAAGATCACGGCCACCGGCCTGGACACCAGTGGCGGCAGCCTGTTGTCACTGGGTAACAACGCGATGCAGCTGCAGGTGCAGGGCCTGCTGCGCAACGACGGCGGCAGCATCAGCGCCAATGGCGCGCAGCAGATCCAGGCGGGTGCGCTGTCCAACCGCGGCGGTGCGCTCAATTCGGCGGGAACGGCAGCTTCGCAGATCCAGGTCGACGGCACGCTCGACAACAGTGGCGGCAGCATCGCCAGCAATGCCGCCCACCTGCAGCTGAAAAGCGGCGGGCTGGTCAATGCCGGCGGTACCCTCAGCCATGCGGGCAGCGACGGCCTGGTCATCGACAGCGGGCGCCTGGACGGAGCAAAGGGACAGATCGCCACTGCCGGCGCCCTGCAGCTCACCGCGGCCGAGGTCGATCACCAGGGCGCGTCGCTGGCTGCCGCGCAGCTGGACATCTCGGCGACCGGGTTCGACAACCGCGGTGGGCGCATCATCGCCACCGGCACCGGTGGCAATACGCTGCGCGTGCAGGGCACGCTGGACAACGGCAATGGCGGCACCCTGGCCAGCAATGGCAACCTGGATATCCACGCGCGTACCTTCGGCAATGCCGGCGGAACCGTGCAGCAGGCCGGATACGGCAGCCTGGTCATCACCACGCAGGACCTGACCGGCGCCGGTGGCACCCTGCTCAGCAACGGTTCGCTGGAGCTGCAGGGCGACACCCTCGATCTGCGCAACGGTACTACCACCGCGCAGCGCATCAGCATCGATAGCGACACCGTGATCACCGCCGGTGGCCAGCTGAGTGCGCTGGGCACCCAGGCGCTCCAGCTGCAGGCCCGTAGGCTGCTCGACAATACCGGCGGAACGCTGGGCAGCAATGGTGCGGTCGATGTGCACGCAGGCCGCTTCGTCAACGACCATGGCAAGTTGATTGCCGCCGGTGATGCTGCATCCGCAATCCGCGCCGCGCAGCTGGAGAACCGCAGCGGCGCGATCTCCGCCAACGGCAACCTGCGCATCGAAGCGCAAACGCTGTCGGGCCAGGGCGGCAGCATCGGTGCCGCCCGCGCGCTGTCACTGCAGGGCGGGTCATTGGATCTCCGCGGCGGCAGCGTGGCGGCCGAGCAGCTCGATATCGTGGCCGGCAGCCTGGACAACAGTGCGGGTGCGCTGCGCGCTACGGGCAGTGGAACGCTGGCGATGCAGATCAGCGGTCGCTTGGCCAACGACGCCGGCACCATTGCCAGCAACGGTGCCCAGCACATCGAAGCCAGTGAGCTCTCCAACCGTGGCGGCACGCTCAGTTCGGCCGGCAGCGCGTCCACTGAGCTCCGCATCGACGGCCTGTTCGACAACAGCAACGGCATGCTGGCCAGCAATGGTGCGGCGCTGAAGATCGACGCCGGCAGCATGGCCAACGTCAAGGGCACGCTCAGCCATGCCGGCAGCCAGGGCCTGCTGCTGCGCACCGGGCAACTGGATGGCCAGGGCGGCACCATCGCCAGCGCAGGCGGCATCACCCTGCAGGCGGGCAGCGTGGACCATCGCGGCGCCACCCTGCAGGCCGAGCACATCGCGCTGGACGCACAGTCATTCGACAACCGGGCCGGCAAGGTCATGGCGACTGGTGCAGAGGGCAGCCGGATCGACGTGGTCGGCAGCCTGGACAACGGTGAGGGGGGCCTGCTGGCCACCAATGGCGACCTGGGCATCCAGGCGGCGGTGTTCGGCAATGCCGGCGGCACCGTGCAGCACGCCGGCGAAGGCGTGCTGTCGATCAACGCCGGAACGCTCAACGGTACGGGCGGCACGCTGGTCAGCAATGGCAGCCTGCTGCTCAAGGGCACCACCACCGACCTGCGCACGGGTGTGACCTCGGCCAAGCGGATCGAGGTGGATACCGGCACCCTGATCACCGCCGGCGGCACGCTCACCGCGACCGGCAGCGACACGCTGCGGCTGAGCGCGCGCGAACGCATCGACAACAGCGGTGGCACCGTATCCAGCAACGGTGGGCTGGACCTGCGCAGCGCCGCGCTGGTCAATGCTGGCGGTACGCTGCAGTCCGCCGGTACGGCGGCCAGCCAGCTGAACATCGGCCAGAACCTCAACAACCGTGGCGGTCGCATCCTGGCCAACGGCGGACTCGGCATCACCGCCGGCAGCATCGACAACCAGGGCGGCACGCTGCACAGCGCTGCACGCCTGGTGGCAAAGGCCGATGGCCTGCTCGACAACAGCAACAAGGGTGTCATCGCCAGCGGTGCGGGCATGCGCGTGTCAGCGGCTTCGCTGGACAACCGCACCGGCAGCATCGAGCAGGCGGGCGACAGCCTGTTGCAGATCGATGCCGACACGCTGCAGGGTCATGCCGGCCGCATCGTCAGCAATGGCGAGCTGCAACTGAAGGGCGAGACCATCGATCTCAGTGCGGGCACCATGGCCGCGCAGCAGGTCAGCGTCGAGGCCGGCCAGCTGGACAACACGGCGGGCACGCTAACCGCTACCGGCAACCAGGCGATGTCGCTGCAGGTACGCGGCGCGCTGGGCAATGACGGCGGCACCATCGCTGCCAACGGTGCGCAGCAGATCAGCGCCGGTTCGCTATCGAATGCGGGCGGTACCTTAAGTTCGGCAGGTACGTCCGACAGCCGGATCACCGTCACCGGCCGTTTCAACAACGGCGGCGGCACCCTCGCCAGCAATGCCGGCAATCTGCGTGTCGATGCCGGGCAACTGGTCAATGCCGCGGGCAGCATCGTCCATGCAGGGAAGGGCGTATTGACCGTACAGGCCACCCAGCTGGACGGCGCCGGCGGCAGCATCGCCACGGCAGGCGGATTGCAGCTGGATGCGGTGGCCGTGGACCATCGAGGCGCCACCCTCACTGCCGATCACTTCGCCCTCAACGCCGACCGCTTCGACAACCAGAACGGCAAGCTGCTGGCGACGGGCACGCAGGCCAGCACCGTGCAGGCCACCACGTCACTGGACAATGGCGGCAACGGCCTGATCGCCATCAATGGTGACCTGACACTGACCAGTGCAGTGTTCAGCAATGCCGGCGGCACCGTGCAGCAGGCTGGCACCGGCATGCTGGCCATCAACACACACACCTTGAATGGCCAGGGCGGCAAGCTGCTCAGCAATGGCGCCCTGCAGTTGACCGGCGAAACCACCGACCTGCGTGACGGCACGCTGTCGGCTACCCGCATCGCCGTGGATACAGGCACGCTGCTCAACGCGGGCGGTTCGATCATCGCCTCTGGCAGCAATGCACTGAAGGTGTCCGCGCGCGACAGGCTGGACAACAGCGGTGGCACGCTTGCCGGCAATGGCACGCTGGATCTGCGCAGCGCTCAGCTGCTCAACAACCGGGGCACGATCCAGGCTGCCGGCGGCGGTATCAGCACCCTGGCGATCACCCACGCGCTGGAGAATCGCGGTGGCCGCATCCTGACCACAGGAGACGCCACCCTCATCGCAGGCGCGTTCGACAATCGCGGCGGCATCGTGCACAGCGATGGCAGCAGCGCATTGACCGTGCGCGTCGACGGCCTGCTCGACAACAGCGACAAGGGCACCCTGTCTGCCGGAGGCGCACTGCTGGCCGAGGCACAGTCCATCAACAACGATGGTGGCACCGTGGCTTCTGGTCAGGACATGCAGCTGACCAGCGCCGATGCGCTACGCAACCAGGGCGGCCTGGTCCAGGCCGGCAAGCACCTGCAGGTCTCGGCCAGCGGCCTGAACAACAACAGTGGCCGGATCATCGCCAACGACCTGCAGCTGGATACCCGCGGCCAGGCGCTGGAAAACCGCAGCGGCATCATTGCCAGCCTTTCCGGAAACGCAGAGCTGCGCAGCGGTGCCCTGGACAACACAGGCGGCCTGCTGCAGTCGGCGGCAGCCCTCAGCATCAACACCGCCGGACAGCGGCTGATCAACGCCGGTTCCAACGGCAACGGCATTGTCAGCAGTGGCACGCTGCAGATCCGCAGCGGCGATCTGGACAACCGTGGTGGCGCGGTGTCCGCCAAGGCCGGTGCCGACGTGCAGGCCATCGACATCGACAACAGTGGCGGCGGCTCGCTGGTGAGTGCGGCCGACCTGCTGCTGCGCGCGCAGCAGCTGGCCAACACCGGTGGCAGCGTGACCGCCGGTGGCAATGCCGACATCAGCTTGCAGGGCGCGCTGCTCAACAGTGGCGGCCTGGTGGCCGCGACCGGCCGCCTCGACCTGCAGGCCGGCCGTGTCGACAACCGCAATACGCTCAGCCCGGGCAATGGTCCTGCACTGGGGTTGCAGGGCAAGACCCTGCAGGTGACCACCAGCAACCTGGACAACCAGAACGGCCAGGTGATTGCCGACAACCTCGTGCTGCAGGTGAACCAGCGCCTGGACAACAGCGGTGGCCTGGTGTCGGCGGCGCTGGGCTCTGATGTCCGCGCCGATACCCTGGTCAACAGCGGTGGCACCCTGGTGGCCGGCAGGCAGCAGACCCTCCGCACCCGCGAGATCATCGGTGATGGCCGGCTGATGTCGCAGGGTGACATGACTCTGGAGCTGGGCCAGAGCCACACCAACCGTGGCGAGATGGTGGCCAACGGCACGCTGAGCCTGTCCATCCAGGGCAACCTGGACAACACCGGCAAGCTGGCCGGCGCCAACGTCAACATCAATGCGGGCAACATCACCAACGCCTCCACCGGCGAGATCAGCAGCATCGGCCTGACCCGCCTTGCAGCGGGCGGCGCACTGGTCAACTACGGCCTGCTGGACGGCAACGTCACCCATATCACCGCTGCGACCGTCGACAACATCGGCAGCGGCCGCATCTACGGTGACCGGGTCGCCATCCAGGCGGGCTCGCTCAACAACGTGGCAGCCAACATCGGTGGCGTGGACCGTGCAGGTACCATCGCTGCGCGCCAGCGCCTGGACCTCGGCGTCGGCACGCTGACCAACAGCGGCAAGAGCCTGATCTTCAGCGATGGCGACGCCGCCATCGGCGGTGGCCTGAACGGTCTGGGCGCGGTAGGCAGCGCGCAGAAGGTCGACAACATCGGCTCCACCATCGAGGTCAGCGGCAACCTGGACCTGTCCGCGCTGGCGGTGAACAACATCCGCGAGAACGTGGTCGTGGAGAAGGTCACCACCGTGCATGCACCGGTGCGGCTGGAACAACCCGGCTGGTTCAAGAACGCCAACAACAACAACCGGGATTTCCGCGCTACCTCGAATTACCAGCCGTATGAGATCTACTACCTCAACCCGGCGGACATCCTCGAAGACACCCCCTATGTCACTCCGGATGGCCAGCAGATCCGCAAGGCGGTGATCCGGCTGTCCAGCAACACCAGCGCCTATGCGTTCGCCCGCGGTGGCGTGCATGGCGCACGCGCGTCACGTGAGCGCCTGAGCGTGCAGGACGGCACGGTCACGATCTACTACGTCAGCCGCGCCGACAACCGCAACAATCCCGATCAGCTCGGCGCAGGCGCGGAAGATCCCTTCCGCGATCTGTCCACCCGTGGTCCGGGGTCGCCGCCGATCGAGTACGTGACCGATACCCTTCGGTACAGCAACGCCTATGGCACCTGCACCACGACTTGCGTGCAGATCATCACCTATCCGGACTATGACAATCCGGAAGCGACGCTGATCAACATGCAGCGTCACCCGCAGGAGACCAGCGGCAACGAGAAGACCCGCATTGCCACCCGCACCACCGTGGAAGACGTTGTGGTTTCGGCAGGAAACAACGCCGTGATCAACGCGGGCGGCAACATGCGGATCAGCACCGATCGGCTGGAGAACCGTTTCGCCAACATCGCCGCGGGTCGCGCCCTGGCCATCGTCGGCCTGAACCGCGATCAGTCCGAGGTGATCAATGCTGCCGAGCAGCTGACCCGTACCAGCACTTTCGACAACCAGTCCATCACCTACGGTGGCTCCTCCAGCCGCTGGAAGGCGGCACCGATCACCGAGAAGACCGGCGCGCTGGGTTCGTCGATAACCGCCGGTGGCAAGCTCACCATCGATGTCGGCAACCTGCGCAACGACAACAACGGGGGCAGCAACCCCAACGCCGGTGGTGGCAAGGGCACCGCGCAGCTGGATACCAACGGCCGCGGTGCAGGTGCGGTCGGCCCCGGCGCGGGCAGCGTGCAGGGGCCCGGCCAGAGCACAGGACAGGGTGCCGGCAGCGTGGACGCACAGGGGCCGGGCACCGCTGGCGCGGCGCAGGGCGCCAACGGTGGCCATCAGCAGGCGGTCGCCCAGACCGACGGCGTGCGCGCGGACGCGGCGGGTGCCCAGGGCCCCGGCCAGGCCGGCAACGCCGGGGCGGGTGCTGGCACGGCGCAGGACATCAATGCCGCCCAGGCCGGGCAGGCCAATGCCAACGGCCCGGCGGCGGTGCGCGCCGGAGAGCATGCCGGCAGTGGTGGCAATGCCGCAGTGGATGGCAAGCAGGCCACGACGACAACCGGTGCTGATCCGCGCGTGGTGATCACCACCAGCCCGAATGCCAGTGCACCCACCGCCAGCCTGTTCAATGTGGACGCCAACCGTGGCAACCACATCGTGGAAACCGACCCGCGCTTTGCCAGCTATCGCGATTGGCTCAGCTCGGATTACCTGCTGCAGCGGGCAGGCTTCGAGCCCTCGCAGACGCAGAAGCGCCTGGGCGACGGCTTCTACGAGCAGAAGCTGGTGCGCGAGCAGATCGGCGAACTCACCGGCCGTCGCTTCCTTACCGGGCACGCCAGCGACGAAGAGCAGTACCGCGCGCTGCTGGAGGCCGGCGCCACGGTCGCCAGCGAATGGGGCCTGCGTCCCGGCGTGGCGCTGACCGCCGAGCAGATGGCACGCCTGACCAGCGACATCGTCTGGCTGGTGGAAAAGGACGTCACCCTGGCCGATGGCTCGGTGGTGCGCGCGCTGGTGCCGCAGGTCTACCTGCGGGTGATGCCGGGCGACCTCGGCAACGACGGCGCCCTGCTGGCCGGCGCGGAGGTGGACGTCAAGCTGCGCGGCGACCTGGTCAACAGCGGCACGATTGCCGGCCGGCAGCTGGTCAGCATCGATGCCGGCAACATCCGCAACCTGTCCGGCGGCCAGATCAGCGGTGCGCAGGTGGGCCTGTCGGCGCGCCAGGACATCGACATCATCGGCACTACCGTCAAGGCCACCGATGCCATTGCATTGAAGGCCGGTGGCAACATCACCGTGGCCTCGACCACCTCGGAATGGAAGGACCAGGGCGACCGCCTGTCGCAGCAGAAGACCACGCTGGATCGCGTGGCCGGCCTGTATGTCACCAACCCCGGTGGCGATGGCGTGCTGTCGGTGGTGGCCGGCGGTGATATCGGCCTCAAGGCAGCGGAGATCCGCAATGCTGGTACCCACGGCATCACCCAGCTGGTTGCCGGTGGCAACCTGGAACTGGTTGCGCAGACGCTGGGCCAGAGCAGTGCGCTGAACCACGACAGCCGCAACCACACCAGCAACAGCCAGACCACGCATGCGGTGACGTCGATTGAGGGCGCTGGCGATGTGGTGCTGGCGGCGGGCAAGGACATCAACCTGGCCGCAACCCGCATCAAGACCGATGGCGGCATGGCCCTGCAGGCCGGTGGTGACATCAACAGCCAGGTGCTGATAGACAGCCGCAGCAGTGATTTCAGTGCCGGTGGCAAGCGCAGTTCGCTGCAGATCAGCCAGAGTGACGAGACCGCGCGTGGCAGCCAGTTGCAGGCTGGCGACAATGTAGTGCTGAGAGCGAACCGCGATATCAACCTGACTGCCACCCAGGTTGCCAGCTCGGATGGCACGCTGAGTGTGGCGGCCGGTCGCGACGTCAACCTGCTTTCGGCCAACGAAACGCATGACTTCAGCCTGGACAGCTACGACAAGAAAAAGAAGACCCTGTCGAGCACCACCACCACCCGCCACGCCGAGAGCAGCGACAGCTACGCCATTGGCACCGGCCTGATGGGCGAGAGCGTGAGCGTCACCGCCGGCCGCGATCTGACCGCCGTAGGCGCGGTGGTTGATGCCACCGGCACAGTGGTCCTCGGTGCGGGCAACAATGTGCTGATCACTTCTGCGGAAGACCATCACAGCAGTGAGTCCAGCGAGAGCAGGAAGAAGTCCGGCTTCACCGGTGGCTTCTCCAATGGAACTGCTTCGATCGGCTACGGCAGCTCGAAGAACAGCAGCAGTTCTGCCGAGAAGTCGACCACTCAGGTCGGCTCCGCCATCGCCTCGCGCGAAGGCAGCGTGCTGATCAACGCCGGCAACCAGCTGACGATCGCCGCGTCCGACGTGGCCGCAGGCAAGGACCTGACCCTGGTCGGCAAGGACATCAACCTGCTCGCCCGCCAGGATACGGTGGATACGCAGGCCAGCCAGTCGAGCAAGTCCAGCGGGTTCTCGGTGGGCGTCACCTACGACCCGGCCAAGGCGTACCGCACTGCACGCGACAACGCCACCGAAGGCATGGCCGACAGTGGCACGATGATGGGCCGGATCACGCGTACCGCTGAAGGCGTAGCGGCCGGCGTGTCGGCGGCCGTGCTGCCGGCGATCACGGCCGGCAGCCAGCGCTCGAACAGCAACCAGAGCCACTCCACCAGTGACGCCCGGGTCAGCAACCTCAATGCTGGCGGCAATCTCTCGCTGATCGCCAATGGCGGCTCGATCACCAGCCAGGGTGCGCAGATGACGGCCGAGGGCAATGCTGTCCTGCTGGCCACCAAGGACATCGTGTTCGATGTCGCGCACAACACCGAGCGCAGTGACAGCGACAGCCGGGGCAAGGGTTGGGGTATCGCCACCAACTCCGCCGGTCTGCCGTTTGGCACCAACAATTCGCGCAGCGAGGGCGCCGGCCAGAGCGATACCATCACCGGCACACAGCTGTCGGTGGGTGGCGGTGTACGCATGGCCACCACCGAGGGCGATATCAGCCTGACCGCCGCCAGCATCGCGGCGGAAAAGGACGTCAGCATCCGCGCTGCGGGCGACCTGACGATCCGTAGTGGGCAGGACACGGTCAGCAATGCCAACCGCTCGGACAGCAAGGCGATCGGCACTGTGCAGATCTCCGATACCGAGAAGTTCTCCGGCTGGCATCGCGAGAATCATCGCGATGACAACGCGCAGGTCTCACAGGTGGCCAGCACCGTCGGCAGCCTCGGCGGCAACGTCAACCTCACCGCAGGTGGCAAGTACACGCAGAGCGCCAGCAATGTGGTGGCAGCGAAGGACGTGGACATCACCGCTGCCGAGATCGAGCTGCTGACCGCTGACGAAAGTGGTCACTACTCGCAGAGCGACAAGGACCTGAAGATCGGTGCCTTCGCGCGGGTGAAGTCGCCATTGATCGATTTGCTCAACAATGTCGACGCCGCCCGCAAGTCCGACGACCGCCTGCAGAAGATGCAGGGCCTTGCCGCTGGTGCCAATGCCTATCAGGCCGCCAGTGCCATCTCCAGCATGGCCGGCAAAGGCGGAGGCGGGGCATTGCTCAGTGCCGAGGCCGGCGTCGGGTTCAAGACCTCCAGCAGCAATGCCGACGGCAACAGCCAAGTCTCGCGCGGCTCCACCATCCAGGGGGGTGGCAACGTCAACCTGACCAGCACCCAGGGCGACATCCACGTGGTGCAGGGCAATCTGAGCGCGGGCAACACGCTCAGCCTGGATTCGGCTGGTGACATCCTGCTGGAAGCAGGCAAGGCGCATGTAGCCGACCGCAGCAAGAGCAGCAACGCCGGCGCCGAGGTCGGCGTGGGCGTTGCAGTGGGCGCGCAGACCGGCGTGTACGTTTACGCCGAAGCCAGCGTCGGCAGCAGCAAGTCCAACGCCGAGAGCAGCACCTGGCAGAACACCACGCTGACCGGCAAGAACATCTCGATGAAGGCCGAGGGCGATACCACTCTCCGTGGCGCGACCGCCACCGCCGACCGCATCGACGTGAAGACCGGTGGCACGCTGACCATCGAATCGCTGCAGGACATCGCCGAGAGCATGTCCAAGAACAGCCAAGTGGGCGGTCGCGTGCAGGTGTCGTTCGGTACCGCATGGAATGCTGACGGGTATGCCAGTGCGGGCAAGGCCAACGGCAGCTATCAGGGTGTTGGCCAGCAGAGCGGCCTGTTTGCCGGCAATGGCGGGTACCACGTCGATGCAGGTCACGTGAACCTGTTGGGCGGCGCGATTGCCAGCACCAATGCGGGCAACAGTGAACTGACTGCGGGCTCGTTGACGTTCACCGACCTGCAGAACCACATGGACTACAAGGCCACGTCGGGCAGCATCAGTGGTGGCTTCGGCAGCAGCGGCAAGGGCCCGACGGACAAGGGTGTGGGAGCGGTTGAGCAGCTGCAGGGTATCGGCAGCAACATCAAATCCGGAACGTTCGGCAGCGTGGATGGTGTCGCGTTCGGCGGTGGACTGCCGATGCATGAAAGTGGCAGCGACAGCTCAAGCACGCGTGCAACACTGACCGAGGGCAATATCACCATTGGCGACAGGAAGACCACGGCGGCCGAACTTGGTGTCAATACCGATGCTGCAGCGGCACACCGTGCGCTGGAGGCGATGCCGGATGCCAACAAGATGCTGGCCGACCAGCAGGCGCTGGCGAACGCAGCAAGCACGGTTCTTGCCACCAGTAAGCAGATCGCATCGGACATTGGCAGCTACGGGATCAACAAGATCACCGATGCCTACCTGGAGGGTAAGAGCGCCGCAGAGAAGGAGACCTTTGCCAACCTCAGTCCCAAGGACCAGTACACCGCCCTTGCAGGCTTTGACAGCTCTTACCCTGATGCGCTGGTCACGCAGCAGAAGTGGGCACCCGACGGTACCTATGGCCGTGCGCTCAACGCGGTCTCCAACGCGCTGGTCGGCGGCGTGGCAGGGCAGGCAGGTGGTCAGGTCATCTCGAACACACTCGCGCCCTACGCCGCTGAGCTGATTGGAAAGACATTCGATCCCAACAAGCAGAGCGCCGTCCCCAGTGAGGCGATGCAGATGCTCTCGCATGCGCTTCTGGGCGCGCTGCTTGCGGAGGCGAATGGGGGTTCGGCGGGTGCCGGAGCCGCTGCTGCCGGAGGGGGTGAACTGGCAGCCAAATTCCTGGGTGACTACTACGCGCGGCAGAATGGCGGGCAGCTGACTCCGGAGCAGGAACAGCAGATCAAGGCATTGGGCCAGGCGGTCGGCGCGATGGCAGGGGGGATTGGTGGAGACGGAGCCATGGGTGCGGCGTTGGGAGCCACCATCGCCAGGAACTCCGTCGAGAACAACTACCTGAATCATGCCGAGCGCATGCAATTCCTCGACGCCATGCTGAGCTGCATGAAGAGCGGGGAGCGTTGCGGCGAACAGAAGGAGCTGGCAGCACTGTCGGACGCGCGCAATGCGGCACTGATTGCTGCATGTACCGCGGCTCCCGATTCGCCTGCCTGCCGCGCAGAGCAGACGAAGCTGGGTGACGCCTATTGGTCACTTACCCAGAATGACTCCACCTATCTGCGATGGATCAAGGACAATGGCCTTGATCTGGCCCAGGCGGCACTGACGAAGGGCAATGGTGGCCAGGTCGCCTCCGATCTGCTGACGCATACGTCCTCGCTGGATGCACGTTACAAGATCACCTGTGCAGCGGCAGGGCGCTGCGATCCATTCACCGCCGGCATGCTCGCGTTGAATGGGAAGACACAGGAGGCGGCAGCCAACGCGGCACTGAATCTGCTGTTCGACAAGGTGGGCTCGGGAGCTGGCGTGGTGACCAACGCGGGTGGAATGGTCATGGACATGGCGAAGATGAATGCCATCTACATGTCCATTGAAAGCACCAAGCAGGCCTTGAACGACTTCCAGCGCATCGGCGAAATTGGCGGCTGGGGTGTCGTGAAGGAAAAGGGTGCCGGCGCCTGGTCGTCCATTTCAGGCTACTTCGGGAACGGCTGGGATGCGGCGACCTACGAGCTGGGCCTGAACCAGAAATGGAACCTGGCCGATGTGGCCGCAAACGGCTTCACCAAGGGTGACATGGGGCTGGACGTCGCATTGGCCGTGGTCAGCTTGGGTGATGTCACCGCGATGCGTGCGGCCGCGAAGGCCAGGAAGCTGGCGGCGTTGGAGAGGGAGGTCGCAACGAATGGCGTGGAAGGTGCGAAGCCAGCAGTCGGCGTCAAAGATGGAACGCCTCATTCAGATGCACCATCAGGCGATGTCATCGGCAAACTTGAGCCGGGCAACCCAAGTAGTTCAAGTCTCCCGCGTTTCGGGGATAGGCTGCTTATTGACCAGGGACAGCTTCCCACCTGTGGGCCGACTTCTTGTGCAATGGTGCTGGATACCGCCGGTAAAAAGGTGGACCTGGGCGCCATTATCATACAGTCCAATGTAAGAGCTGAAGGGACCACTATGCCTGCCTTGGCCCAAGTCCTAAGAAACAACGGGCTTTCTTCAACCAGAAGGGCGTCGGTCACTATTGAAGAGCTCGCGAAAGCAACAGCGAAGGGTGATCCTGCAATCGTTAGAATGAGCTTGGATCGAGGAGGTCATGCTGTTGTCGTGGACGGTGTTACGATGAGGAACGGGCAATATGTAGTTGCCATACGTGACCCTGCAATGGGCAGGCAGTATTTCACGCCCATTGATGAGTTTAAAAGAAAATTCTCTGGCGAAGCAATTATTACTAGTAAATAGGTGATATTTAATGTCTGATGGTTTCGAAAAATTCTCTTGTATTGATTTTCCGGCTCTGTATGGAAGCGTTGTATCGTTGAGGGCTTTTCTGGTTGTTCGTGGTAGGGAATGCTTTCTGGTAGATAGTCGTGATCATCAATTTTCTGATCTTAGGGTGGAGGTGAGTTCACCTGGTCTCGAAAGATTGCTTGATGAGGCCGTGGGAGGATGGGTTGGTGGTGTTGCCTCATACTTTGATGAGATCCTCATTTCGGGAGTAGTTCGCGAAGGGACGACCCGGAGAGACCTTGCGTCCATTGCGGAAATTTCAAGGCTTACGCTTTTTAGGGATGAATTGGTATTTGAAGTGATAGTTTAATGTCAGCTGTTTGCGGGTACTAATTGGTACTTTAGGGTCTGATTGAAATTATGGATTTTTTATTATTTTGGTTGTTATTGGGGGCGGGGCTGTGGCTGGTGTCGGGCAGGCTTTTCTGCGTGCAATTGTTCCTCTGGACTCGTGCAGGTCATTAGGCGAATTTTGACTGTCGAATATCCGGTTTCAGGGCCAAGGGGTGTCTGGACGATCGGCGCGCTGCGCCGAACCACGGCTGCGGTCCATGGTTACAATCTGCCCATGATCAGCCCCCGCCTTCTGGCTTCCACACTGCTGGCACTGGCCCTGGCGGCCTGCACCGCCACCGCGCCCGTGCAGCACAACCCGCTCGCCACCTGGGTGCCATCACCCAACCAGAACGCGCGCACGCCGGTCATCATCGTCATCCACCACACCGAGCAGAAGTCGGTGCAGCAGAGCCTGCATACGCTGCGCACGGCCAACAGCGGTGGACCGGTCAGTGCACATTACCTGGTCGGCGCCGATGGCCATCGCTACCAGCTGGTCGCCGATGAGCGCCGCGCCTGGCATGCGGGCGCGGGGCGCTGGGGCACCATCACCGATCTCAACTCGGCCTCGATCGGCATCGAGCTCGACAACGATGGCCGCAGCCCGTTCAGTGCGGCGCAGATCGAATCGCTGATCGTGCTGCTGCGCGATCTCACCACGCGTCTGAACATTCCGCCGCGACAGGTGATCGGCCATGCCGACCTGGCGCCGACGCGCAAGCAGGATCCGAGCCGCTTCTTCCCTTGGCAACAGCTGGCCGAGGCTGGCTTCGGGGTATGGCCGCGCGCCGCCGACGGCGCGGCACCGGAAGGCTTCGACGCGTGGAATGCGCTGGCCCGCTTCGGCTATCCACTGGACAACCGCGAAGCCACCGTCGCCGCCTTCCACCGCCGTTTCCGTGGCCGCGACGACCTGCCGAAGACGCTGGATGCCGAAGACGCGCGCATCCTGTACTCGCTGCTGCTGCAGACGCCGTGACCCCGCGCATGAACGCTTGACCCCGCGCCGGGTTGCCGCCCAGCGGCCGGCCCGCCACCATGGCGGCATGATCGATTCCGCCACCTTCTTCAAGCGCAGGCACTGCATCCTGCTGGCAGCGGCCGTGCTCGCCGGTTGCGCCACCACCGCCCCCCGCACCGGATCTGAAGTGCCGACGCCGGTCACGCCGCCCGCGGCCACCTATGCCAAGGCTGCATGGAGCGCATTGCCCCCGGTCTCCGATACCGATCTGCAGGCCGGCTTCGTTGCCTGGCGCAGCAGCTGCACCCGCCTGAAGAACGATGCGGTCTGGGCCAAACCCTGCGCCACCGCCGTAGCGGTGTCAGACAAGGACCCGGCCGCGATCCGCCAGTTCCTGCAGCGCGACCTTGATGTCTATGCGCTGCGTGCCGGTGGCCACCAGGCCGACGGACTGATTACCGGCTACTACGAGCCGATCTATGCCGGCAGCCTGACCCGCACCGACAAGGCGACGGTGCCGGTCTACGGCACTCCCGATGATCTGGTGGTGGTGCAGCTGGAGAGCCTCTACCCGGAACTGAAGGGCAAGCGCCTGCGCGGTCGCGTCGAAGGCAAGGTGCTCAAGCCCTATGACGACGCCGGCACCATCGCGTCCAAGGGCGCCAACGCCCCGGTGCTGGCCTGGCTGACCGACCCGATGGACCTGCAGCTGCTGCAGATCCAGGGATCCGGCCGCGTGCGCCTGGCCGATGGCAAGCAGGTGCGTCTGGCCTATGCGGAACAGAATGGCCACCCCTACCGCGCCATCGGGCGCTGGCTGGTGGACCAGGGCCAGCTGAAGAAGGAAGACGTCACCATGGACGCGATCCGCGCCTGGGCACGGGCCAATCCCGCGCGTGTGCCGGAACTGCTGCGCAGCAACCCCAGCTACGTGTTCTTCGTGCGCAACCCGGACAGCCCGGAAGGCCCGCGTGGTTCGCTGAACGTGCCGCTTACCGCCGGCTACAGCGTGGCGGTGGACCGCAGCGTGGTGCCGCTGGGCAGCCTGCTGTGGCTCTCCACCACGCGCCCGGACGGCACCCCGGTGGTGCGCCCGGTGGCCGCGCAGGACACCGGCGGCGCCATCGCCGGTGAGGTGCGCGCCGACCTGTACTGGGGCAGCGGGGATGCCGCCGGCAAGCTGGCCGGCGACATGAAGCAGAAGGGCAATATCTGGATGCTGTGGCCGAAGGGCGTGCCCCTGCCGAACTGAACCAGCAGGGGGTCGGATCCCTTTCCAAAGGGAAGGGCTCTCACCCCGGATGCCTGATAATGGCGCCATTCCGAACTTTCCGGCCGCGCCTGCGGCCAGGACCCCTGCAATGACCTACGCAAAGCACAACGCAAAACCCGGCGCGAAATCCGCCGCAAAGAAGTACTACAAGCACTGGGCCGAATCGGGCCTGGGCAAGGGCAACGTGCTGATGGAAGCCCGTGGCGAGAAGATCGTGCGCCAGGTGGAAATCTACGGCACCAGGATGGTCTGGGCCGACGAGCACGCCCACAGCGATGACCGCTTCCTGCTGGCCGACCAGCCAGTGTCGTTCCTGGATTTCGACGAAGATGACGAGATCAGTGCGCGCGAGTTCGAAAGCGCCTGGAAGAAGGCGCGGGAAGCCACCGGCTACCCGGTGTAATCCCAGCCCCCGGCACCCGCCCTTGTAGCGCCGAGCCTTGCTCGACGCTGCAAAAGCGGGCATGTGAAATGTTATATGATTACATTTCACCGCAGCCGCCCCTTCCCATGAAGACTCCCACCCTTGTGGCCGCCCTGGCGGCCGCGCCGCTCGCCCCTGAAGCTTTCGCACAGTCCGCCGATGCCGCGCTCACCCTCGGCAAGGTGCAGGTGCACCAGCACGGCGAAGGCCAGCTCAGTGCGCACCAGGTGCTGACCTCGGTGGACGTCCTGGGTGCAGACCAGATCGAAAACCGCAATGTCTCGCACAGCTGGGAACTGCTCGGGCAGATGCCCGGCATCCAGCTCACCGAAACCCGGCAGGGCGCCGAATCGGGCAAGGTCAGCTTCCGCGCCTTCAACGGCGAGGGCTACCTCAACGCCATCAAGACCCTCATCGACGGCATCCCCAGCAACGTCAACAGCGGCAACCAGCGCTTCATCGACATGCTGTTCCCGCTGGACATCAGCTACATCGAAGTGGTGCGCGGGACCAACGACCCGCGCTATGGGCTGCACAACATCGGTGGCAACGTGAACTTCGGTACGCGCCAAGGCGGCAGCTACACCGATGCGCGCCTCGCCTACGGCAGCTACAACACCCGTGATGCACAGCTGGCGGTTGGCCGCGAAGCCAATGGCTTCGCGCAGAACTATTTCGTCGGCACCCAGGCCAGCGATGGTTATCGCGACCACGACACCTCCAGGAAGTACTCGCTGGGCGGCAAGTGGTTCTTCGGCACGCTGGACGAAGGGCTGCGCGTGGGCCTGACCGCGCGCGCCTATCACCATGAGGCCGACGAACCCGGCTTCATGACCGCCGAGGAACTGCGCACGCACCGCCGTGGCAGCGAGCTGCGCAACGGCAACGACGGTGATGACCGCGACATGCGCCAGCTTGCCGCGCACCTGGATATGAAGCTGTCCGACGCACTCACCTTCGGCACGCGGCTCTACTACAACCGCTATGAAGACGACCGCCGCGTGACCTTCAGCGATCTGCCCACCGGCAACCTGCCGCGTCAGCGCCGCGTGTGGGATGAGCGCCAGACTGGCCTGCTCAGCACGCTGACCTGGCAGGCCAGCCCCGCGCTTACTGTCGAGGGCGGCCTGAACTACGAGCAGCAGGACAACGGCTATATCCGCGAGCGCTACGCCTACGCCGAACCGACCGATTACAGCCAGCCGCCGGCGCGCGTGCAGAACGACGACCGCCACAGCTTCGACAACTGGGGCGCCTACGTGCAGGCCATCTACCGGCCCGCCGAGGCGTGGAAGATCGTGCCGGCCTATCGTATCGATCGCTTCAGTGGCAGCACGCACCTGATGAACGGCGTCCGCGGACGCCTGCAGGACTACGGCACCATCGGTCAGCCCAAGCTGAGCGTCATCCACAGCCTGGGCCAGACCACCCACGTCTACGCGAACTGGGGCCGCACCTTCCAGGTACTGACCGGGTCCACCGCGCCGGCCTACCTCACCCCCGGGCAGGCACCGATGCAGCCGTCCACCAACACCGGCATGGAGCTGGGCCTGAAATTCCAGCCGTTTGCCGGCAGCCAGGCACGCCTGGCGGTGTGGCAGCAGGACGCGGAAAACGAGGTATCCAACATGCCGGCCACCGGCACCACGGTCACCCTGGGCAAGACCCGCCGACGCGGCGTGGATGCGCAGCTGAGCCTGCAACTGGGCGACGACTGGACGGTATGGGCCTCGCACGCCTACCAGGAAGCGAAGATCACCCGCGACGACCGCGATGCCGGCATTTCCCTGCAGGGCCGCGAAGTGGCTGCCACCCCGCGCCATATCAGCAATCTGGGTGTGGATTACCGCGCCGCTGATGCGCTGCGGCTGGGCCTGCAGGCGCGTGTACAGGGCGATTACTATCTGGAAGAACGCAACGTGGCCGGCAAGTTCGGTGGCTTCGCCGTGCTCGACCTCAGTGCTGCCTATCAGCTCACCCCGCGTTTCAGCGTGGACCTGCAGCTGAAGAACGTCACCGGCCGCCAGTACGCCTACGCCTGGTACGACAGCTTCTTCTGGGACAGCGCCCGCCCGATGTTCTCGCCGGCCCCGGGCCGCAGCGTGTTCGTCGGCCTGAACATGAAGCTGTAACCGGCCACGCATCTGGTAGTGGTCGAGCTTGCTCGACCTGCGGCAGGGGTCAGAGCCCTTTCCTGACGGAAAGGGATCCGACCCCGGACCCCGCAGCGCAAGGGGTCAGATCCCTTGCCGCGCGGAAAGGGCTCTGACCCCACACCAGCGTTTTGCACTACATTGGTGCAATGTCCGACCCCGCACCCCCGCCGTCCCTCGATGCCCTGGGCACGCCGCTGGCCTGGGCCGGGGCCGATGGCTGCATTGCCGGCTGCAATCCGGCCTTCGCCCGCTGGCTGGGCGTCAGCGTTCGGCGCCTGCTGGGTCGGCCATTGGCCGCCTTGGAAGTGCAGGGCGAGGCGTTGGCCCATTTCCTGGCCCGTGACGAGCGCGACAGCCTGCGCCTGAACCGGCTGGCGCTGGCGGTGCCCGGCGAGGCGCCGCGCTTCGCCGAGGGCTGGATGAGCCGCCGCGACGATGGCGGCTGGCTGCTGGAGGCGCATCCGGTCGATGAGTTCCCAGGACTCGATCCCACCCAGGCGCTGCCCAGCGCGCTCAGCGCGGCGCTGAAGGGCCTGGCCCACGAGCTGCGCAACCCGCTGGCCGGGCTGAAGGGCGCGGCCCAGCTGCTGGCCCGCCGCGCGGCGCAGCGCGACGCCAGCGAACGTGAGCTGATCGAACTGATCGGCTCGGAGATCGAGCGCCTCAACGGCCTGCTCGACCAGCTGCTGTCGCCGGCCCCGGCGGCGCCCCACGCCGAACTGAACATCCATGCCGCGCTGGAGCGCGTGCTGCGCCTGGCCGAGAGCGAAGCCGGCTGGGCGGTGCGCCTGCAGCGCGACTACGACCCCAGCATTCCCGAATTCCATGGTGACGCCGACCGCCTCACCCAGGCGGTCTGGAACCTGGTGCGCAACGCGATCCAGGCCGGCGCCGGCAACATCACCCTGCGTACCCGCGTGGAGCATGGCGTGCGCATTGCCGAGCAGCTGCACACGCTGGCGTTGCGCCTGGAAATCGCCGACGACGGCCGTGGCGTTCCCGAGGAACTGGCTGAACACCTGTTCCTGCCCTTGGTCAGTGGCCGTGCCGAAGGCACTGGCCTGGGCCTGGCGCTGGCCCAGCAGGTGGCGCGCGAGCATCGCGGCACGCTGACCTACCGCTCGCGCCCGGGCCATACCGTGTTCACTCTGCTGCTGCCGATCGTCAGCGGCGCTGCCCCGGCCGAGGAGGCCCCGCGCGATGTCTGAGTCTTCTTCGTCCCCGCAGCGCATCTGGGTGGTCGATGACGATCGGGCCGTGCGCTTCGTGCTGTGCACCGCGCTGCGCGAGGCGGGCTACCAGGTCGTCGATTTCGACAGCGCCGCACCCGCCCTGCAGGCGTTGAGCGAAGGCCCGCCACCGGCGCTGCTGTTCACCGATGTGCGCATGCCCGGCGACGATGGCCTGGTGCTGCTGGACAAGCTCAAGGCCGCGCTGCCGCAGCTGCCGGTGGTGGTGATGTCGGCCTATACCGATGTAGCCA
Organism: Stenotrophomonas sp. YJH_SMC_80; assembly: GCF_059372495.1. Taxonomy (NCBI): domain Bacteria; kingdom Pseudomonadati; phylum Pseudomonadota; class Gammaproteobacteria; order Lysobacterales; family Lysobacteraceae; genus Stenotrophomonas; species Stenotrophomonas sp. YJH_SMC_80. The sequence goes on from NZ_JCAFVP010000004.1 coordinate 205,055, forward strand.
GCACGGCCGGCGCGTTCCGCGGTGGCGCGCATGAATTCCTGTCCAAGCCGTTCGATCTGGACGATGCGGTGGCACTGGCGCAACGGGTGCTGCCGGCCGTCGCCCCGGCATTGGCGGCGGCCACACCTGCGGCCGAAGCGCATAGCGACCAACCGCCGCAACTGGTGGGCGATACCCCGCCGATGCGCGCGCTGTTCCGCGCCATCGGTCGCCTGGCGCAGGCACCGCTGGCGGTGCTGATCACCGGCGAGACCGGCACCGGCAAGGAGCTGGTGGCCAATGCGCTGCATCGCGAATCACCGCGCGCGCAGGGGCCCTTCGTCGCGCTCAATACCGCTGCAATCCCGTCCGAGCTGCTGGAAAGCGAGTTGTTCGGCCACGAAGCCGGCGCCTTCACCGGCGCGCAGCGCCGCCATATCGGCCGCTTCGAGCAGGCCGATGGCGGCACACTGTTCCTGGATGAGATCGGCGACATGCCGCTGCCGTTGCAGACCCGGCTGCTGCGCGTGCTGGCGCAGGGCGAGTTCTTCCGCGTCGGTGGCCGTGAACTGATCCGCGTCGACGTGCGCGTGGTCGCCGCCACCCACCAGGACCTGGAAGGGCTGGTTGCACAAGGAAAGTTCCGCGCCGACCTGCTGCACCGCCTCGACGTGGTGCGCCTGCAGCTGCCACCGCTGCGCGAGCGCCGCGAGGACATCGCACAGCTGGCCAGTACGTTCCTGGCCGCCGCCGCGCGCAAGCTGGATACACCGCCGAAGCGCCTGACCGCGGCCGCACTGCAGGCGCTGCGCGAACACGACTGGCCGGGCAACGTGCGCGAACTGGAAAACGTGTGCTGGCGGATGGCGGCGTTGGCGGCCGCCGACACCATCGGCGTGGCCGACGTCGATACCGCGCTCAACCGTACGCGCGGTCGTCGCAGCAGCACCACCAGCGCCGATCCAGGGCAGTGGGAAGCGCTGCTGGCCGAATGGGCACGCCGTCAGCTGGCCGAAGGCGTGGAAGGGCTGCACGCGCAGGTGCGCGAGCGGGTCGACCATGCGCTGCTGGAGGCCGCGCTGCAGATCACCCATGGGCGCCGCGCAGAAGCCGCTGCCCGCCTCGGCCTTGGCCGCAATACCCTTACCCGGAAGCTGGGCGCCGGGCGCCGCCGCGGGGGCCATTGAACGGCCCCTGCACGCGATCCTCGCGCCCGCTTGCCGAACCGTTGATCGTTCATGGACGATGCAACGCTTAGTGTCATCTGCAAGGAGTCCTTGATGCGTCTGTCCTTTGCCATCCTGCCGTTGTCCGCCGCCGTGCTGCTGTCTGCCTGTGGCAGCGCGCCGAAAAAGACCGAACCTACTCCGCCGCCGCCGACCGTGGTCAGCGCAGCGAAGCAGGGCGAGGCCAATCTTGCGCCGGCCTCGGCCAGCATTGTCAGTGGCCGCATCGCACTGATGGTGGAGCCCGGCGGTATCCACATCACCGGCCTGATCGGTGGCCTGCAGCCGATGCAGCAGGCCGGCTTCCACATCCACGAGCGCGGCGACTGCAGTGCGGTGGATGCCAGCAGTGCCGGCAATCACTTCAATCCCGGTGGCGCTGCGCATGGCCGCGCCGGCACCGGCAAGCACCACCTGGGCGACATGGACAATCTGCGTGCCGACGCCCAGGGCCGCGCCAACGTCGATATCCACCTCAAGGGCGTTACCCTTGGCGGAGGCGCCGCCACCGATATCGCCGGACGTGCACTGGTCGTGCATGCCAACGCCGACGACTATCGCAGCCAGCCCGCCGGCAACGCCGGCGTCCGCATCGCCTGTGGCGTGATCCGGGTTGTCCGCTGATCACTGCAGGCATCATCCAGGGAGAGATTCCATGCGCTTGATCCACACTTCGCTGTTCGCAGCCATTGCTGCGCTGGGCCTGGCGGCCTGCAACCAGCAGCCGGCCGCGCCGCAGGCTGAAACCCCGCCGGCCGCGCCGGCCGACGGTGCTACCACCGAACCGGCTGCAACGCCGGCCCCGGCGGCTGCACCGGCTGCCGATGCTACGGCCAGCGCCGAGCTGGCACCGACCCAGGGCAACGAGACCAAGGGCAGCGTCACCTTCAAGGTGGTCGATGGCAAGGTCCACGTGACCGGCCAGATCAGCGGCCTGAAGCCGGGCAGCGAGCACGGCTTCCACATCCACGAGAAGGGCGACTGCAGCGCCCCGGACGGCATGAGTGCCGGTGGCCACTTCAACCCGGGCAAGCAGGACCACGGCAACGTCGCCACCGATCCGCACCACGGCGGCGACATGCCCAACATCAAGGCCGACGACAAGGGCGTGGCCACCATCGACGGCCCGGTGTCGAGCAACGTCAACATCGGCAAGGGTGATGACTTCGACATCATCGGCCGTGGCCTGATCGTCCACGCCGATGCGGATGACTACAAGACCCAGCCGACCGGCAACGCCGGCGCGCGCCTGGCGTGTGCGGTGATCCAGAAGGCGCCGTAAGCGCGCTCCTGCTGGAAACGGAGAACACCGGCAGAAGCCGGCGTTTTTCTTGATCGGTCGTGCCGGCCGCTGGCCGGCAATCGTAGATCCGGATGTTGCCGGCCAGCGGCCGGCACTACCCGTCTTCAGCGCGCCAGCAGCTCGCGTGCGTCCTGACCGGCCTCGCAGTGCACGAACAGCACCGGCACGCCATGCGCTTCCAGCACGGCGGCCATCTGCCGCTGGCGCATCAGGAACTGCTCGTAGATGCCCTTCAGGCGGTCGCAATCGTTCTTGCCGTGATCGTAGTGCGCGCACCAGCCGGCCGGATCGAACAGCGCCATGCGTGCTTCGCCATGCGTGTAACGCAGCAGCGGCTCGGGCGCGGCGTTGAGCCATTCGTCTTCACCGGGGGCCATGATTGCGGTCTCGATCAGCGGCCACAGTGCGGCCAGGCCCTGGTTGTCGTACTGCATCGACATCATCGCGGCCAGATCATTCACGGTGAAATAGCGCGCGTGCTCGATGCGGGCACCGAAGGTGTTCTGCGCCATCAACGCAGTGTCGGCATGGGCCATGCCGTTGGCCAGCAGCGTGTCTTCCAGCGCCTCGGCCACCGCATTGGTCGTCGCCACGTCGCTGCCGGTCAGCAGGAACGGCACCACGCGCAGGCCACCGCCCACCAGGCTGGCATCGGCCTGGAACGGTAGCGGCACGTCGCCCTGGGCGTCGGTACCAAAGGCCAGCAGGCGCGGGCCCTGGTTGCGGCCCGGGGCACGCATCTGCAGTTCTTCCAGGCGGCGATGGATCGGCCAGCCCGGGCGCAGCACTTCGGCCGGGTCGAAATGGGCGGCGGCGAACACCAGGTCCAGCTCGGCCACCTGCGGCACCAGCTTGGACAGGTCGCGGCCGACGCGATCGGCCAGTTCACCGGCCTGTTCGGCGCTGAGTACCGCCTGGCGGGGGATTTCGCCGCCGGCCAGTTCCAGGGCCAGCACGCCAAGGGCATTCATCGCGGGGTCGGGTTTGCTCATGGTTCCACGGTTGGCCCATCACAGGGCGGCAGCTACACTTGGCTCCATTATGCCTGCTCCGCCGTGCAGGCCATGTTGCAGACACCCTCATCCATGCCAGGTATCTCCATGCCCAACGCTCGTCCCGTCGCCATCCTCGGTGGCGTCCGCATTCCGTTCTGCCGCCAGAACACCGCGTATTCGGATGTCGGCAACCTCGGCATGTCGGTCCGTACGCTGGGCGCGCTGGTCGAACGGTTCGGCCTGCACGGCCAGCAGCTGGGTGAAGTGGCGATGGGTGCGGTGATCAAGCACTCCAGCGACTGGAACCTGGGCCGTGAAGCCACGCTGTCGTCCGGCCTGTCGCCGCTGACCCCGGGCATCACCCTGCAGCGCGCCTGTGGCACCTCGCTGGACAGCATCATCACCGTCGCCAACAAGATCGCGCTGGGCCAGATCGAATCGGGCATCGGCGGCGGTTCGGACACCACCTCCGACGTGCCGATCGTCTACGGCAAGAAGCTGCGCGCGCGCCTGCTGGCCGCCAACCGTGCCAAGAGCACCGGCGACAAGATCCGCGCGCTCACCACCGGCTTCAAGTTCTCCGAGCTCAAGCCCGAGTTCCCGGGCGTGGCCGAGCCGCGCACCGGCAAGAGCATGGGCGACCACTGCGAGGACATGGCCAAGGAATGGAACATCTCGCGCGACTCGCAGGACGAGTGGGCGGTGTCCTCGCACAAGAAGCTGGCCGCTGCCTATGAGCGCGGTTTCTTCAACGATCTGATCGCACCGTTCCGTGGCGTCGAGCGCGACAACATCCTGCGTCCGGATACCTCGCTGGAAAAGCTGGCCACGCTGAAGCCGGCCTTCGACAAGGTCTCCGGCCGTGGCACCCTGACCGCCGCCAACTCCACGCCGCTGACCGATGGCGCCGCCGCGGTGCTGCTGGCCAGTGAAGAGTGGGCGCGTGCGCACGGCCATGAGCCGCAGGCGTACCTGCGCGATGCGCACGTCTCTGCGGTGGACTTCGTGCATGGCGAAGGCCTGCTGATGGCACCGACCGTGGCCGTGCCGGAGATGCTCAAGCGCAACGGCCTGACCCTGCAGGACTTCGACATCTACGAGATCCACGAGGCCTTCGCTGCACAGGTGCTGTGCACCCTGCGTGCGTGGGAGAGCGAGGATTACTGCCGCAACCGCCTGGGCCTGGATGCGCCGATGGGCCGTATCGACCCGGACAAGATCAACCTGCTGGGCTCGTCGCTGGCTACCGGCCACCCGTTCGCCGCCACCGGTGCACGTGTGATTGCTACCGCAGCCAAGCAGCTGGCCGAACGCGGCGGTGGCCGCGCGCTGGTGTCGATCTGCACCGCCGGCGGCATGGGCGTGGTGGCGATCGTCGAACGCTGATCGCATTCATCGAACAAAAAAACGCCGCCCATCGGGCGGCGTTTTTTTGTCCGGTGGATGCCGACCGTTGGTCGGCATGGTGCGGGAAGCATCCACGCATGGCGTGGATCTATTGGGTGGGTGCCGACCGTTGGTCGGCACGCCTCACGGCAACCGCGGGTTGCCGAACTCGTCGCGCTCTTCATTGGCGTCATACACCGGCGGCTGCACCGCGATCGGCTGCTCTTCCACCGTGGCACGTAGCGGCGCCTCGCTGCCGCGCACCAGCGCCACGCTGTCCTCGCCGCGCTGCAGTCGCAGCGCATTGGCCAGGCACTGCGCGGCCAGCGCGTGCTCGCCACGCTGTGCGAACAGCTCACCCAGTGCCTCCCACGCCGGGGCACCGGCGCCCGCAGCGATGGCCTCGTGCAGGAACGTATCGGCGGCATCCCACTGCTGCTGGGCCAGGGCCACGCGGCCCTGCGCCAGATGCAGTGCGGCCGAGCCATCATGCACATTGCGCCAGCGCGCCAGGTTGGCCTGGCGGGTGGCCAGGCGCTCGGCCGGCAGGCGGCCGTACAGCGCCACCAGTTCGTCGTCCCAGCGCTGGTCCAGCGCCTGTTCCAGCGCCAGCAGCGCCGGCTCATCCCAGTTCAGGGCCACCGCGCGGCTGGCATAGGCGCCCACCACGTCCGGGGTCGGCCGCAGCGCCTTCGGCGTGGCTTCCCACTGTGCGGCCAATGCGTTGACGTCGGCCGCTTCCAGCAGCGCCTGTGCGGCCAAGCGGGCTTCCAGTTCGCTGTTTGATTCGGCCGGCAGTACCTTGCTCTGGCGCAGCGCACCCAGCTGGCCATAGGCCTCGTGTGCGCGGCCGGCACGCGCCAGCGCTTCGGTACGCAGCCACAGGCCGCGCGGCGGCAGCGGCTGGATCGCCGCCACGTCCAATGCATTGATCGCATCCACCGGCAGATCGCGCGCCAGCAGCTGTTCGGCGCGCAGCAGTGCCTGCAGGGTGGCATCGCTCTCGCCAAGACGCTGCAGCAGCGCTTCACCGGCGGGGCCGTCGGCACGTGCCTGTGCGCTGCGCACGGCATTGGCCAGCGCCACCGCGCTCACTTCCGGGTCCTTGGCAGCGCCATCCAGCAGCTTCTCGGCACGCTGCCACTGGCCGTGCTCGTAGGCCTGCAGGCCGTCGATCAGGCGCACCCGGCCCTGCTTGCGGCGGTAGCGGCCCCAGGCGCGGAACGGTGCGGCAATCAGGCTCCACAGCAGCCACAGCACCAGCACTGCGATCACCGACAGCAGCGCCACCTTCGGCAGGTTGCTGTGGTAGTCGTAACCGCCGTAGCGCAGGGTCACTTCACCGAAACGGTTGAGGTCATCGGCGCCGAGCCATTGCGCGGCCACCACGCCGATGGCCACCGCCAGCAACAGCACAACCAGGGATTGCAGGGGTTTCATGCGGGATTACCTCCGGTCGGTCTGGGTGCGCAGTTGCTGCAGGGTGCTGCCAAGCACGGTGTTGCTGGCCTGCAGCGGAAGCTCGCGCAAGGCCTTCAGTTCAGCACGTTGCGCGCGCAGGGCCGGTGAATCCGGCCAGCGCCGCTGTGCCCAGTGCTCCACGCGTTCCAGTGCGGTATCGCGGCCCGTGCGGTCGCCGCGTTCGATCGCGGCGCGCGCCAGGGTCAGTTCCAGCTGCAGGGCGTCGTCGGCATTGCGACGTTCGGCGGCGGTCAGCGGGCCATTCTGGCGGCTCGGGGTGATGTCCACGAACGGGGCCAGCGTCGATTGCCACCACGGTTTTGCGGTGTCGGTCGCAGCGTTGCCGGTCACCTGCGACGGCAGCCCCTGCAGTGCCCTGGCCAAGGCATCCAGCCGCTGCAGCGACTGCACGCGCGGGCCGGCGCCCAGCGCATCGAGTGCATCGCGCTCCTGCACCAATGCCTGGCGCAGGTTCAGGCCATCGCTGTCGGGCAGATCGGCCAGCGCGGTGGCGGCCTGTGCATACAGGCGGCGCGCGCCTTCCACGTCGTCGGCATAATTCAGCCGTTGCGCCGCCTGGGTCAGCAGCAGTTCGGCCTCATCGCGCTGTACCGCCTGGCGGCCCTGGTTGGCGCTGTCGGCCAGCTTGGCCAGGTTCTCTTCCAGCAGCGCACTGCGCTGCGAAAGGCCCAGCATCTCGTCGCGCAGCACGCGGTTGGTGGTCGCCGCATCCTGCAGGCGCTGGCTGGTCGCGCGCTGGTCGCGGCGCAGTGCATCCAGCGTCGCCTCCAGGCCCTGCAGCTGCACGGCCATGGTCTGTGCCTGCGCTTCCTGTTCGTGCTGTTGCTGCTGCCAGACGTACCAGCCGGCATAGCCGCCCACGCCAAGCACGACCACCCCGGCCAGCGGCAGCAGCCAGCGCGCGGGGCGACGGGGCGGGGAAACGGGCGGAGTCTCGTTCATGGGGCTTCCTTGTCGGCAACGTCGCCGGTCAGGATCCGGCAGGCCGCGTTGTGCACAGCATCACTGTTGCCGACCACAGCGGCAAGCGTGACCCACGTCCCTGTTCAGGTCGCTGCCGGGACGGTGAGCGTGGCGTGTGCAGCGGCCACCAGCTGTGCCGTGGTGGGCCCGGCCGCGCGCACCACGCGCTGCAGCCCCAGTGCATGCGCCTGATCGCCCAGCCGTTCGCTGGCCACGACGACGGTGGCCTGGGTCTGCAGGCGTTGCTGCAATGCCGGCGGAAGCTGCTGCCAGAAATGCTGCAGCGCTTCGCCACTGCTCACCGCCAGCACCCACGGCTGCGCTGAATGCGCCAATCGAACCAGCGTGCGGGGCGACAGGCGCAGCAGGCGGCGCTGGTAGACATCGGCACGTTCGATCGTGGCGCCTGCGGCCTGCAGGTGTGCAGCAATCAGCCCGCGTCCGCCGGGCGCGGTGACCAGGCCGATGCGCAGGCCCCGCGCCTCGGCCAGCACCGGCAGCGCCAGCAGGCCCTCGCTGTCCATCCGTTGCGGTGCATGCACCTCGCCGACGCCCTGCGCCCGCAGTGCGCGCGCGGTGCCTTCGCCCACGGTCAGCCACGGGCTGCGTTGCGCCTCGGCCAGTGGCAGCAGGGTGGCGGCCGCGGTCACGGCGGCCGGGCTGGTGAACACCACCCGATCGCAGTTCAGCGCGCGTTGCAGCTGACGCACCACTGGCATGCCGTTCAAGCGCTGCAGGCGCCAGGGTGGCAGGGCCACCACATGCCCGCCCAGCCCAGCAACGGCGCGGCGCAGTGCGGAATTCTGGCCCTGCGGTCGCAGCGAAATGAAGGTCCAGCCCGGCTCGGAACCGGCGGCGCCAGTGGGTATCGTATGGTCGGCCATTGCCTGCATTATGCGGGCCCTTCGTTGTCGTGGTCTCTGCTCCGATGTCCGTTGATGCTCTGACTTCCTCGCTGGCCGCCCTGCAGGACGTGCTGGACTGCATGCCGGCGGTGCGCGCCATGCAGATCCAGCTCGACGGCTATGCCGATGGCGTGCTGCGCATCACCGCGCCGCTGGCCGCCAACGTCAACGACAAGGGCAACGCCTTCGGTGGCAGCCTGGCCTCGGTGCTGACCCTGTCCGGCTGGGCGCTGGTCAGCCTGCGCCTGCGCCTGGCCGGCCACGATGCCGAGGTCTACGTGGCCGACAGCAACCTGCGCTACCTGGCCCCGGTCTACGAAGACCTGCACGCCCACGCCGAAGCGGCCGAGGCCACCGGCTGGGACGCCTTCCTGAACACCTTCCGCCAGCGCCGCAAGGCCCGCATCAGCATCATCGCCACCCAGCCCGGTGCCGATGGCAAGCCTGCCGCAGAGTTCAGCGGTCGCTTTGTTGCCTTCGCCAAAGGGTAGGATGGCAGGCTGACGTTCTGGGGAAACCACCGATGCGCCGCCTCATCCAGTTCCTGATGTGTTCCCTGCTGCTGGTCAGCGCCGTGGCTTCGGCCGACGACCTGAGCCGCAAGCAGCGCAAGCTGCTGGAAGAGACCCAGATCGCCTACGGCGCCACCATCCGCTGGGGCAGCATGGACGATGCCATCGGCTATCTGGACCCCAAGCTGCGCAAGGAAAAGCCGCCCACCGAGTTCGAGCTCAACCGCTACGCGCAGCTGCGCGTGTCGTCCTACCGCGAGCGCAGCAGCGCGGCGCTGGAAGGCGGCCTGGTCGAGCGCCGGGTCGAAATCGGGGTGATCAACCAGAACACGCAGGCCGAACGCACCGTGATGGTGGTCGAGCGCTGGCGCTGGGATCCGGAGGCCAAGCGCTGGTGGCAGACCGCCGGCCTGCCGGACCTGTGGAAGGGGCAGTGACGGGCCGCGTCCGGCTTGTGCGACAATCGGCGCCCGCTTAATCGACCCGTGACCTGAGTGAATTACGAAGAGTTGCTGGCCTTTGCAGGCCGAAACCCGATGCTGTCCGCGGCCCTGGTCGGCCTGACCGTGGCCATCATCGTCACCGAGATCCGCCGCCTGTTCCGGGGCTTCAAGGGCATCAAGCCCGCCGAACTGACCCAGCTGATGAACGCGGGCGGCACGGTGGTGGTCGACCTGTCGGCCAGCGGTGACTTCGAGAAGGGCCACATTGCCGGCAGCCGCAACGCCCAGGCCAGTGCCTTCGGCCCGGACCACAAGCTGGTGGCCAACGCCAAGCAGTCGCCGGTGGTGCTGGTGTGCCGCAGCGGCAACGCTTCGGAAACCGCCGCCAAGGCGCTGAAGAAGGCCGGCTTCGAGAAGGTTTACGTGCTCGACGGCGGCATTCCCGCCTGGCAGCAGGCCGAGCTGCCGCTGGTCAAGGGCCGCAACTGATTGCCGCAGGTGGCGGATCCGGCCTTGTATGGGCCTGATCCCGCCCCCATCGCAGTAATTCGACCATCGTTTTCATTGCATTCATTGGAGTTACTGGAAATGTCCGAAGAGATCACCAACGGCGCTGCTGCGCCGGTCGATGCCGCCACCGGCCCCGCTTTCACCGTCGAGAAGATCTACGTCAAGGACGTCTCCTTCGAGTCGCCGAACGCTCCGACCATCTTCAATGACCAGGTGCAGCCGGAGCTGCAGCTGAACCTGAACCAGCAGGTGCAGCGCCTGGGTGAGAACGCCTTCGAAGTGGTCCTGGCCGTGACCCTGACCTGCCAGGCCGGTGAGCGCACCGCCTACGTGGCCGAAGTGAAGCAGGCCGGCGTGTTCGGCCTGGTCGGCCTGGACCCGCAGTCGATCGACGTGCTGCTCGGCACCCAGTGCCCGAACATCCTGTTCCCGTACGTGCGCCAGCTGATCAGCGACCTGATCCAGGCCGGCGGCTTCCCGCCGTTCTTCCTGCAGCCGATCAACTTCGAAGGCCTGTACGCAGAAACCCTGCGCCAGCGCCAGGAGCAGGGCGACGCACCGTCGCTGGCTGACTCCGAGCCGGCTGGCAACGCCTGATTCCTGCCGCGACGTCACGGATGAGCACTACCGCTGACAAGATCGCCGTGCTTGGCGCCGGTTCCTGGGGAACCGCGCTGGCCAGCCTGCTCGCACGGCACGGTCATCCGACCGTGCTGTGGGGGCGCGATGCTGCCGTGGTCGAAGCCATCGACCAGCGCCACGAGAACCCGCGTTACCTGCCGGGCATCCCGCTGCCGGACAGCCTGCGTGCCACCACCGACCTGGCGTCGGCGGTGGAGGGCGCGGCCTGGATCCTGGTGGTGACCCCCTCGCATGCCTTCGGCGAAACCGTGCGTGCGCTGGCGCCGCTGCGTCCTGCCGGTGCCGGCGTGGCCTGGGCCACCAAGGGCTTCGAACCCGGTTCGGGCCGCTTCCTGCATGAAGTGGCGCGCGAAGTGCTGGGTGAGGACGTGCCGCTGGCCGTCGTCACCGGGCCGTCGTTCGCCAAGGAAGTCACCCAGGGCCTGCCGACCGCGATCACCGTGCACGGCGACGTGCCCGAGTTCGCGCAGACGGTGGCCGAGGCGATGCATGGCCCGGCGTTCCGCGCCTATACCGGCGACGACATGGTCGGTGCCGAGCTGGGCGGCGCGATGAAGAACGTGCTGGCCGTGGCCACCGGCGTGGCCGATGGCATGCAGTTGGGCCTCAACGCCCGTGCCGGCCTGATCACCCGTGGCCTCAACGAGATGCTGCGCCTGGCCGCTGCCATCGGTGCCAAGCCGGAAACGCTGATGGGCCTGGCGGGCCTGGGCGATCTGGTGCTGACCTGCACCGGCGACCTGTCGCGCAACCGCCGGCTGGGCCTGGCCCTGGGCCGTGGCCAGACGCTGCAGGATGCCGTGCGCGAAATCGGCCAGGTGGTCGAATCGGTGCAGACCGCCGACGAAGTGATGCGACAGGCGCGCCGCCATGGCATCGACCTGCCGATCTCCGACCGCGTGCGTGCCGTGCTGCATGGCGAGCAGACGCCGGAAGAAGGCCTGCGCGCATTGCTGGCGCGGGAACAGAAACCGGAGTATCCGGACACGCTGTTCAAGTGAATCGAAAAACCCCGGCCCAGTGCCGGGGTTTTTTCATCAGGGAGTACACGCGGGTGCCGGACGGGAGACAGGCTTTGGTGGGTGCCAAGCTTGCTTGGCATCATGCGCGCTGCATATCCACGCATGGCGTGGATCTACTGCAACGCCGATCACCGCGCCCGTGGCGGCGCGCTGGTGTTATCCATGTCCGAAAAGATCAACCACGGCCCATCACTCACGCGCTTCAACGTGAGCGTGAACTTGCCGGTATCGCCCACGTTGTTGCCGTAGCTGTACGCACCAATGATGTAGCCCGTATTCCCCTCCACCGCATACGCCAACGCACGCAGCCGCAACGGACTGCTGCCCTGGCCGCCATATGCGGCCTCGATTGCGCTGCGGCCGCGCACCGGCGGCTGGTTGCTCTGCAGCACAAAACCATCCTCGGCGAACAGCGCAGCCAGTGCCTTGGCATCACCCGTGCGCCACGCCTGCTCGTAGTCGCGCAGTACACGGTCCAGCGATGCGGGCAGCGCGATATCGGGAAGCGGCTGTGCGGGCTTCGCGCCTTCTGCATCGTGGGCAATTGCCGGCGATGCCATCAGCAGGGCACTGCAGAAGATCATGGCGAGTCGTGTGCGGCGCATGCGTCCAGGCCCTGGAGATGATGGGAAGGCTTCAGACGCATCCTAGCGCGCCGCTGGTTAGAATCATGCGGCCGCCGATTTGGTGGATGCAGCGCAGATCAGACAAGGACACGGAATGAAGATGCGAATCACAGGGATGGCGATGATGGCCGCGCTGCTGGCAGCCTGCGGACAGGCACCGGAGAAGACTGGCGAGACTGCACCTGCTGTGGCGCCGGCACCGACCACCGAAGCACCGGCCGCCGCGGCGACGGTGGTCGAGAAGGAACCGTCCGCCGAAAACGGTGTGGACCCCTCGGTGTGGGACAACGAAGGCGAACCGGAAGACCCGAGCGCCGGCGGGGAACTCACCTGCGCGGACAACCCGCTGGCGACGCATTTCTTCACCCTGGTGGGCGGCAATACCGTGGACGACTGCGGCCGCAAGGATCCGAAGGTGCTGGCCGCGTTCAACGCCCTGATGAAGAACACGGCCGCAGCCGAATCCGCTGACAAGGAGATTCCATCGCTGCGCGAACGCCTGTTGAGCGGGCCCAGCGGTCCTGGCGAACTGGTAGTGCTGCAGGGTGAGCCGTGGTGGTTCTACACCGCCTGCCAGGCCCACGACTGCCCCGGCACGGCGTTGGCGATGTTGTATTCGCCCGATCAGTCGAAGATGGTTGGCCGTCTTACCGCGCGCTGCCGTGTATGGTGGCTGGGCGAGCCGACGGCGGAACAACGTGCGCAGATCGAACAGCGCCAGCCACTGCAGGATGCCGCGTTGAAGGAAGACAGCGCACTCTGCGAGTGATGTGGCGCGCGCCGCAGCGCCGGGCCGTGCCCGGCGTTGCAGTGAGCGTTGTTCCCCGTATCACCCTTCCGGCCGCATGCGTGCGCTGACCTGTGCTGTCAGCGACAGACTGACCATCATCAGGCCCTCCATCACACGGTCGCCCACGTACTCCTCGTCGGGTCCGTTCTGGCGCACGCGCTCGGCAGCATCAGCATTTCCAGCGCCACTCGCATGCCGGTCAATGCGCAATCCGCGTCGGCCAAGGCCATGCGGCGGCCGGGCATCTGATGACGTTCCGGCCAGGGCTGGCCGTCGGCGGCGGCGCCCTTGCCGATGCGGTCGAGCGTGGCGATGAAACCGTGCGGATCGTGCGGGTGCAGTGCTTCCGAGGGCGCGTCCGCGTTGGCGGGCACGTACTGCGCGCGCAGGCGGGAGGATTCGGGTGTGCTCATGGCAAGGGCTCCGTGCAGGACAGACGGTAACCGCCACATAGAGGTGGCGGGCGGAGACGTGGCTCGAAAACCGGGAGATCACGAACAAGACCGGCAGGCGCAAGGCCTCCACGCTCCGCCCGCCATAGCCGGCAGACGGAATGCCAGCCGGCGCCACGCGGGGTGACGCCGGCTGGCAAGCGCAAACAACGTTCGTGATCTAACGGGTTTTCGAGGCCCGGCCACCCATTTTCCGGCGGCCCACCATCTGTACCGCCGTCGCTGCGCAACGCCAATCAGAAGAGTTGCATTCAACGCTGGATCAAAGACGCTTTTGGCATTTTTGCATGCTGTTAAGCCGTCGCAGACGCAGGCGCCGCAACGTCCGTAGCGGCATGAGGAATATGCGACATGGGTCGAAGTTGATGACGTGGCGTACGGGTACCCCACCAGGCCGATGACGACAGTGCGGGGCGAAGAACGCAAATCGACTTCGGCGCACTCCGGTGTGTCAGTGCTCTTCGCGTCTCTCGTACCAGGCTTGAGTACGGTTCACGATCCGCACCACAGACAACATGACCGGCACCTCGATCAGTACACCCACCACCGTCGCCAGCGCAGCCCCCGAGTGCACGCCGAACAGTCCCACCGCTGTGGCCACAGCCAGTTCGAAGAAGTTGCTGGCGCCAATCAGCGCTGAAGGGCCGGCCACGCAATGCGCCACGCCCAAGCGGCGGTTGAGCAGGTAGGCCAGGCCTGAAGTGAAGTAGACCTGGATTAGGATCGGCACTGCAATCAGTGCAATCACCAGCGGTTGCTTCACGATCTGCTGGCCCTGGAACCCGAACAGCACCACCAGCGTCAGCAGCAGCGCTGACAGGGACAGCGGTCCCAGCCTTCGAAGCGCACGCTGCAGGCCCGCCTCGCCGCTGCGCGAAAGGATCCAGTGCCGCAGCAGGGCGGCCACCAGCACGGGCACCACAATGTAGAGACCCACCGACAACAGCAGCGTGTCCCACGGCACAGTGATCGCTGACAGGCCCAGCAACAGCGCCACCACCGGTGCGTATGCGACCACCATGATCGCGTCGTTCAACGCCACTTGGCTCAGGGTGAAGTTGGCATCGCCGCGGCACAGGTTGCTCCAGACGAACACCATGGCAGTGCAGGGCGCGGCTGCCAGCAGGATCAACCCGGCGACGTAGCTGTCGATCTGCCCCGCCGGCAACCAGTCCGCGAAGGCATGGCGCAGGAACAGCCAGCCCAGCAGCGCCATCGAAAACGGCTTGACCGCCCAGTTGATGAACAGTGTCACCCCGATGCCCTTCCAGTGCTGCTGCAACTGGCGCATTGCGCTGAAGTCGACCTTCAGCAGCATCGGGATGATCATCAACCAGATCAGGGCGGCAACCGGCAGATTGACCTTGGCGATTTCGGCCGAGGCCAACTCCGCGAAAGCAGCGGGTAGGAAGTGGCCCAGCAGCGTGCCGACCGCAATACAAAGCCCGACCCAGAGCGTCAGGTAGCGCTCGAACAGATTCATGCGGGAAGTCACGGCATGCGATCAGTTGGCGGCAGCTGTCCGATCCGATCCAGCGTTTGCTGCAGCGTCTCGCGGTCGGACCACAATGATGCAGGCAGTGTGAGCAGCGCACGCAGCCGCGCCTTCACGATGGCATGGGCCAGCGCGAAGGCTGCGGCCTTGTCGGCATCGCTGCCTGCCACGGCCGCCGGATCGGGCAGGCCCCAGTGGCTGCGGACGAAGTCACCGAACACCACAGGGCAGGCTTCCGCTGCGGCTGCATCACACACGGTGATCACCAGAGCCATCGGTGCTGCATCCACGAACTCATCCCACGACTTGCTGCGCAGCCCTTCAATGGGCATTCCTTCGGCCTGCAACTGGGCCAGCGCGAAGGGGTTGATCTGGCCATTGGGCTGGCTGCCCGCACTGAATGCGCTGAAGCGATCGCCGCCCCATGCACGCAGGGTGGCTTCGGCAAGCACGCTGCGGGCGCTGTTGCCGGTGCAGAGGAACAGGACATTGCGGGTCATGGAGCAATTGCCTTGAGAGGAGAGGATCTGTGTGGGGTCAGCCCTTGCAGGCGGGCGCCGTGGGCATGCATTGCCCGGTTGGCGAGCCCGCGCAGCAGTTGTGCGTCAGGTACTCGATCAAGCCGTTCATCGCATCGAAGTTGGCGCGGTAGCAGACATGGCGACCCTGGCTTTCGCTCTCCACCAGGCCGGCCTGCACCAGCTCCTTCAGGTGGAAGCTGAGCGTGGCTGGGGGCACCTGCAGGGCCGTGGCGATGTCGCCCGCCATGCGACCTGCCGGGCCAGCCTCCACCAGCAGGCGGAAGGCAGCCAGGCGGGTGGCATGGCCCAGAGCAGTCAGGGCAGCAATTGCATTCAACGTTTCCATATTTCTAGAATAATCGAATGAATAAGCCCATCACAAGCCCCCATCTACCGAATCTGGTAGACGCCTCGCTGCCCCAGCCCGATCACCACCAGCTCGCTGCGGCAGATCCGGGACCGCCACGCATCCTCCTGCTCTACGGCTCGCTTCGGCCGCAGTCGTTCAGTCGCAAGCTGGCGCTGGAAGCCGAGCGATTGCTGCGTCACCTGGGGTGCGAGACCCGCGTGTTCGATCCGCATGCGCTGCCCATGCTGGACAGCGTGCACCCGCACCACCCTGAAGTGCAGCGACTGCGCGAATGGTCGCAGTGGTCGGAAGGCCAGGTCTGGGTCAGCCCCGAGCGGCATGGCACGGTCACCGGCGTGTTCAAGAACCAGATCGACTGGTTGCCGCTGGAAGATGGCAGCGTGCGGCCCACGCAGGGCAGGACGCTGGCGCTGCTGCAGGTGAGTGGCGGCTCGCAGTCGTTCAATACGGTCAACACGTTGCGCGTGCTCGGCCGTTGGATGCGCATGCTGACCATCCCCAACCAGTCGTCAGTGGCCAAGGCCTGGCAGGAATTCGATGACGACGGCCGGATGAAACCCTCGCCGTACTACGATCGGGTGGTGGATGTGATGGAAGAGCTGGTGAAGTTCACGCTGCTGACGCGTGGCAGGACGGACTACCTGGTGGACCGTTACAGCGAGAGGAAGGGCGATGCGCATGCCGCTGCATTGGCGCGGGCGGCGGGCGCTGCGGCTTCCTGACTTCCAGTACGCAAACGCTTTCCACTACCCACTTCTACTTGCTTGCGCGCCGCGCGCCTTTCTCGTCTTCGTCCTTCGCATCGCCACGGCTCTGCGCGAACTCCGGGAACGTCTTCGCGATCGAATCCTTGTCCGGCAGGATGTAGAACACACCGCCCTTCTCGAACGTGGACTGCACGATCTGCTCGTAGAACGCGGGCGAGACGTTGATGCAGCCGTGGGTGACGCGGTTGTCGTCCGGCGTCGGCGTTGCCAGCCGTTGGGCGCGTTTCTCTTTCGGGGTGCCTGGCGGCAGCGGGTGCATCGAGACGGCGGAATCGTAGTCCACCCACAGCACGCGCCCGGCATCGTCGGAGGGGCCGTAGCCACCAATGAAACGGCCGGCAGGGGTGGTGCGGTCATGGCCGGGAATCGCGCTCAGTGCGAGCTTGGCAACACCAGGGGCCGAGTGATCACCGATGGCCGAACCGAACAGCGCCGGTGCCGCGCCGCGCAGCTTACCGTCGCCGCCGAAGATCAGGACCTGCGCGGCGGCCTTGTCCATGATTGCGAACGGGTAGCCCTGGTTGTCCTTGCTGGCAACCACCCAGCCGGCCAGCTCGATCACTGTTTCGGACACGCTCTGGTCGGGTGGAAGTTCATCAACGGCAGCAATTCGCTGTTCAGGCGCTTCCTTGTCCTTGCCCTTGGCGCTGGCTGCGCCGCTGCACGCAACGGCCAGTGCCATCGCCAGTGCGGCATGGAGGACGCGGCGTGCAGGGGAGGAGGAGGTACGAATGGGACGGCTCCTTGCAATGCAATCCTGGGTGGAAGGATGCCAGTGGCCGGCGAAGGCCACTGGTTCCCGATACAGAGGTGGAGCAATTCAAAGGATGAGGGAGCTATCAGCCGCGCGGCTTGCGACCGGCCGGTGCCCTTTCAAGCTGCTGTACGCGGCCTTCGATCTGGTCCAGACGCTGGTTGGCCTGCTGCGCCGACTGGTTGGCGGACTCGGCACTCTGGGCAGCGCCCTGCACCTTTACGTCGAGCTGATCGAGGCGCGAGTTGATGGTTGCGAACTCGTCCTTGTAGGTGGCGCAAGCGCCGAGGCTTACGGTGGCCACGATGGCGACGGTGATGGCGCGTGCTGCGTTGATGTGCTGCTTGGTCAGTTTCATTTCCAACTCCCTCCTTCGTCTGGGGAAGCTGGAATATAGCGGCGTTTGTTCCCGGCGCTAGCCCGTGCTTTCAGCTGGAATTTGAGTACGTGGATGGGCTGTGAAGGCCTGTAGATCAACAAACCTTAACAAGCGGGATCAAGCGAACTGATCTGCATCGGCGAAGCGCCTTGTGCCTGTTAAACGTTACCCATTCACCTGCATGAAGCCGGCATCACGGCATGCGCGTCTGCGTGCTTTCGCCTACTCCGCACGCAGGTTGCCATCCACTTGCTTCCAGCAGCGCCGCAGCGTTCCCGGGCTGGACATCCAGCAGTTCGGCGACGCCGCTGCGCGTGTCGGCCGCGCGCGCAACATAGGCATGGGCGATGCGATAGCCGATCCAGTAGCCGAGATCTCCGCGGCGCGTATCGTCGCCGGGACCGTTGTACAGCCACCTTGAAAGATCGGTACCCATGCTGTCCTGCAGGAACGCACGCTCCAGCGCACACTCGCGACCCTGCGTCCAACGCTGCAGATGCGCGTTGGCCGGTTGCCCGGAGATCCGTTCGGCCACGTATTCGGCGCCCCCTTCCAGCAGGGTCTGATAGAGCAGGGTGGGCTGCTCGATGTCCACGCGTGCACCGGGCTGTTGCACGTGCACATACTCATGCGCGATCAGATGCACGAAGCGGTCACCTACGTCGGTCTGCATCCAGTCGGCGTTGCACAGTGCTTCCAGTCCGATGACCACACCTGCTTCGGTAGTCACGCCACCACTGTTGCCGCGGCCCACCAGTACGGTGACCGGGGGAAAGCGCGCAGACGGCAACAGGGCGCCAAGTCGATCGACGGCAGCGGCGACGCGCGTGCGGATCGATGGCAATGCGGTCGCGCAGGTTCTCGCTTTCGCAAACAATGCCGGCTTGTCCTGGATGGCCCTGGCCAGCCGCTCCATCGAGCCGATACGGCGGTCGGTGAAGCTGCGCAGGGCATCCGTACCCGCATCCAGATAGCCGTGTTGCAGATCATCGGCGCTTGGGCGCCCTTGGTTGGCGTCCAGCACCTTGAAGAAGCGCGTGACATCGTCTGTCTGTACGACGATGTGCCTGGCAGAAACGATGCGCTCAGCGGCCTGTGCCTGCAGTAGCACAACCGGCGAGGCGATCAGGATCAGAGCCCGCATCAAGCATCGAGCGTGGTGCGCGCAAGAAGCCGACAGCGGTCCCATGCGGAGTTCCCTGAACGCCAGCCTTATTTATACACCAGTCAGTTCAATATTCAGGGTTGATTAGACCCCCTAACGGATAATTCACACCTGTCGACCGCCTCTTCTCTCTCCCCCTCCCGGGAGGCGGCCGACGAAACCAAAATAATTAAAGGTGTGTCCCGATGAACAAGAATTCGCTGCTCGCCCTGGGTCTTCTGGCTGCTCTGCCGTTCGCTGCATCGGCAACCGATGGCCTGTCGTACAACTACGTTGAAGGCGGCTACGTGAACACCGATGCCAAGGGCGGCGACGCCGACGGCTGGAAGGTGAAGGGTTCCGTGGCGGTGCACCCGAACTTCCACATCTTCGGCGACTACAGCGCGCAGGAGACCGACAAGTTCAAGAATGACGTCGACCAGTGGCGCATCGGCGCCGGCTACAACTACGGCATCGCACCGAACACCGACCTGGTGGCTCGCGTTGCGTACCAGAAGTTCGACATGAAGCATGGCCTGGACTTCAACGGCTACTCGACCGAAGTTGGCGTGCGCACCGCGTTCAACCCGTACGTGGAAGGCTACGTGATGGCCGGCTACGAGGACTACACCAAGAAGCACGGCATCAACCCGGACGGCGAGTTCTATGGCCGTGTCGGCGCCACCGCCAAGTTCAACCAGAACTGGGGCCTGAGTGGCGAAGTGAAGCTGGCCAAGGCCGGCGACCGCGAGTGGTTCGTGGGCCCGCGCTTCACCTGGTAACAAACGCCTGTCGTTAGTGCGTGTTGTGCTGGCGTGTGACTCTCTCTCTCTCCCACACGCCAACCGAAGCCCGGCCTCGCGCCGGGCTTCACTTTTATGGGCCCCGTGGCGCCACAATGCGGCATGGGCGACCCTTCCTCTCTTGCAGGCACCGGCACGACCTACCAGGAGCATCTGGCGCCTGCGCCGCTGCGCGGCCACTTTGGCCAGCTGTGGCAGAGCCAGCTTCCTGCCGATGCCGATGGGCACATCACCGTATTGCCCGATGGCTGCGTGGATATCCTCTGGCGCGACGGTGCGCTGTTCGTCGTCGGCCCGGACCGCGTGGCCGCGCACCCGGCGCTGGCACCCGGTGCGCAGGTGCTGGGCGCACGCTTCCGTCCCGGCCAGGCATTGGCCGCGCTGGGCCTGCCCTTGGCCGCGATCATCGGCCAGGCCGTGCCACTGGCCGACCTGAAGGGCGCGTGGGTGAACAAGGCGGCGGCCTCCATCGGCGACACCGCGCCTGCACAGCGCCTGCAGCGAATGGCGAACTGCCTGCAACAGCACATGGGTGCGGCCGCGCTCGATACGCCGGCGCAGCGCGCCCATGTCCTGTTCCAGGCGCTCGCCGCGGGTAATGCCACGCTGGATACGCTGGCGGCGCACTTGGGCCTGAGCCCGCGCAGCTTGCGGCGTTTCAGCCAGTCGCAGTTCGGCTACGGCGCCAAGACGCTGGAGCGGATCCTGCGGCTGCAACGTTTCCTGCGCCAGAGTCGCGCGCTGCCACTGCATTCGTTGGCGATGCTGGCCGCTGATGCCGGCTATGCCGACCAGGCCCATCTCAGCCGCGAGGCGCGTGAATTGGCGGGCATGACCGCCAGCGAGCTGCGCCTGGAGTGGGGACAATGATGGCCGTTTTGTTCAAGACCACTGTGCTGCATTGATCGATGCTGGGCTCCCACCACGGAGCCACGCCATGAATCCTGCCGCGCCCCACGATGCCGAACGCCGCATCGACAACATCGAACTCAACGTCGCCGACATCGCCCGTAGCAAGCGCTTCTACGGCGAGGTGTTCGGCTGGCATTTCACGGACTACGGCACGGCCTACACCGAGTTCGACGACGGCCGTCTGAAAGGTGGCTTCGTGGCCGACGCGCCGGTGCGTGCCCACGGGGGGCCGCTGGTGATCCTCTACTGCGCGGACCTGGCCGATGCACAGCAACGCGTGATCGCCGCCGGTGGCGAGGTGGTGCAGGCGGTGTTCGCCTTCCCGGGTGGTCGCCGCTTCCACTTCCGCGATCTGGATGGCTACGAACTGGCGGTCTGGAGTGATGTGGATTGAGGCCTTCGTAGCTTCGCCGGTGGACGGAACGAGAACCGCTCCGTCCCCGGTCAGGCGGTTCCGCTATGATCGCCCGCACATCGCCACACGCGATGCGTCCGCCTCAAGCCAGCAGGAACCGCCGTGAACTCCCAGCCCGCACCGATCACCGCCGTCAACCACACGCTCGACAACGAGCCGCAGCAGATCACCGCGCCACTGACCCATTCGGCGGCGTTTCTGGTGCTGAAGGTGAAGGATGACGAGGCGTCGATCGCCAAGGCACGCGAGGTGCTGGCCAGCACCGACGACCTGATCAAGAACACCGCCATCCGCGAGATCGAACGCACCTTCACCTGCAACGTGGCCATCGGCCACCGCGTGTGGAAGCCGCTGGTGGGCACCACGCCGCCGCGCGAGTTGCAGCCGTTCCGCGAGATCAAGGGCGCGACCCATACCGCTGTGTCCACGCCGGGCGACCTGCTGTACCACATCCGTGCACGCACGATGGATCTGATCGTGGCGTTCGAGCGCAACCTGCTGATGGCCTTTGGCGATGCGGTGGAGACGGTCGATGACGTGGCCGGCTTCCGCTATTTCGATGGCCGCGACCTGCTCGATTTCGTTGACGGCACCGCCAACCCGGAAGGGCTGTCACTGCCGGAAGCCACCATCGTGGGCGAGGAAGACCCGGAGCATGTCGGCGGCAGTTACGTGGTGGTGCAGAAGTACCTGCACAACCTCGATGCCTGGCGCGCCCAGAAGACCGAAGCGCAGGAAGCGATCATCGGCCGCACCAAGCACGACAACATCGAGCTGGACGATGCGCCGGCCGATGCGCAGAAGTCGCACAAGACGCTGTGCACCATCGAGGATGCCGACGGCGAGCACGAGATCCTGCGCGACAACATGCCGTTCGCCAACCCGGGTCGCGGCGAGTACGGCACCTACTTCATCGGCTACACGCGCCGCCTGTGGGTGATCGAGAAGATGCTCGAGCGCATGTTCATCGGTAATCCCGCACCGCTGCATGACCGCATCCTAGATTTCTCCACCGCCACCACCGGCGTGACCTTCTTCGCGCCCTCGCGCAAGGTGCTGGCCGACCTGGGCGACTGATCGCGGCTCTCGTCCTTGCGCATGCTACTGGCCGCTCTGTTCCAGTAGATCCACGCCACGCATGGCGTGGCTCTACTGTGCCGCCATCTGCCTGTCATCTACCGCGCCGACCATCAGCCGTTGGATGAGAGCGCAGGGGCGGGCGATGGCGATGGCAAGAAACACAACCGGTGCACGCCGCTGGTGGCGGCCACTGGCCGCGTTGTTCGGTGCGCTGGCACTGGGGAGTGCCGCAGTGTCCGCACAGGAAGCCCCTGCGCACTGGATGGCCTATGCCGCCGCCGTGGGGGGGCAGCTGCAGCAGCGCCTGCAGCAGGAGCAGGACCCGCAGGCGCAGCGCGTACTGGAATGGCTGCAGGCACATCCGGACACGCCGACGCCGTTGCCGGTGAGCGTGTGGATCGCGGCGGATGGCCGCATTTCGAAACTGGAATTCGACAGCTTGGGTGACGCCCAGGTCGATGCTGCCCTGCGCGCGACCCTGCAGAGTGCACCCCTGCAGGCCGCGCCACCGGCCGACATGCGCCAGCCGCTGCGGCTGGGTTTGGTGCTTACCCAGTAGATGCACGCCATGCGTGGATGTGTTGGGTAGATGCCTACCTTGCTCGGCAGGCGCGCGCCAACCAAGGTTGGCGACTACCGGTGGCCCAGCCACGTATGGCGTGGCTCTACCGGGTTGCCACCTGTGGCTCGCGAGCGGCGGCGCTCCATGCGCGCAGGCCGAACACGGCCAGGCCGAGGAAGAACACGTACAGCGCGGCGGTCACGTGCAGCGACTTGAACAGGTACGCACCCACATAGACCACGTCCACTGCGATCCACACCCACCAGCAGGCCACGTGGCGGCGGGCCTGCCACCATTGCCCGACCAGGCTCAGACCGGTCAGCAGCGCATCCAACCACGGCAGGGCAGCGTCGGTGAAGCTGTGCATGGCTGCACCCAGCGCCACGCCACCGCACAGGCCGATGGCCAGGTCGCGCAGCAGCGTGCCGCGTGCCAGCGGCACGATGCGGATGCTGCCCTCATCGGCGGCATGCTGCCGCCAGTTGAGCCAGCCATAGACCAGAAAACCACCGAAGGCGATCTGCAGCAGGGTGTCCGAGTACAGCTTGGCCTCGGCGAACACCAGGCCATACAGCGCCACCGACAGCAGGCCCACCGGCCACGCCGCCAGCCGGCGCCGGGCCATCAGCCAGACGCCGAGGATGCTGCACAGTGCGGCGGTCCACTCGAGCATCACGCCGCTCACAGCGCGAACGTCACCGACAGGCGGGCCTGTCGCGGTGCGCCGGGGAACAGGTAGTAGTCACCGCCGCTGCTGCCGGTATCGCGCCAGTAGAAGCGGTTGAACACGTTGTCCACCGACAGGTTCCAGGTCACTGCGCGCTCGCGCAGGCGATGCTGGAAACGCAGGCCAGCGTCGAACACTGAATAGTCGGGTGCGCGCACGCCACCGTCGGCGCGGGCCACGTTGGCACCGGCATAGCGCCAGCCGCCGGTCACGTCCAGGCCCTGCACGAACGGCAGCGCATAGGCCAGGTGCACGCTGGCGCGCACCTTCGGCAGGTTCACCAGCTGATGGCCTTCATAGGCCGGCGTGCCGGTGTCGCGCGCGCGCGCCGGCAGCACGCTGGCGCTGGCCACGATCTGCAGCGCATCGGTCAGCTGGCCGTTGGCGGTCAGCTCCAGGCCGGTGTGGGTCTGCGTGCCTTCCTCGACGAAGGTGTAGCCGACGTCGCTGCTGTCCGGCTTGGCGTACTGGTACGGCTGCGAAATGCGGAACACGGCCGCGCCCAGGGTCAGCGCTTCGACCGGCACGTACTTCACGCCCACTTCCAGCTGCCGCGACTGCACGGACGGCAGGAAGGTGTCGGCGTTGCTGGTCCAGAACGGCGCTTCCTGGCCCAGCGAAATGCCGCGCACGTAGCTGGCATAGGCATTGAGCTGGTCGGTGGCCTTCCACACCACCGCAGTCTGCGGCAGGAAGCGCGACAGGCGGCTGTGCCGCTGCGGGGTGCCACGCTTGTCGTAGGCGCGCTCATCGAGGCGCACGAAGCGGCCACCGGCCAGCCACTGCCAGTCATCGCCGAAGCTCATCCGGTCCAGCGCGAAGAACGCGGTCTGGCGGCTGTCCAGGCGCCGTGCGGACGGTCCCGGCATCTTCGGCGACGGCGCGAATACCGGCACCGGTGCTTCGTGGATGTTGGTGGTGCCGACGTACTCGTTGACGCTCGGGCGCTTGTCCACGGTGCGCCGGAAGTAGTCGGCACCGACGGTCAGCTCATGGCCGACGCTGCCGGTCTCGAAGCGGCCACGCAGCTCCGCACGGGCCTGCTGGTTGCGGCGGGTGTCGTCCGGGCTGCGGTAGTCGTAGACGTCATAGTCGCCGTTGGGCGCGAAGTAGTTGCCTGGCACGCTGCCATCGGCGCACAGCACGGCGTAGTAGCAGCCGTAGGCGAAGGCGACGTTGTCATCGATCACCGAACGGCTGTGGCCGACCGAGATGCGCGACTGCCAGGCCTCGTTGAAGTCGTAGGTATGCAGCGCGGTGATGTTGGTGCTGGCGATATCCACCGGGCGCTGCCACGGCTGGTAACCCAGCAGGTGTTCGCGGTCGACGCCACGCGGCAGGTCGCGTGCGCCCAGCAGTTGGTAGCCGGACACCGAACGCTGCGAGCTGGTCTGGTAGTTGGCATCCACTTCCAGCTTGCCGCGTTCGCCAATCAGCCAGTCGGCGGCCAGCGAGTAGAAGTTGCGGCGACCGTCGGCGTGCTCGACATAGGAGTTGCTGGAATCCCATGCGGCATTCAGGCGCAGGCCGAAACGCGGGGTGATCCAGTGGCCGACATCGACGGCGACGTAGCGCGAGCCTTCCGAATCGGTACCGAGCGTGGCGGTGCGCACTTCGGCCGGGCGCTTGCCGATGTAGTTGATGATGCCGCCCGGCGCCATCACGCCTGCGGCCAGGCCGGCTTCACCCTTGAGGATCTCCACCGACTGCACGTTCTCCAGCGCCAGGCGCTGTTCGCCGGCGATGGACAGGCCGTTGAAGCGGTAGCCGGTGGCGGCGTCCAGGGCGAAGCCACGGATGGCGATGTTCTGGTAGTAACCCACCGGCGCATACGCATCACCCAGCGAGGCATCGTTGCTGGCCAGCTCGGACAGCGAACGCACCTGGCGACGGTCCAGGTAATCGCGCTCAAGCACGTTCACCGAGGCCGGCGTGTCCTTCCAGCTGCCGCCACCGAAGGCGTTCACGCGTGAGGTATCGGCCTTCGGTTTGCCGGCCTGCACGCGTACCGCCGCCAGTTCGGTGGGCGAGCGCTCGGCGCCGGTGGCAGCCGCATCAGGGGACGCATCGGCCTCGCTGGCGTGCAGTGGCAGCGCAGCGCAGAGGGCGAGGGAGAGCAGGGTGGGGCGCAGGCAGCGGTTCATTCGGTTCGTCTTCGGACAACAAGGGAGACGAAGCGACGGCGCGCAGGTGCACAGGGCCCATGATGGGGGGTGTGGCTGCGGCTCAAAGCTCCCTACGCCGGTGCAAACCGGATCAGGTTCCAAGGGACTCTCTCAGCCTGGCAGATCCAGGCACCCCCGCTTCAGGTGACCATTTCACTACAAATGGTACGGATTTGCGAGCCGGCGTTCTTCAGGCTGCGGGGTCCAGGCTGCGGGGTCAGATCCCTTTCCGCAGGAAAGGGACCTGATCCCAATGGTGCGCCAACCGGGTCACGCCGCCGCGTGCAGCGCCTGCAGCAGTGCCTGTCCCGGCGCGCTGTGGAACCACGCCGGATGCCCCAGCATGAAGGGCTGCCACGCGACGTCGGCATTGGCGGTCGAGCCGGTGACGCCTTCGAAGTACTCCACTTCGGACAGTGCGAAGTCGAAATGGACCATCGGCAGCAGGTCGGCCAGCAGGTGCACGCGTGCCGCCGACAGCGGCAGCACCTGGCGGTAGCCGTCGAGCAGGGCCAGCGCGATATCGATGCGCACCGCCTCCATGCCGCGCTCCAGTTCCAGCCACGCCACCGCGTTGCGCTCGATCGCCGTGGCGAGGTCGAACAGCGCACTGGTGGGCGAGGCCAGGCCAAAATCCAGCACGGTACTGATCTGCCCATCGCGCCACAGCAGGTTGGAAACGTGCCAGTCGTTGTGCGCCCACAATCGTGGCTCATCGCGCAGGCGCTCGGCCAGGCCGGCATGCCACGGCAGCACGTCGCGCTGCAGCTGCGCTTCCCATGGAATGCGCGCGAGATAGCGGGCCAGCCCGGGACGCTCGTGCAGCTCTGCCTTGATGGCCGCGATCGGATCGTCGGCACGGATCAGATCGTCGCGCGCGACCAGCACATGGGTGCTGCGTTGGGGCGCGTGGTAGCTGGCGGCGGCCCGGTGCAGCTGCGCGAGTGTGCGCCCGGCTTCGCGGGCCTGCGCGACATCGGTCAGCAGCGACCACGACACGGCGTCGCGGTACAGGTCCTCGCCGACGCCGATCGCATGCAGCTCGAACGTCCATTCGCCATGTTCGGCCGCAGTGTGGCCATCGGCCGCTGGCAGCACCTGCACCACCGGTACGCCCGCTGCGGCGAGATGGGCGATGAAGTGGTGCTCTTCTTCCAGGCAGGCCGCACTGCGCACGCTGTGGTGATGGCGCTTGACGAACACCGCGCCGTTCGCGCCGTTGACGATGGCGGCAGCCGACAGCGGCCGCGGGCTGTGCCAGCGCGGTTCGCTGCCGATGTGCAGCTGCGGGTAGCGCTGGCGCAGCCACGCGATGTCCGCCGCGCTGATCGGTGGCCAGTCGGCAGCGACCTCGTCGTTGTTGAGGCCCTGCACGCGGTGGGAGGAAGAAGTCATGCCGCAGCCCCAGTGGGGAAAGTCACATCCAAGGCTGCGCATTCAACGCCATGCACGCGGCCAACGCAAACGGGCGGGTCATCGACCCGCCCGTCCGTGCATCGGCATGGAAGATGCCGCGCTGCTTACCAGCCGCGATGGCGACCGCGGTCGTGGTAGTAGCGGTTGTCGTAGTAGCGCTCGCGTTGCCAGCGACGGTCATCACCGCGGTCGTAGTAGCCGCTGCGGTAGTAGCCACGGTCGTAACGGCGATCGTAGCGGTCGTCGTAACGGCGATTGTCGTAGTAACGGCGGTCGCGGCGGTCGGAGGTGGTCAGGTTGCCGATCGCGCCGCCGGCCACGGCGCCGCCGACGGTGGCAGCGGGATCGCCGTTGGAGAGCAGGTTGCCGGCCACGCCACCGACCACGGCACCGACCAGGGTGCGCTTGTCCTTCCTCGACATCGCGCTGGCATCGCTGACCACGGCGACACCGGCCACCAGTGCCAGGGCCATCGCCAGACCACGGAAGCTGAGTGTGGAAGTACTGAGCATGTTCGTTCTCCTGTGAGGTGCATGCCACGCTGGGCAGGGAGGGCGCGGGCGCCCCGGCTGCCGTGGAGACCACGCTGACGTTCCAACATTGCCGGAACATTGCCTGGTCCACCGTGCGGCTTGCGCATTCATCTAGCGGCAGGCGGCATGAAGCAAGGCTGAAAGCGGCCTCGGCCGCTCAGCTGGCAGAAAGGGAAAAGGCCACGCGGACGTGGCCCTCCCTTCTCTGCCAAGGCGTTGCGGGCTCAGACGCCCATCGCCTTCTGTGCCTGCCGGGCCTGCTCCTGCTGGGCGTCCTGCTGCTGGTGCAGCACGTTAGGCGCGCCCTGCACGGCACCGCTGCTGAGCGCGATGCTCTGCTCGCTGGCGGCTCGGGTCTCCACCGCCACGCGGCTGGCCGCCGGGTCACCGATCGTGCCCTGCACGGCAAACAGGCGTTCACCGTTCGGGCTGGGCACCACCGAGTCGATGCGCTGCAGGCCGGCGGCATGCGCCTCCTTGGTCAGGGCCGCGGCGGCGCTTTCCAGCGCGTGGCGATCCTTGAAGGTGCCGGCCGGCAACAGTTCCAGACCCTTGCTGGCCTGGATGAAGAGCGGATTGCGCGGGTGCCGTTCGTCGTTCAGCAGCGGGCGCTCGCGGGCTTCCTTGATGGCCTCCAGCGTCTTCGCCCCGACAATGCCGTCGACCACCAGGCCGTTGTCCTTCTGCAACTGGCGCACCGCCGCGTCGGTGTTGCGGCCGAAGCGGCCATCCTCGACCAGCGGTTTGCCGTCGGCACCGACATAGCCGAGGTGGCCCAGCTGCTCCTGCACCTTGCGCACGCCTTCGCTGTGCGCGCCCTGCTTGTACAGTTCGGCGTGCGGGGTGGCAGCGGCCTTGTGCTCGGCGGCAGGCTTGCCCTGGGCCTGCTCGTGCGACGGGGTGCGGTTTTCCAGCAGGTCGCGCGCCTTGGACAGCGGATCGGAGGCGTACAGCTTCCAGTTCGGGTGCTCCTTCACCTGCTTGAGGTAGTCCTCCACCGGCATGGTGTGCACGCCCTTGCTGCCGGTGGACTGGCTGATCAGCAGCTTGTCGGTGGTGGGGTCGCGCACCACCATCACGATGTGGTCGATGCCGTTCCAGTGCTCATGGCGGGTCTTGGCCGTATCCAGGCCGATGATCATGCCTTCCTTCAGCGCACCGGGCTTGAGGATCGCGTCGCGGTCAAGCAGCACGCCGGACTGGTCGAATGCCTTGCGCACGATGCCGCCGGAACCCAGGTTGCCCAGGTCGATGCGATCGGCCTTGCTGAAGACCGCATGCCCGGCCTTCTGGTTGATCTCGTCCATGGTGCGGTTCTGCAGCGTGCCGACCCAGCCGGAGCAGTCGATGTAACCCTGCTCCACGTTCTTGCCGGTCTTGCCCGGTACGTACAGCGCGTGACCCGGAATGTTGATGGCGTACTTCACGTGGTCGTACTTCACGCCGGCCTCGTAGGCGGCCTGCAGTTCGATGCCCGGCTTCGGTGTGGCAGCCGCCGTTGCGGTTGCCGCCAGCGTGGCTGCACCCGCCGCCACGGCTGCGCTGGCCTGTGCAGGCGCGGCCGGGGCCTGGCCCTGGCCCTGCGCCACCGCCTGCGGCTCGATGTTCTTTTCCGGAATGCTGATCGCCGCGTACTTGTGGATGTAGTAGCTGGAGAACGTCCGCGCCAGGTCGCCATCGTTCATGCCGCGCATCTCGGCCAGGGTGTGGCCGGTCAGCGCCTTCGCGTCGGAACCGATCTGGTTCAGCACGTTGCGGCGCATGTTGATCTCTTCGCCGTGGCCGTTGCGGACCACGCCGAAGGTGCCGGTGGCAATCGCGGTCTGCACCGAGCCATAGCCGGCGCTGCCCTGCTGGTGGGCCAGGTACAGGTCCAGGCCGGTCGGCGTACTGCCTCCGGACAGGTACGGGTGGCCGGTGCGCTCGTTGCGGCGTGCCATCGAGTCCAGGTTGTCCTGGTACATCTTTGCGGCCGCTTCGGTGTTGCGGGTCGGGTCGAACTCGTGGCCGGTCAGGTGGTACTGGCGCGCGGAGCCGGGCACGAACTGGAACAGGCCCTTGGCGCCGGACGAGGTGTTGTGGGCGCGCTCGTTGAAGGTGCCGCCGGTCTCGATGTGCGCGAAGCGCATGAAGTCATCGACCGGAAGGCCTTTCTGCCGGGCGACCTGCTCGACGATGTCCAGGACTTCCTTTCTGCTGTAGTCATGCTGTGCCATGACGTTTTCCTCGGGGTTGATGGAGCGGCGCATGCCGCGAATCGCCAACCGGACTCATCCGTGAGTCAAGAACATGTCGGTCAACAGGAAACCCGCGCGTGGGCGGGTGCTATCAGGGCGCGATGTACTGCTGGGTCGCGCTGTCGAAGGTGTAGTGCACGGCGTCGCCGGCGCCCAGTGCACGGGTCTTGCCGGGGCCTTCGATGGTGGTGCCCTTGAAGGTCACGGTCAGTCGCGGCAGGCCGTTGCCGTCGGCAGCGAAGGCCAGTTCGCCATCGCTGTCGGTGCAGGGCATCACGTTGCCTTCGTCGCAGGCGGCGCTGTTGTCCTCGCCCGTACGCACCGAGCCGACATAGCGCCAGACCTTGCTGTCCACGTCGTCTTCGCTGCGCTTGGGGTTGAACAGCAGCAGTGCATAGCCGGTGCTGCTGATGCCGCGGTCGAAGCTGCTGGTCGGCACCGCCAGCAGCAGGCGACCGTCGGCGGTGCGATGTTCAAGCGGCTTGCGCCGGGTATCGACATCGTCGGCCTTGTCGTACGCGCCCAGCGCGCCGATGGTCCATTCCTGACCACGGAACTTCCATGGCTTCTTCGCGTCGGCGCCGGCCAGCACGAAAGTGGCCTCGGCGAGGTTGGCGCGATCATCCGGGCCGGCCGGCGTCTGCTCGCCCGGCTTGCCGTAGTGCTCGCGGGTATCCCAGGAGAAACCCGTGTAATACGTGGTGCCATCGAGGGTGAAGGTGTGGCCGAACCAGAAGGTCGCCACGCTGCCGTTCTGGACCTCGTAGGAGGTCGCGCCATCACCGTCCACCTGGTAGGTGAAATACATCACGGTCGGCGCGTCGGGCGGGGTGACGGCGGTGTCGGGAGAGGTGTTCTGCATCGGGGCAACATCCTGTCGGGGCGCATCGGCAGCCTGCACGGGGGCGCCAGGCTGGGAGGACGAGGGGGCCGGATCGGCGGCGCTGCAGGCCGCAGCGGAAAGAGAGACGAGCAGGCACGCCGCGAATGCGCGCAGGGGCCGCAACGGCAGGGTCCAACATGGCTCGGGGGGGTGATGCATGCGCCTCTCCATGGTCAGCGTTGCCGGGCCAGACGGCCGGCAGGAAACCGCACCCCATCCACCTGGGACGGGAGCGAGGACATGAGCCGGTCGATTCCTTCGACCTCGCATTGAAAACCCATGCCGGGTCATCTTGGCACAGAACGGCGGCCGGTCAAAGAGGGCGGTGACAGATGCCCTTACAGTGTGATCTGGTTCTCAGATCTTGCCGTCGCGCAGGTAGTCGAACAATTCGGCGTCGCCCTTCAGGCCCAGTTTGAGCATGGCGTCGCCTTTCTGCCGGCTGATGGTGCTGACGCTCTTGTGCAGCTGCAGCGAGATCTCCTTCACCGTCATGCCGGTGCCGAGCAGCCGCAGCACTTCCACCTCGCGTGGCGACAACGGCTTGCCGTCGCCCTCGCGCATGCGCCAGCTGCCCGCAGCCTCGACCCGCTCACGCAGGCTCCGGCTGATGTAGGGCTGGCCCCGATAGACCGCCTGGATGGCCTGCGGCAGTTCGTCCATCGACGAGCTCTTGTCGACCAGGCCGAGCACGCCGCTGTCGAGCACCATGCGCAGGATCGCCAGGTTGTTGGAGACGCTGAGCATCAGCACCGGCAGGTCGGGGAAGCGGCGGCGGATCATGCCGATCATGGCGAAGCCGTCGGCCTGTGGGCTGCCTGGCATGGAATAGTCGGTCACCAGCAGGTCGCAGGGTTGGCTGCCGAGCAGGGCCATCAGCGCCTGCGCGCTGTCAGCCTCGCCGACCACGCGGCCGACCCCGCTCGATTCGATGACGGCGCGGGTACCGATACGGACCACAGGGTGGTCGTCTGCGATGATGATGCGCAAGCTCATTGCTCTAGTATGGCCACCGGGCAAGCCGGGCCGCGACCATCGCGGCCCTGTCAGGATTCTAGGAGATCGACGCCGATGCGTAGCTGGGCTGTTCGCGGGCTGGTCCTGCTGCTGGCCGTGCTGGTGCTGCCCGTGGCGCTGGCACAGGCAGTGCCCGGGCTGTTGCCGCTCAGTCCCCTGCAGCGCGAGTACCTCGCCGCCCATCCAAGCATCGTCGTGGGCCAGTATGACAGCGGCTGGCCGCCGTTCGAGTCCCTCCGTGATGGCCAGCAGGTTGGCCTGGGGCCGGATTATCTGTCGCTTCTCGCCCGTCAGCTGGGTGTGAAGGTCGAGGCGAGGCGTTATTCCGACTGGACATCCGTGCTGGATGCGGCCTGTCGTGGCGAGATCGACGTGGTAATGAATGTCGGTCTCAGTGCCGACCGCACCCAGTGCATGGTCTATACCGCTGCCTATGGCGAGGCGCCGTTGGCGCTGGTGGGGAGGCCGGGCGATCTGCGTGCTTCGAACATGCCCGACCTGGACGGATTGCGGGTGGTCATCGAGCAGGATTTCCTGACCGGCCCGCAGGTGCGGGCACGTTTCCCGCGTGCGGTGCAGCTTGTCGCAAACAGCTCGTTGGCTGCGCTGCAGATGGTCAGAGACGACAAAGCTGATGTCTACATAGGCAATGCCTACGTTGCCACCGAGCTGATCGCACGCCAGCACCTGCAGGGTGTCGTCCTGCTGCGTCCGAGCGACCTGCCTCCCGAACGGATGCACTTCGGCGTTCCCAACAGCAAGCAACCGCTGGCCGAAGCGCTGGACCTGGCGCTGGCCGCGACCAGCCAGGCCCAGCGCGATGCACTGGCACAACGCTGGCTGCCCCTGCCGCAGTGGTCGGCATCGGCGCAGCTGGCGCTCAGCCAGGCCGAGAAGCGGGTTCTGCAACAGCCGTTGAAGATCGGCTTCGCGCCGAACGCCGCCCCATTGTCGTTCGCCGACGAGGATGGCAGGCCCACCGGCCTGGCCAGCGAGTACCTGGCGCGGCTGATGCAGGCCGGTGCCAACCTGCAGGCGCAGAACAGCCATGACTGGTATGAGGTGCGCGAGAAGGCGCGCCGCGGCGAGCTGCAGGCGGTGATGGGCATTCCCGTTGATTCGCACTATCTGGGCCCGGACTGGGTGTACAGCCAACCCTTCATCAGCGTGCCGAACGTGATCGTCAGCCGCCACGACAGCCCGGCGCTGCTGGGCCTGTCCGACCTCCAGGACAAGCGCGTACTGCTGTCGGATCCGGAGCGCGTACGCGGTTACGTGCTGCAGCAGGCGCCGCAGGCCAGGATCGTCGCCGCGCGCAGCGCCGAACAGGCCATGCAACGCCTGATCGATGGTGAGGCCGACGCCTACGTGGGCAATCTGGCCCTGGTCGACCACCTGCTGCGCACGCGTTTCCCGGGACGCCTGCAGGTTGCCGCGCCCGCGGGCTTCAACGACCAGCTGGCACTGGCCGTGGAGCGCCGGCATGCGGCGCTCGCCACGACCTTCGATCGCTTGCTGCTGCAGATGACGCCACGCGAGCGCGAAGCGCTGCGCGGCGACTGGCTGGCGGTGGAGTACCACAACGGCATCGACTGGCGAAGCACGCTGCGCTGGGGTGTACCGCTGCTGCTGGTGCTGCTGACCGCGCTGCTGGTGCATGGCATCGGCTACTGGCGCCTGCGCCGCGAGGTGGCCGGGCGCCGCCAGCTGGAGCAGCGCCTGGCCGAAGTGACCGACAACCTGCCTGCCGTGGTCTACCAGGCCCGTCGCGAGGTTGATGGCACGCTCCGCTTCCCGTTCATTGCCGGTGACCTCCAGGCGCTGTTCGGGATCACCCGACAGCAGGCTGAGCAGGACGCCACGATGTTGCTGGAACGCGTCGAAGAGGACGATCGCGCGCGCATCCTGCAGGCGGTCGAACAGGCCGCGCACCAGTTCGCACCGCTCATGCTGGAATTCCGCCTGCGGGGCAATGGAGCAGGCCCGCGTTGGGTGCGCACCCAGGCGCAACCCTATGCCGCCGAAGCCGGTGTGGTGACCTGGAGTGGCTACTGGGTGGATGCCAGCGAGGCTCGTGCACAAGCGGATGCCCTGACCGCAGCCAAGGCCGAGGCCGAGCAGGCGGCCGAGGCGAAATCCCGCTTCCTGGCCACCATGAGCCATGAGATCCGCACGCCGATGAGTGGCGTGCTGGGGATGCTGGAAGTGCTCGCGCACTCACCGCTGGATGCAGAACAGAAACGCATCCTTGGCGTGATCGAGGATTCGGCGCAGATGCTCCGGCAGATCCTTGACGACATCCTTGACTACTCGCGGCTGGAGGCCAACGCATTGCGGCTGGAGCCGGTACCGCAGCCGCTGCGGCCGTTGCTGGAAAGCGTGTGCCGGTTGTTGTCGGCGCAGGCCAGCGCACGTGGGCTGGACCTGCACGTGCAGATTGATCCGCAGCTGGCAGCCGCGCACGAAGTGGATGGCGTGCGCCTGCGCCAGATCGTGTTCAACCTGCTCAGCAACGCCATCAAGTTCACCGTGCGCGGCGAAGTGCGGCTGCAGCTGGAAGTGCTGGGGCCGACCGCCGAAGACGGCAGCCAGCCGCTCTGCCTGAGCGTCACCGATACCGGCATCGGCATCGCACCGGAACAGCTGCAGCACCTGTTTGCGCCGTTCACCCAGGCCGGTGCGTACATCCAGCGCGACCATGGTGGAACCGGCCTGGGCCTGAGCATCTGCCAGCGCCTGGTGCAGATGATGGATGGCGAGCTGGAACTGCACAGCACGCTGGGCGAGGGCACCCGCGCCGAGGTGCGGCTGTCGCTGGTGGAAGCCGGCAGCAGTGATGTTGAAGCGCTGGTCGCCGAGCAGGAACAGGCGGCGCTGCTGCCGCCGGCGTTGCGCCAGGCACGCGTGCTGGTCATCGAAGATCATCCGACCAACCAGGCGATGATGGCCTGGCGGCTGCAGCAGCTGGGTGTGCCGCATGTGCTGGTCGGCGATGGCCAGCAGGGGCTGGATCGCCTGGCATCGGAGCACTTTGATCTGGTCATTACCGATTGCCGGATGCCGGTACTGGATGGTTTCGCCTTCACCCGCCTGCTGCGCGAACGCGAAGGCCGCAACGGCCAGCCGCGGCTGACCGTACTGGCGCTGACCGCCAGCGTGCTGGACGACGATGCACGTCGTTGCCGTGAAGCCGGGATGGATGAGGTGCTGGCCAAGCCATTGTCATTGGCGACACTGCGCGCGGCACTGCTGCGCTGGTTGCCGCAGGCGCAGGGGCAACGGTTCGAGGAGCCGCTGGCCGAGTCCGCTGCCGTCGATGACAGGACGCTGCCCGATCTGGACAGCCTGCAGCGGCGCTTCGGCTCACGTGCGGTCGCCGAGCAGTTGCGCGACAGCCTGCTGCAGGCCAGTGCAGGTGACCTGGCCGCTGTGCAGCGCGCGCTGGAGGCCGGCGACCGTGAGGCTGCCGCGCTGCACCTGCATCGCCAGGCCGGTGGCTTGGGCGCGGTGGGAGCGACGGTGCTGGCCGCGCAGGCCAATGCACTGGTCGAGCGCCTGCAGGATGCGGCCGAGACCGATCCGGTGCCGCTGTTCACCGCGGTGGCGGCATTCGTGGCGCGGCTGCAACAGCAGTTGCAGCGCCTGGCTCACTGAGCCGACTGCTGCTGCAGGTAGGCGATCACCAGCGCACGGCGTTCGGCGCTGGGGAAGGCGTTGTACATGCGTGTGCCCGGTACAACATGGGTGGGTGACTGCAGGAACGCATCCAGGGTCTGCGCGGACCAGGTGATGTCGGCGCGGCGCATGCCGTCGGAATAGCCGTAGTCGGGTAGGCTGCCGGCGCGACGGCCGATCACGCCGTGCAGGTTCGGGCCGAAGCGGTGGATGCCGCCAGGCTGCACGGTGTGGCAGCCGGCACACAACTCGAACGCGCGTTGCATGGCCTGCTGCTGCGCCTGTTCCGGCGTGGCGGGCGCTGCAGGCGGGCGCTGGCAGGCCGTGGCGGCCAGGGCCACGGCAACAGCGATGAGCAGGAATGATGCACGCATGGGCGGGCAGGATAGCGGTGCGTGGCAAGCGACGGGCTGCGACGCTCGGTCGCAGCCCGTGGCGTTCACATGCCCGAGTAGTTCGGGCCCCCGCCGCCCTGCGGGGTCACCCACACGATGTTCTGGGTGGGGTCCTTGATGTCGCAGGTCTTGCAGTGCACGCAGTTCTGCGCGTTGATCTGCAGGCGCGCGCTGTCGGCTTCGCCGACGAACTCGTACACGCCGGCCGGGCAGTAGCGCGCTTCCGGGCCTGCGTACTCGGCCAGGTTCACCTTCACCGGAATGCTCGGGTCCTTCAGCGTCAGGTGGCTGGGCTGGTTCTCGTCGTGGTTGGTGCTGCTCAGGAACACCGAGCTGAGCCGGTCGAAGGTCAGCACGCCATCCGGCTTCGGGTAGGCGATGCGGGTGTGCTTGGCCGCCGGTTCCAGGCAGGCGTGGTCGGGCTGGGTGCGGTGCAGGGTCCACGGCGGGTTGCGCACGCCCAGCTTGGGAAGCAGCCACTGCTCCACGCCGGTCATCAGCGTGGCCACGGTCTGGCCCTTCTTGAACCACTGCTTGAAGTTCTTGGCCTGCTGCAGTTCGGTGAACAGCCAGCTGGCTTCGAACGCCGTCGGGTAGGCACTCAGTTCATCGTGCTGGCGGTCGGCGGCCAGTGCATCGAACGCGGCGTCGGCGCACAGCATGCCGGTCTTGATCGCGGCGTGGCTGCCCTTGATGCGGCTGGCGTTGAGGTAGCCGGCCTCGCAGCCGACCAGCGCGCCACCGGGGAACACCGTCTTCGGCAGCGACAACAGGCCACCGGCGGTGATCGCACGCGCGCCGTAACCGATGCGGGTGCCACCCTCCAGGTGCTTGCGGATGGACGGATGGGTCTTGAAACGCTGGAACTCTTCAAACGGGCTCAGCCACGGGTTCCTGTAGTCCAGGCCGACCACGTAGCCGATGGCGACCTTGCCGCCGTCGGCGTGGTACAGGAACGCGCCGCCGTAGGTGTCGCTGTCCAGCGGCCAGCCGGCGGCATGCACCACCAGGCCCGGCTCATGCTTGGCCGGGTCGATCTGCCACAGTTCCTTGATGCCGATGCCGTAGGCCTGCGGGTCCTTGCCTTCGTCCAGCTTGTAGCGGGCGATCAGCTGGCGGCCCAGGTGGCCGCGTGCGCCTTCGGCGAAGATCGTGTACCTGGCGTGCAGCGCCATGCCGCGCTCGAAGGCCGGGCCGATGCTGCCGTCCTTCTCGATGCCCATGTCGCCGGTGGCCACGCCGATCACTTCGCCGGTGTCGCCGTACAGCACCTCGGCGGCGGCGAAGCCGGGGAAGATCGCCACTTCCAGCGCCTCGGCCTGCTGCGCCAGCCAGCGGGTCACTTCGCCCAGGCTGATGATGTAGTTGCCTTCGTTGTGGAAGCACTCCGGCAGCAGCGCGTTGGGCGTGCTGCGTGCGCCGGTTTCGCTGAGGAACAGGAATTCGTCGCGGGTGACCTTCTGCTTCAGCGGTGCGCCACGCTCGGCCCAGTCCGGGAACAGTTCGGTCAGCGCGCGCGGATCCATCACCGCGCCGGACAGCACGTGCGCGCCTGGTTCGGACCCCTTCTCCAGCACGCACACCGACAATTCGCGGCCGGCTTCGATCGCGCGCTGGCGCAGGCGGATCGCGGTGGCCAGGCCGGCGGGGCCGGCGCCGACGATCACCACGTCGAATTCCATTACTTCACGCGGGGGCAGGGCGTTGGCTTCAGCGCTCATCGATTGCATGACTCGTGGGTAGGGCCGGCATCGGGGCCACCGGCGGTGCCTGGGAATCGCGCGTGCGGCCACGGGCGAAACGGTTGTTTGAATGTGTCAGGGTACCGGGACGCGCGTGATCGAGCTAGATCGCCGATGTTCACGTCATGATTGCTGCAGTGCAGCGTAATGCTCGCGGCCGGGTAGGTGCCAACCTTGGTTGGCACATTGTTTCACCGCCCGGACCCGCATCCGTGGACCAAGGTCCACACCTACCAGACGCGATGCTTGCGGATGACCGACAATGGCCCGGTCCTGACTGCGCGTGAGTGCCATGGCTTTGCATCCGTACGATCTGTTCGATGTCCGTTCCCTGCTCAACGAGGAAGAGCGCGCGGTGCAGGAGAGCGTCGCCCGTTTCACCAACGAGCGCGTGCTGCCGATCATCGGCGATGCCTTCGACCAGGCCCGCTTCCCCGATGAACTGGTGCCGGAGATCGCGTCACTGGGCCTGCTCGGTGCGACCCTGCCGACCGAGTACGGCGGTGGTGGCCTCGGCGCGGTCAGCTACGGCCTGATCTGCCAGGAGCTGGAGCGCGGCGATTCGGGCCTGCGCAGCTTCGTCTCGGTGCAGAGCTCGCTGTGCATGTACCCGATCTACGCCTATGGCAGCGAGGAACAGCGCCAGCAGTGGCTGCCGGCGATGGCGCGCGGCGAACTGATCGGCTGCTTCGGCCTGACCGAGGCGCATGGGGGTTCCGATCCGGCCAGCATGAAGACCCGCGCGGTGCGCGACGGCAGCGACTGGCGCATCAGCGGCAGCAAGATGTGGATCACCAGCGGCCCGGTGGCCGACCTGGCCATCGTCTGGGCGCAGACCGAGGACGGCATCCAGGGTTTCGTGCTGGAAAAGGGCATGGCCGGCTTC
Organism: Stenotrophomonas sp. YJH_SMC_80; assembly: GCF_059372495.1. NCBI lineage: Bacteria > Pseudomonadati > Pseudomonadota > Gammaproteobacteria > Lysobacterales > Lysobacteraceae > Stenotrophomonas > Stenotrophomonas sp. YJH_SMC_80. The sequence continues at coordinate 243,169 of NZ_JCAFVP010000004.1, forward strand.
ACCACGCAGGAGATCAAGCACAAGATGAGCCTGCGCGCATCGCTGACCGGGGCGCTGTTCTTCGATGACGTGCGCGTGCCTGACAGCCACCGGCTGCCGAACGTGAAGGGCCTGAAGGGGCCGCTGGGCTGCCTGACCCAGGCCCGCTATGGCATCAGCTGGGGCCCCATCGGTGCGGCGATTGCCTGCCTGGATGAAGCGCTGGGTTATGCCAAGGAGCGCGTGCTGTTCGGTCGCCCGCTGGCGGCCACGCAGAGCGCGCAGATCAAGCTGGCCGAGATGGCCCGCCGCATCACCACCGCGCAGCTGCTGGCCCTGCAGCTGGGCCGCCTGAAGGAAGCCGGCCAGCTGCAGCCGCAGCAGGTCAGCCTGGCCAAGTGGAACAACTGCCGCATGGCGATCGACATCGCCCGCGAATGCCGTGACCTGCTGGGTGGCGCCGGCATCACCACCGAACACGTGGCGATCCGGCACGCGCTGAACCTGGAATCGGTGATCACCTATGAAGGCACCGAGACCGTGCACCAGCTGGTGATCGGCCGCGAACTGACCGGCATCAACGCGTTCTGAGTGCACCGGTAGTGCCGGCCGCTGGCCGGCATTGCCCAGTAGCGTATTCGCAGGCGAGCGATCGGTGTACCGAACCGCGCACCGTACCGAGATGGGTTCAAGGACAGCCTGTACCGCGCGGCTGTTGGGTCCGCCTTGAAGCGAGCCGAGGAGCGCAGGTCCGGCGGGGGCGAAGAGGCGCGGGTGTCTGAGCGCAGCGAGTTCCGCGCCGTCCCCCGGCGGGCCGAGGAGCGCAGGGCACCGGTGCGCAGCGCCGGCTCGCGGATGGCGGCGCGTTTCTTTTGGTTACTCTTCTTTCCGCGCGGAAAGAAAAGTAACGCCCATGAACGCATGCGCCCGCCACAGCAACGACCAGGCAGAAGAGAGACGCGTGGCGTTACGCGCCGCCGGCAAACCCATGCTGCCGCCACGCCTCGTACATCACCACGGCAACGGTGTTGGAAAGATTGAGGCTGCGGTTGTCCGGCCGCATCGGCAGGCGCAGGCGGCGGCCATCGGGCAAGGCATCGAGCACGTCCTGCGGCAGGCCGCGGCTTTCCGGGCCGAACAGGAAGGCATCACCGTCTTCGAACGCCACGCTGTCATAGCGGACGCTGGCACGCGTACTGAGGGCGAACAACCGCTTCGGTGCGATCCGCGCCAGCGCGGTGTCCAGGTCGGGGTGCACCTGCAGGCGCGAATACTCGTGGTAGTCCAGGCCGGCGCGCTTGAGCTGCTTGTCTTCCAGTGCGAAGCCGAGCGGCTCGACCAGGTGCAGCTGCGCGCCGGTGTTGGCGCAGAGCCGGATCACATTGCCCGTGTTGGGCGGGATTTCCGGTTGGAACAGGATCACGTGGAACTGGGGCGCGGCATTCATCGGCGCAGTGTACCTGCGACGACCGCCGCCTTTACGGCGCACGCCCTGCGCGAGGCAGGGCGGCACCGCTTACGGGCGCAGCAGGACCTGGGCGGTTTCGGTGGCCAGGGCCTGCAGGTCGGCGGCGCTCGGACGCACCTGCAGGGCCGGCAGGTTGACGATCACCTGGTTGGCGACGCTGGTGGCGGCGGCAGCCAGGGTCGCGGCGTAGCGCTGGGCTTCCAGCTCGGCGGCCAGGGCGACGCGCTGCTCCAGGCTCGGGCGCACTTCCACCGAGGCCAGGGTGGTGATCGGCATCGCGGCGGCCACCGGGGCGGCGACGTAGCCGCTGCGCTCGGCCAGCTGGTCGGCACTTGGGCGCACTTCCACGGTGGCCAGGGTCGGGATGCCGCTGGCCTGTTCCCAGGCCTGCTGGGCCAGCTGGTCGGCGGCCGGACGAACCTGCACGGTGGACAGGGTCTTGATGGATTCGGAGGCCTGCACCGACGAAACAACCGCGGTGCCGGCGATCAGGGCGATGGCGATGGCAATGGTCTTGGCGTTCATGACGGGGCCTGTTTAGTGTTGGTGATCAGTGGTGTGGTAGTAAGGTAGTACACCAATTCTGGGCTTGCAAGGAAAATTTTCGATTTCCTGCGTTTGTTCAGTCTTCAGTCAGCTTTTGTCTGAAGCCCTTCCTGGTGCAGGAACTACCAAGCAATCCCCGTGCCAACTTTTAATTATTGATTTGCAAGGGTTTTATGATCATCGAAAAGTGTCCGGCGGGCGGACACCTGTCCATTCGATGTGCTGCGGACACTGTCCGGACGTTGCTGGCGGGTGCTTGTGACGGCTCGGACAGGGCAGATCGGCGCTGCGGATGGCGCACAGGGGCAAACACCCCCAGTGACTGGCGACCGATTCCTGCCGTTGCGCGCGCACGCTAGGATCGGGGTTCACCTATGTGACCAAGGATCCGGATATGTCTCTCGCCCTTCGCCCGCGCACTGCGCTGCTGGCCGTTGCCCTCAGCACCGCCCTGGGCACGCTTGTGCCTTCCCATGCGTTGGCGGCAAAGCCGGCCGCACCGGCCAAGGTCGATATCCCGTATGAGCAGTTCACCCTGCCCAACGGCCTGCGCGTGATCGTGCACACCGATCGCAAGGCGCCGATCGTCGCGGTCAACGTCTGGTATCACGTCGGCAGCAAGGACGAACCGGCCGGCCGCACCGGCTTCGCGCACCTGTTCGAACACCTGATGTTCCAGGGCAGCGAAAATCACGACGGCGAGTTCTTCGAGCCGTTCAAGCAGGTCGGCGCCACCAACCAGAACGGCACCACCAATACCGACCGCACGAACTACTTCGAGAACGTGCCCACCACTGCGCTGGACATGGCGCTGTGGATGGAATCGGACCGCATGGGCCATCTCGTCGGTGCGATCGACCAGGCGGCGCTGGACGAGCAGCGTGGCGTGGTGCAGAACGAGAAGCGCCAGGGCGAGAACCAGCCCTACGGCCAGGCCTGGGACCAGCTCAACAAGGCGCTGTATCCAGTTGGCCACCCGTACCACCACGGCGTGATCGGTTCGATGAACGATCTGAACGCGGCGTCGCTGGATGACGTGAAGACCTGGTTCCGCACCTGGTACGGCCCGAACAACGCCGTGCTGGTACTGGCTGGCGACATCGACCTGGCCACCGCCAAGGAAAAGGTTGGCAAGTACTTCGGCAGCATCCCGGCCGGCCCGACCATGGCGCAGCCGGCGGTGAACGTGGCCAAGCGCAGCGCCGACACGCGCGAGACGATGACCGACAAGGTGCCGCAGGCGCGTATCTACCGCGCCTGGAACGTGCCGCAGGTCGGTACCACCGAGGTCGATCAGCTGCAGCTGTTCGCGCAGGTACTGGGCGGCGCCAAGTCCTCGCGGCTGAGCCAGCGCCTGCAGCACCAGGACAAGCTGGTGGACAGCATCGCGGCAGGCCTGTCGACGTCGCAGCTGGGTTCGAACTTCGTGATCATGGCGACGGTCAAGCAGGGCCAGGACCCGGCCAAGGTCGAGAAGATCATCGACGAGGAACTGGACCGGCTGATCAAGCAGGGCCCGACCGCGGCCGAGCTGGAGCGCGCCAAGACCGGTGCCCGCGCCGGTTTCATCCGTGGCATCGAACGCATCGGCGGCTTCGGCGGCAAGGCCGACGCACTGGCCGAGTGCGCGGTGTTCACCGGCGACCCGGGCTGCTTCCGCACCTCGCTGGCCAACATCGAGAAGGCCAGTGCTGCTGATCTGGGCCGTCTGGGCGCGCAGTGGCTGGACAAGGGCAGCCACACCCTGGTGATTGCACCGGGTGAGCGCGTGGCGCTGAAGGAAGACCCGAGCCAGGCGCCGAAGCCGTTCAACGTGCCGGCGGTGGACCCCAAGTACAGCACGCTGCCCGAGCAGGTGGACCGCAAGGCCGGCGTACCGCAGACCCGCGAGTTCCCGCAGCTGAAGTTCCCGGCGCTGCAGCGCGCCACGCTGAAGAACGGCACCCAGGTGATCCTGGCCGAGCGCCACGAGATTCCGGTGGTGCAGTTCAGCTACCAGTTCCCGGGTGGCTTCAGCGCCGACCAGGGCCGCAAGCCGGGCACCGCCAACTTCACCATGAGCCTGATGACCGAAGGCGCCGGCAAGCTCGGCTCGCTGGCCTTCGCCGATGCCGCTGATGCACTGGGCGCCAGCCTGGATGCCTCGGCCGGGCTGGACTCCATGAGCGTGGACCTGTCGGCGCTGAAGGAAAACCTGGCACCGTCGCTGGCGCTGTATCGGGACCTGCTGCGCGAACCGCGCTTCGAGCAGGGCGAGATCGACCGGGTCAAGGCGAGCTGGATTGCCGGCATCCAGCAGGAGAAGGTCAACCCGGGTGCGGTGGCGATGCGCGTGCTGCCGCCGCTGCTGTACGGCAAGGGCCACCCGTATGCCATTCCGTTCACTGGCAGCGGTGACGAAGCAGCGATCAACGGCCTGACCCGCGAAGACCTGGTCGACTTCCACCACGACTGGCTGCGCCCGCAGAACGGCACCCTGATCGTGGTCGGTGACACCACCCTGGCCGAGATCGTGCCGTTGCTGGACAAGCAGCTGGGCGACTGGAAGGCTGCGGGCGACGCCCCGCAGGTGAAGGCCGCCACCGACGTGGCATTGCCGAAGGGCCCGCGCGTGTTCCTGATCGACCAGCCGGGTGCGGTGCAGGCCAACCTGTTCGCAGGGCAGGTGGTGGCGCCGTCCAGCGCCACCAGCTCGACCCGCTTCGATATTGCCAACGGCGTGATCGGCGGCGACTTCACCTCGCGCCTGAACATGAACCTGCGTGAGGACAAGCACTGGTCGTACGGTGCGCGCAGCAGCGCGATCAACTCGGTGGGCCAGCGCCCGTGGATGGCCAGCGCGCCGGTGCAGATCGACAAGACCGGCCCGGCGATGGCGGAAATGCGCAAGGAAATCGCCGCGTTCGCCGATGGCAGCAAGCCGGCCACCGCCGCCGAGGTCAACCGCATCCGCAACATCCAGACCCTGAGCCTGCCCGGTGCCTACGAGACCGCCAGCGCGGTCGCCTCGACCATCGGTTCGATCGTGCAGTTCAAGCGTCCGGACGACTACGTGCTGCGCCGCAAGGCCGAGATCGAGGCGATGACCCCGGCGCAGGTGCAGCAGGCCGCCGCCGAGATCAAGCCGCAGGCGCTGACCTGGGTGGTGGTGGGTGATCTCAAGCAGACCGAAGCGGCCGTGCGTGCGCTGAACCTGGGCGAGGTGACGGTGATCGACGCCGAAGGCAACCCGGTCAAGAAATAAGGGATGCGCCTGCCCGCCCCCGCGGGCAGGCCTCCCCAGGTAGTGCCGGCCGCTGGCCGGCAACCTTGCTCTGGTAGTGCCGGCCGCTGGCCGGCAACGCCGTGACCCGAAGGCGGGGTCACAACCCCCTGCGGGGGATCCGTCCCCCCACCGGCTACCCCCGATTCAGGCGGTTCAGGCAGAATCCCTCCATACCCTTCCAGGATCTGCCCATGCGCGTTCTGCTGCTTTCCTCCCTGCTGCTCACCGTCACCGCCTGTACCTGGGTGCCGATCGAACCGGCCGGCAAGGCGACCCGCGTGCTGCCGGCAGGCCCGGTTCCCGCTGGCTGCATCGCCAAGGGCGAGGTGGTGGTGACCGTGAAGAGCAAGGTCGGCTTCTACAACCGCAACCCGCTGCGCGTGCAGGAAGAGCTGGAAACCCTGGCCCGCAACGAGGCCCCGAGCGCCGGCGCCAATGCCGTGCAGGCCGCCGCGGCCCCGGCCGATGGCAGCCAGCGCTTCGCCGCATTCCAGTGCCCGCCGCGCTGAACGCTTCACCATACGGCCAAGGCTGAATTCGTAAAGATGCGGTGAAGGCCCCGGGGGTTATAGAATAGCGCCCCCTTTTGCCTGAGCCTTGGCGCTAACCTCGATGCTCTTCAAGAATGTCTCGATCGCCGGCCTGGCACACGTCGACGCGCCGCATACGCTGACCACCAAGGAAATCAACGAACGCCTGCAGCCGACGTTGGATCGCCTGGGTATCCGCACCGACGTGCTCGGCGACATCGCCGGCATCCACGCGCGCCGCCTGTGGGACAACGGCGTGCTGGCGTCCGACGCTGCCACCATGGCAGGCCGCAAGGCACTGGAAGACGCAGGCATCAATGCGACGCAGGTTGGCCTGCTGGTCAACACCTCGGTCAGCCGCGACTACCTGGAGCCGTCCACGGCCTCCATCGTCTCGGGCAACCTCGGCGTCAGCGACGAGTGCATGACCTTCGACGTCGCCAATGCCTGCCTGGCCTTCATCAACGGCATGGACATCGCCGCGCGCATGATCGAGCGCGGCGACATCGACTACGCGCTGGTGGTGGACGGCGAGACCGCCAACCTGGTGTACGAGAAGACCCTGGAGCGCATGACCGCCCCGGACGTCACCGCTGACGATTTCCGCAACGAGCTGGCCGCCCTGACCACCGGTTCGGGTGCTGCGGCGATGGTGATGGCCCGCTCGGAGCTGGTGCCGGACGCCCCGCGCTACAAGGGCGGCGTGACGCGCTCGGCCACCGAGTGGAACCAGCTGTGCCTGGGCAACCTGGACCGCATGGTCACCGACACCCGCCTGCTGCTGATCGAAGGCATCAAGCTGGCACAGAAGACCTTCACCGCCGCCAAGATCGCCTTGGGCTGGGCCGTGGAAGAGCTGGACCAGTTCGTGATCCACCAGGTCAGCCAGCCGCACACCGCCGCGTTCATCAAGAACTTCGGCATCGACCCGAAGAAGGTCATGACCATCTTCGGCGAGCACGGCAACATCGGCCCGGCCTCGGTGCCGATCGTGCTGAGCAAGCTCAAGCAGCTGGGCAAGCTGAAGAAGGGCGATCGCATCGCGCTTCTGGGTATCGGCTCGGGCCTGAACTGCTCGATGGCTGAAGTGGTCTGGTAAAAGAGTCACCGCTGACCTGCTGCACGACGGGCAGCGATGATTTTTCCAAGTGTTCAAGGGCCGGTTTACCGGCCCTTTCTACAGGTGCGATCCGATGTCCCAGCTTCCCGGTTACCCCGCCCACCCGCAGCGCTTCGAGGTACGCCCCGGCCTGTCGATGAACTATCTCGACGAAGGCCCGCGCGACGGCGAAGTGGTGGTGATGGTGCACGGCAACCCGTCGTGGAGCTATTACTGGCGCACGCTGGTCGCCGGCCTGTCGGACACGTACCGCTGCATCGTGCCGGACCACATCGGCATGGGCCTGTCGGACAAGCCCGATGACAGCCGCTACGAGTACACGCTGCAGTCGCGCGTTGACGACCTCGATGCGCTGCTCAAGCATCTGGGCATCACCGGCCCGGTGACCCTGGCGGTGCACGACTGGGGCGGCATGATCGGTTTCGGCTGGGCGCTGTCGCACCACGACCAGGTCAAGCGCCTGGTGGTGCTCAATACCGCTGCATTCCCGATGCCGGCGGCGAAGAAGATGCCGTGGCAGATCGCGCTGGGCCGCCACTGGAAGATCGGCGAGTGGATCATCCGCACCTTCAACGCGTTCTCCTCCGGTGCCTCGTGGCTGGGCGTGGAGCGGAAGATGCCGGCCGACGTGCGCCGCGCCTACGTGTCGCCGTACAACAGCTGGGCCAACCGCATCAGCACCATCCGCTTCATGCAGGACATCCCGCTGTCGCCGGCCGACAAGGCGTGGTCGCTGCTGGAGCGTGCCGGCAAGGCGCTGCCGTCGTTCGCCGACCGGCCGGCCTTCCTCGGCTGGGGCCTGCGCGACTTCGTGTTCGACCACCACTTCCTGAAGGGCTTCCAGGCCGCGCTGCCGCGGGCCCAGGTACATGCGTTCGAGGATGCCGGGCATTACGTGCTGGAAGACAAGCACGAGGTGCTGGTGCCGGAGATCCGCGCGTTCCTGGACGCCAACCCGATCTGATCGGTGTGCCGACCAACGGTCGGCACCCACCCCTTCCTCTTCCGGTGGGTGCCGACCGTTGGTCGGCACACCCGAACGGTTGATGAGGTTGCCGGCCAGCGGCCGGCACTACCATTACGCGGCGACCGGCGCCTGCGGCGGCGAGGAAGGGCTGTTGCCGTTGTCGTCCGGATGGTCGTCGTCATTGTCGGCGTCATCGCGCCAGCGCCAGTCGGCCGGCGTCAACGGATCCAGGCCATAGGCGATGCGCGCCTTGTCGCACTGCGGGCTGGCCTTGCCGTACTCCCACGATGCATCCACCTCGCGGCACACGCTGGGCCGGTTGGGATGGATGGTGCAGCGTGAATACACGCCGATCTGCGCATCCAGCGCCACGCAGCGCACCGGCTTGGAATGGGTGCCGCGCATGCACAGGCGGTGCGGGTCCAGCACCTCGGTGAGCTGGTGCGGCACGCCGCCGGGGGTGACCTCGTCTGATTCCATCCAGTGGAAGGCCACGCGGTACTGGGTGCAGCAGGCGCCGCAGGTCATGCAGGGATGTTGCATGGGCAAGCCGCCTCGGGCGGCAGTCGGAATCAGGAACGAGGGTGCGGATTTTCCACGAAGTGGGCCGCCGCGCAAGAAATTCCGTAAGCGGCGACAATGAACGGATGAACCGACCCTGCAATATTGCCGCCCGCTTGCCTGAACTGGCGCGTGAACGGCCTGATCAGATCGCCATCCGCTGCCCTGGCCGCCGTGGCGCCGGCAACGGCATGGCCGCCTACGACGTGACCCTGGATTACCGCCAGCTGGACGCTCGCAGCGACGCCATGGCGGCCGGCCTGGCCGGCTACGGGATCGGCCGTGGAGTGCGCACGGTGGTGATGGTGCGGCCGTCGCCGGAGTTCTTCCTGCTGATGTTTGCCCTGTTCAAGCTGGGCGCGGTGCCGGTGCTGGTCGACCCGGGCATCGACAGGCGCGCGCTGAAGCAGTGCTTGGACGAGGCGCAGCCGGAGGCCTTCATCGGCATTCCGCTGGCGCACGTGGCGCGGCTGGTGCTGCGCTGGGCACCCTCGGCGGCGCGCCTGGTGACCGTGGGCCGCCGCCTCGGCTGGGGCGGGACCACGCTGGCCGCGCTGGAGCGCGCCGGCGCCAAGGGTGGGCCGATGCTGGCCGCCACCGACGGCGAGGACATGGCCGCGATCCTGTTCACCAGCGGCTCCACCGGCGTGCCCAAGGGCGTGGTCTACCGCCACCGCCACTTCGTCGGCCAGATCCAGCTGCTGGGCAGCGCCTTCGGCATGGAAGCGGGCGGGGTGGACCTGCCGACCTTCCCGCCGTTTGCCCTGTTCGACCCGGCGCTGGGCCTGACCTCGGTCATCCCGGACATGGACCCGACCCGGCCGGCGCAGGCCGACCCGGCGCGCCTGCACGACGCCATCCAGCGCTTCGGCGTGACCCAGCTGTTCGGCTCGCCGGCGCTGATGCGGGTGCTGGCGAAGCATGGCCGGCCGCTGCCGACGGTGACCCGGGTGACCTCGGCGGGTGCGCCGGTGCCGCCGGACGTGGTCGCCACCATCCGCAGCCTGCTGCCGGCCGACGCGCAGTTCTGGACGCCGTATGGCGCCACCGAGTGCCTGCCGGTGGCGGTGGTCGAAGGCCGCGAGCTGGAACGCACGCGCGCCGCCACCGAGGCCGGCGCCGGCACCTGCGTGGGCAGCGTGGTGGCGCCGAACGAAGTGCGCATCATCGCCATCGATGACGCGCCGCTGGCCGACTGGTCGCAGGCGCGCGTGCTGGCGGTTGGCGAAGTGGGAGAAATCACGGTGGCTGGCCCGACCGCCACCGACAGCTACTTCAACCGCCCGCAGGCCACGGCCGCAGCGAAGATCCGCGAGACGCTGGTCGATGGCAGCACCCGCGTGGTGCATCGCATGGGCGACGTCGGTTACTTCGATGCGCAGGGTCGCCTGTGGTTCTGCGGGCGCAAGACGCAGCGCGTGGAAACCGCGCGCGGACCGCTGTACACCGAACAGGTCGAGCCGGTGTTCAACACCGTCACAGGCGTGGCGCGCACCGCGCTGGTCGGTGTCGGCGCCGCCGGTGCGCAGGTGCCGGTGCTGTGCGTGGAACTGCTGCGCGGCCAGTCCGACAGCCCGGCGCTGCAGGAAGCGCTGCGTGCGCATGCCGCAGCGCGCACGCCTGAGGCCGGCCTGCAGCACTTCCTGGTGCATCCGGCGTTCCCCGTCGATATCCGTCACAACGCCAAGATCGGCCGCGAGAAGCTCGCCGTCTGGGCCAGCGCCGAACTGGAGAAGCGCGCATGAAGATCCTGGTCACCGGTGGTGGTGGGTTCCTTGGCCAGGCGCTGTGCCGCGGGCTGGTCGAACGTGGCCACCAGGTACTGGCGTTCAACCGCAGCCATTATCCGGAGCTGCAGGTGATGGGCGTGGGCCAGATCCGTGGCGACCTGGCCGACCCGCAGGCGGTCCTGCATGCGGTGGCCGGCGTCGATGCGGTATTCCACAACGGTGCCAAGGCCGGTGCGTGGGGCAGCTATGACAGCTACCACCAGGCCAATGTGGTCGGCACCGACAACGTCATCGCCGCCTGCCGTGCGCACGGTATCGGCCGGCTGGTCTACACCTCCACGCCCAGCGTGACGCACCGGGCCACGCACCCGGTAGAAGGCCTCGGCGCCGACGAGGTGCCGTACGGCGAAGATTTCCAGGCGCCCTATGCGGCCACCAAGGCGATTGCCGAACAGCGCGTGCTGGCGGCCAATGACGCGTCGCTGGCGACGGTGGCGCTGCGTCCGCGCCTGATCTGGGGCCCTGGCGACCAGCAGCTGGTACCGCGCCTGGCCGAACGTGCACGACAGGGCCGCCTGCGCCTGGTGGGCGATGGCAGCAACAAGGTCGATACCACCTACATCGACAACGCCGCGCTTGCCCACTTCCTCGCCTTCGAGGCACTGGCGCCCGGTGCCGCATGTGCAGGCAAGGCCTACTTCATTTCCAACGGCGAACCGCTGCCGATGCGCGAGCTGGTCAACAAGCTGCTGCAGGCGGTGGGTGCACCGACCGTGGACAAGGCGATCAGCTTCAAGACCGCGTACCGTATCGGCGCCATCTGCGAGCGGCTGTGGCCGCTGCTGCGCCTGCGCGGCGAACCGCCGTTGACCCGGTTCCTGGCCGAACAGCTGTGCACGCCGCACTGGTACAGCATGGAGCCGGCCCGCCGTGACTTCGGCTATGTGCCGCAGGTCAGCATCGAAGAAGGGCTGCGCAGGCTGAAGGCTTCATCTGCTGCTTAGATCGCCGTCACTGGTTGCACACCGCAGGATCGGGAGGATGGACCCACGCCATCCAAGGCTCGACCACCCGCGAGGAGCGCCATGCTGCATTACGCCATCATTTTCTTTGTCATCGCCATCATCGCCGCCGTTCTGGGTTTCTCCGGTATCGCCGGCGCCGCAACGAACATCGCCTGGATCCTGTTCGTGGTGTTCCTGATCCTTGCGGTGATCTCGATGTTCCGCAAGCGAGGCTAGCCGGTAGTGCCGGCCGCTGGCCGGCATCGCTTTCCGCAGAGTCGAGCCATGCTCGACTCTGCGGGCGATCACCACGTTACACAGCGCTCTGCAGCCCGCGATCGGCCTCATGGCGTTCCAGCGCCAGTTCGATCAGGCGCGTGATCAGCGCGGTGTAGTCGACACCGCTGGCGCCCCACAGCTTCGGGTACATGCTGATGCGGGTGAAGCCCGGCAGCGTGTTGACCTCGTTGATGACGATCTCGCCGTCTGCGGTGAGGAACACATCCACGCGCGCCATGCCCGCACACTCCAGCGCCTGGTAGGCCTGCCGCGCGATCTGCTGGATGCGCGCCTGGGTGGCGGCGTCGATGTCGGCCGGCACCACCACGTCAGCGCCATTGGCATTGATGTACTTGGTGTCGTAGGCGTAGAACTCGTCGTGCACCACCACCTCGCCGCATACGCTGGCCTGCGGATGCTCGTTGCCCAGCACCGCGCATTCGATCTCGCGGCCGACCACCGCCGATTCCACCAGCACCTTGTGGTCGTAGCGCAGCGCCAATGCCACTGCCTCGGCAAAGCCCGCCGCATCCTTGACCTTGCTCACACCCACCGACGAACCCTGGTTGGCCGGCTTCACGAACAGCGGCAGGCCGAGCTGGGCGATCACTGCATCGGCATCCACCTCCGCGGCCTCATGGCGGCGGATGCACAGCCACGGCGCCACCTGCAGCCCCGCGTCGCGCAGCAGGCGCTTGGTCACGTCCTTGTCCATCGCCACCGCCGAGCCCAGTACCGGCGAACCGACGAAGGGCAGATTGGCCATGCGCAGCAGGCCCTGCAGCGCCCCGTCTTCGCCGAGTGGCCCATGCACGATCGGCAACACCACATCGATCTGGCCCAGCGCACTGGCCGTATCGGACGGCTGCAGCTGCGCCTGCTCCGCACCCGGACGCACCGCCAGCGACGTGCCGGACCGATGCAGCGCGATGCGCGACGGATCATCGGCATTGATCAGGAAGGTATCCGGCTGGCTCAGATGCCACTGGCCCTGCTTGTCGATGCCGACCAGCACCGGCTCGAAGCGCTCGCGATCAAGCGCATCGAGGATGTTCTTCGCCGACTGCAGCGAAACTTCGTGCTCGGAAGACTTGCCCCCGAAAATGATGCCAACCCGGGTCCGTGCCATGGGGAGTGCGATGTCCTGTGCGTTGCGTGGCCCCATAGCATGAACCTTCATCGGCCATCCGCGTGAGGCACAGGTGAACCAGAAATCCATCCACGCATGGCGTGGATCTACCGTGTCGACCAAGCTCGACACCCACCAAGAGCAGCAGGAACCTGTCGAAGGCGGGGTGGGGCCGGTTGCGGGGGTGTCCGCGGCATGGATGCCGCGGCCAAGCCCCCACGGACGGGTTTACGGCGTCCCCCGCAACCGGACCCATCCCGCCAACCCACGGAATGCCCGCTGTTGCTTTGGCCGTTGCCGTTGCCGTTGCGTCTGCGGGTGCCGGGCGGCAGCCCGGCCCAAGCCCCCCACCCACGCAGGTAGAATGCGCACATGGCTCTCTCCCTGCTCAAGTCCCTCAAGCCGGTCGCTGGCCGCGCCCTGCAGATCGCCCTGAACCGCGCGCTGGCGCTGGATCCGGATACCCGCCATGCATTGGCCAGCCTCGACGGCCGGCATATCGACCTGACCCTGGAAGCGCCGGCGCTGGCGATGCGCATCAGCGTCGACGGCGACCAGCTGCGGGTCGGCCCGGTGGATGCACAGGAAGCCGACCTGGCCGTGCGCAGCAGCCTGGCCGGTGTGCTCGCTCAACTGCCGCTGCTGGCCAACGCGCGGCGCGGCGACAACAACGGCAAGGGCCGTGTGCGCGTGGCCGGCGATGCCGAGCTGGCGCGCCGCCTGCAGCAGCTGGCCAAGGGCTTCGATCCGGACTGGCAGCAGCCGTTCGTCAGCGTATTCGGCGAAGTACTGGGCGTGCAGGTCGCCAACACCCTGCGCAGCGCCCTGCAGCACGCGCGCCAGGGGGCGATCGACCTGGCCCACAGCGCCGCTGAGTTCATCACCGAGGAGTCGCGCGATGTGGTGCCGCGCGCCGAGCTGGATGCCTTCCACGACGACGTGGATGTGCTGCGCGATGACGTGGAGCGCCTTGGTGCACGCGTGCAGCGCCTGCGGGGTGCCGCATGAAGGCCGTGCTGCGGGCCAGCCGCATTGGCCGGGTGATCCTGCGTTACCGCCTCGACGACCTGCTGCAGGGCACGCCGGCCGAGCGCTGGCTGCGCCTGGCCAAGCCGTTCGTGCCGCGCGCCTCGGCCAGCATCGCCTCACAGTCGCGCGGTGCGCGCCTGCGCCTGGCGCTGCAGGACCTCGGCCCGATCTTCGTCAAGTTCGGCCAGATCCTGTCCACCCGCCGCGACCTGGTGCCGCCGGACGTGGCCAACGAACTGACCCTGCTGCAGGACCGGGTCAAGCCGTTCGATGGCGAGACCGCGCGCCGCATCGTCGAGGACGCGCTCGGCCTGCCGGTCAGCGAGGCCTTCGCCAGCTTCGACACCGAACCGCTGGCTTCGGCCTCGATCGCGCAGGTGCACGCGGCCACGCTGGCTGATGGTCGCCAGGTGGTGGTCAAGGTACTTCGACCGGGCATCGAGAAGCAGATCGACGCGGATATTGCCCTGCTCAATTCGCTGGCCGCGCTGGTCGAGCGCACCCACCCGCGCGCCGACAAGATCCGGCCGCGCGAAGTGGTGGCCGAGGTCGAGAACACCCTGGCCGCCGAGCTGGACCTGCAGCGCGAAGGCGCCAATGCCAGCGTGCTGCGCCGCTTCTGGGAAAACTCCGACGACCTGTACGTGCCGGAAGTGATCTGGAGCCACACCGCCGAGCGCGCGCTGACCCTGGAGCGCGTTTGGGGCATTCCGTCCGATGACATCGCTGCACTGGACAAGGCCGGCATCGACCGCAAGGCGCTGGCCGCCAAGGGCGTGCGGGTGTTCTATACCCAGGTGTTCCGCGACAACTTCTTCCATGCCGACGCGCACGCCGGCAACATCTGGGTCGACACCGATCCGGCGCGCCGTGCCAATCCGCGCTTCATCGCGCTGGACTTCGGCATCATGGGGCAGCTGTCGCAGGAAGATCAGTACTACCTGGCCGAGAATTTCATGGCCATCTTCAACCGCGATTACCGCCGCATCGCCGAGCTGCATGTGCAGGCGCGCTGGATGCCGGACAACGTGCGCATCGATGATCTGGAAGCAGCCGTGCGTTCGGTGTGCGAGCCGTACTTCACCCGCCCGCTGTCGCAGATCTCGCTGGCTGAAGTGCTGATGAAGCTGTTCCGCGTGGCCCAGCGTTACCAACTGACCCTGCAGCCGCAGCTGATCCTGCTGCAGAAGACCCTGCTGAACATCGAAGGCGTCGGCCGCCAGCTCGATCCGCAGATCGACATCTGGGCGGTGGCCAAGCCGGTGCTGGCGAAGATCCTGCGCGAGCGCTACAGCCCGCGCCGGGTGGTGCGCGAGCTGGGCAAGCGCCTGCCGGAAATCATGACCCATGCGCCGGACATGCCGCGGCTGGTGCACGCCTGGCTGACCCAGCAGGTGGAAGGCCGCCACGAACTGGCGATGCGTTCGCGCGATCTGGTCGCGCTCGACGCCAGCGTGCAGCGCCTGCAGAAGCGCGCGGTCGGCGCAATCACCGGCGTTGGCCTGCTGGCCATCGCCGCGCTGATGTACGTGCTGCAGCCGCCGGGCTGGTACTGGGGCGACGTGCCGGCGTGGAGCTGGCTGTCCGGTGCGGTCGGCGTGGTGGCGCTGGCGCGCGCGTGGTGGCGCTGACCCCGGCAGATTGAAGATCGGCGGCAAGGTACGCCGCCGATCAATTACAGGCTCACCAGTGGTAGCCCAGGCCCAGGTGCGATTGCACACTCTGGAAGCTGTCCAGGCGCGTCCTGTGCCAGGTCTTGCCGATACCCACGTCCAGCACCAGATGCTCGCCCAATGGCTGGCTGCGGCGCAGGAAGGCACGCCGTGCATCGTGCTCGCGCAGCAGCAGCGGATCGGACTCGGCGGTGTAGCCGGACGTGCCGCTGCCCAGCCACAGCTGGGTCGAACCACGGCCTTGCCCATCCTTCAGCCGCAGCGACAGTGTGGTGCCATGCCCATCCGGTCCATTGGACTGGCGGTGCCGCTCGTGGCGCAGTGAGGCAGTCACGCGCGGGAAGTAATGCGAGGCACCCACCGACCAGCCGCTCACATGGGCGCCGGCATGGTACTGGGCGTATTTGCCGCCCACGCTCAGTACGGTCTGCGGTGTCACTTTCCACTGGATGTCCTGGTTGACCTGGCGGTTGACGAACACCGGATCATCGTTGGATGCCGTGACAGCGGTGCGGGTGGACAGGCGCGGGCTCCAGCGATGGTGCAGCGAGCCCTGCATGCGGTTGCCGCTGAATCGCCTGCTGCCGTAGTCACGCTCGCCATGGGCCAACCCCAGGTGCCAGCGGCTGCCGCCACTGCGGCCGGCCACGTCCACGGTCTGTACGTCGCGCTTGCCGAAGCCATCGCTGTAGTCGGCATGGTCCAGCTGCACCGTGACACGGTCGACGCCGGCGTGGGCGCTGCAGACAGCCAGCAGCAGGGCGCATGGCAGTGCGCCACGGATGATCAATCGCATGGGGTTACTCCAGGGGTTGGGAATGCAATGACTGCAGCAGCCGGTAGCGGCCGGGCGGCAGGTTTCGTTCCACGGTGATGCGCGGCCCGAACTGGCTTCCCGGCGCGACGATGCGGCCGGGCAGGATGATCACGCCGATGCCCAGCGCGGCACCTTCGCCGATCCAGGCGCCGAGCTTGTCGCGCTGGCTGTCGATGACGGTGTCGCCGATGTGGACGGTGACCGTTGCCCCATCCAGACGATGGTTGCTGGTACGCACCAGGGCGCCGAGATAGACCCGGTCATCGATGCGGCTGTCGGCGATGAAGCACTGCGGGCCGATGCTGACCTGGTTGCCCAACCGTGTGTTCTTCAGTTCGCTGGCAAAGCCGATACGCGTGCCGTCACCGATGCACAGCGGGCCGCGCAGCAGTGCGTTGTTGCCGATCAGGCAGTCGCGGCCGATCGACACCGGACCCTGGACATGGGCGCCGTCGCAGATGCGACTGCCGGCACCGATCCGTACGGCGCCCCGCAGGGTGGCCCGTGGCGAGACCCTTGCGTCGGGATCAGTGTGGGGCGCAAGTGTCGACAGTGCCTCGGCCATCGCGGCGAGGTCATTCCACCACATGCGGGTACCTCGTCGGCTTGTCGCGCACGGGTTCGCGGCCGGTGAACAGCCCCGCCAGGCCATGAAACAGCCAGATCGCATAGGCGAGCAGTACATACAGCATCGAGAAGGCCGCCGCCGGCACCAGCCACGCGCGTCGGTGGTGGATGGCACTGATCACTGCCAGCAGCATGACGATGCCGGTCCAGAACAGCGGCATCACCGACAGGGCAAGGCCACCCGGTCCGTGCAGCCGGGCCGCGCCGAACCATACCTGCAGCGACAGCATGATGCCGGCCAGGGCGAGCAGCATCATCGGCAGGATGCTGAAAATGCCGAAGCGGGTCAGCAGCAGGCGGCGATGCAGGCGCATGCATACCGCATAGCCGACGATCCAGCGTCGCCAGCGCCGCCATTCCTCCACCAGCGTGTTGCATTCCTGCGGGTAGACCACGCAGCGGATGCTCTGGCGAACCCGATAGCCCTGCGCAACCAGCGACCAGGACATGTCGAGGTCCTCCACGCGGGTGCGATCGGAAAATCCGACCTTGCGCAGCACCGAAGTACGGAACAGGCCACATGAGCCGGAAACGATGAACGGTGCGCCGCCCAGCCATTGCTGGAAGCTGCGCTTGATCACGATCATCGGCAGTTTCAGGCTGGCGCGCACATGGGGGAGGAAGCCGGCGCCCTGCAGGCTGGACGAGGGGACCCCGCCAACCGCATCGGCGCCGCGCTCGATCTCGGCCAGCAGATAACCCAGGCCATGGCTGCGCGGATCGATATGGGTATCTGCATCGGTCAGGAACACCTGCTCGGCGGTTGCGTGCTGCAGCCCGTGCATCAGCGCACCGCCCTTGCCGGTGTTGGCCTGGTGCACGGGCACCAGGCGCCCGGGCCAGCGCGCCTGCAGCGCATCAAGCACCTGAGCCGCGTTGTCGGTGGAACCATCGTTGACACAGATCACCCGCGCCACGTACGGGTTTTCCAGCAGGCTGGCCAGCGAGCGCTCCAGGCATGGGGCTTCGTTGTAGGCCGGCACGATCGCGTCGATGCTGTACAGGCGGGTGCTGGGCCGGCGCGAGGCCTGCACGCAGATTCGTACCAGGATGAAAGCGCACATGGCCAGGAACAACAGCGTCTTCATCAAAGCACCAGACGGTAGGGCAGGAAGCCCTCGCTGGGACCGATGCCGATCTGCTGGCCACGGAACTGCGCATGGCAGCGGAGATGGCTTTCCTGCATGTAGTGGCGATCGCCCTGGCTGGCATGCTCGCGCAGCGCGTGGATCTTCAGCTCCAGCTGCGCGCTGATGTCCTCGAACACCTGCGGCGCGAACTGCGGCAGGGTGCTGGGGCTCTCATAACAGAGGATCTGCGGAATGTGGCGACAGGCGATGATCGACGCTTCGTGAACGGTGCGATGGTCCTGGTGATGATCCTCACCACACATCGTGTAGATGCGGCCTGGTTCGATCAGCGTGCAGACCTGTTCGATCGACGCAATGATGTCGTTGCGGCAGGCAGGGAATCGCGTGTCCGGGAAATCCTGCTGGATCACCTCGGCCACCCCGAGCCGGCGCAGGGCGCGATGCGATTCATCGCTGCGATCGATGCCGGCGTGGCAGCCCCGGCCGCCGCGGCTGAGTACCAGTGCATGGATGCGTGAGCCGGCGCGGGCGAGCTTTGCCAGGCTGCCACCGCAACCGAGTTCGATGTCATCTGGATGGGCACCGATTGCCAGAATGTTCAATGTCATGGCCGTGTCCTAGCGGAAGCCGGGTGCGCGGCGGCCAGGCATGCTGTCCCCGCGCGAAGGAGGCGGGAACTATCTCAGCGTGAAAATGCAGCGGCTCTAGGATTCATACGAAATTCCGGGATTCGGGTAAGAATGGACGCTGCGTCATGGCGAGCTCAGCGGAAAATGGCCCTGGAACTGTCGGAACTGAAGAACGAACTGGCCCACTTCGGTGCCGAAAACGACGCCCGTGAAGTCGAACGCGGCCGCCGCATGCTCAACATCACGCCAGATACGGGCGAATTCCTCGCGGTGCTGGTGCGCTTCGGCACTGCGCGCCGCGTACTGGAGATCGGCACCTCCAACGGCTATTCGACGCTGTGGCTGGCCGAGGCCGCCGCCGCCATCGACGGCCACGTGACTACGCTGGAATACGCCGAGGACAAGGCGGCGATGGCGCGTGACACCTTCGCGCGCAGTGGCCTGGCCGATCGCATCACGCTGGTCCACGACGATGCCGGGCCGTGGCTGGCACAGGCCGCCGATGCCAGCATTGACCTGCTGTTCCTCGATTCGGACCGCGGGCAATACGCCGGCTGGTGGCCGCAGCTGCGCCGCGTGCTGCGTCCGGGTGGCCTGCTGGTGGTGGACAACGCCACCTCGCATGCGGGAGAGATGGAACCGCTGCGCGTGCTGCTGGAGTCTGACGCGAACTTCAGCACCAGCCTGGTGCCGGTGGGCAACGGCGAGCTGCTGGCCGTACGCAACGCCTGACCGCCGCGCTGCCCGCGCCTGATCCGGTAGCGCCGGCCGCGCCTGATCTGGTAGTGCCGGCCGCTGGCCGGCAAGCCCAGCAGCCAGACGATCCGCAGGCAGCCGGCCACCGGCCGGCTCTACCGCATTCAGTGCCCAGCCCCGATAATTCCGCCGTGAGCACCGAACCTGACACCCTCGCCGCGGTCGAGACTGAAACCGCGCCCCTGCAGCTGCTGCACCTGGATGAGCGCCTGGCTGTGGTCAACAAGCCTGCCGGGCTGATGGTCCACGACAGCAAGCTGGCCCGTGGCGAAGACGACTTCCTGGCCGACCGCCTGCGCGAGCAGCTGGGCCGCCCGATCTTCCTCGTGCATCGCCTGGACCGGGCCACCAGTGGCTGCCTGCTGCTGGCCTTTGACCGCGAGACCGCCAGTGCGCTGGGCAAGGCGCTGATGGGTGGCGAGGTGCTGAAGGACTACCTGACCGTCTGCCGGGGCTGGCCGGCCGAACTCGCCTGGCAGGTCGATCATGATCTGGACGGCGGCCCGGGCAAACCGGTGAAAAAGCCGGCGGTCACCGACTTCCAGCGCTTGGCCACCGGCGAGTTGTCGGTGCCGGTCGGTGAATTCACCAGCTCGCGTTATGCGTTGCTGCGCTGCCAGCCACAGACCGGGCGCTTCCGGCAGATCCGCCGGCACCTCAAGCACCTGTCGCATCACATGATCGGCGACACCAGCCATGGTGATGGCCGCCACAACCGCATCTTCCGCATGCAGGGCGTGCACCGCATGCTGCTGCACGCCGAGCGCCTGCGCTTCCCGCATCCTGAGGGCGGCAACGTGGATGTCAGTGCGCCGCTGGATCGTGAGTTCCAGAAGGCGCTGGACCTGTTCGGCTGGCAGGTGGACCTATAGACGGTAGTGCCGGCCGCTGGCCGGCATCTGCCTGATCCCAACCGTACGAGGTTGCCGGCCAGCGGCCGGCACGACCTCACTTCTTTTCCGGCTCGTTGACGATCGCTTCCAGGTCCTTCTGCAGGTCCGCGAACAGCGGCTGCATGCGCGCCTGGATCGCCACCATCACGTTCTGCATCAGGGCCGGGGTCTTGTCCAGCAGGCTCTGGCCGGCCGCGCTCTCGTAGAACTCGGCCATCGCCAGCACGTCTTCCTTGCTGAAAGTCTTCTTGTACAGGTCCACGTACATCGGCCGCAGCTGCTGCCAGGACAGTGCCTGGCGCAGGGTCTGGCTGGTCCGTGCCTGGATCCGCTTCAGCTGCTCCTGCTGCTGGGCATTGAGCTGGCGCTGTGCGGCCACCTGCTGGAACTGCTGCTGCTGCATCGCCTCGATCTGCGGCAGCATGGTGTCGATCATGCTCTGCGCACGTGACGCGGACAGCAGACGGTTGATGTCGCCATCGGTCGGCGGCGCGGCCAGGGCGGGGACACTGGCCACGGCCAGCGCCAGCAGCAGGGCGGCGCGGCGCAGCAGGGAGGGCAGGGCGGGTGCGGAGCGGGTCATGCGAAGCTTCCTGCGGTACATGGGACGGCCAGCATACCCGCAGCCAAGGCGAAGGCGGCGTGTTCGGTACCTGATCGGCGGCATACGGCGCGCGATGCGCACTCCGACACGTGGCTGCCGCTACAATGCGCGGATGGGCAGTGGACCGGTCACCATCAACGCGCAGCTTGAAATCCCCGACGGCGAGATCGTCGAGCGGTTCGTGCGTGCCAGCGGTGCCGGTGGCCAGAACGTCAACAAGGTCTCCACTGCGGTGGAACTGCGTTTCGACGTGGCCAACTCGCCCTCGTTGCCCGAACCGTTGCGCACGCGCCTGCTGGCGCGGCGCGACCGGCGCATGACCGGCGAAGGCGTGCTGGTCATCGACGCGCAACGTTTCCGTACCCAGGATCGCAATCGCGAGGATGCGCGCGAGCGGCTGGCGGCCTTCATCCAGGCCGGGCTGAGCGTGCCCAAACCGCGCAAGGCCACCAAGCCGACCCTCGGGTCGAAACTGCGTCGTCTGGACGCCAAACGCGGGCGCGCGCAGATCAAGCGCGGGCGCTCATCACGTGACTGGGAGTGATTGCTTGAACAACCCGACTCCGCTGCTGCCGGCCGTGCCGCCGCAGATGCCACAGGTCAAACCCAACGCCTTCCTGCGCTGGCTGGCGCGCTGCACCCTGCGCATGGGCGGCTGGAAGGTGACCGGCACCCTGCCTGACATCCCGCGCCTGGTGTTCATCATCGCGCCGCATTCGTCCAACTGGGACGGCCTGTGGGGCATGGCGGCCAAGATCGCGCTGGGCATGAAGGTGAAGGTGCTGGGCAAGGCCTCGCTGTTCTGGTGGCCGCTGGGGCCGCTGCTGCACAAGCTGGGCGTGATCCCGCTGGACCGCAGCTCGCCGCAGGGCACGGTGGGCCAGGCGGTGGACCTGCTGCGCAACAACGAGAAGATGTGGTTCGCCATCACCCCCGAGGGCACCCGAAAGGCGGTGAAGGAGTGGAAGGCCGGCTTCCTGAAGATCGCCCGGATGGCCGACGTGCCGATCCTGGCCGCCTATTTCCATTACCCGGAAAAGACCATCGGCATCGGCCCGCTGTTCCAGCCGACCGGCGACGATGCTGCCGACATGGCCGCCATCCGCGAGTTCTACCGGCCGTGGATCGGCAAGACCCGCGGCACGGTCTGAGCCGGCCGCAGGCCGTCGCATAGACGCCACGTCCGGCACATGCCGGGCGAGCGCGACAGGAGTAGGGTGGAGGGCTGGTATTCCATACCGTCTGCCCAAGGAGCGTTTTACATGTCGCGTACCGTAGTCCTGGCCGCCGCCATCAGCCTGGCGCTGGCGGCCTGTTCCGGCAAGGAGTCCACCCCCGTGTCCGATGCCCAGAAAGCCCCGGCCCAGCAGCCGGCCGAAGCCTCCACCAATCCGCTGCTGAGCGCCAGCACGCTGCCGTTCCAGGCGCCGCAGTTCGACAAGATCAAGGACAGCGACTACCTGCCGGCCTTCGAAGAAGGCATGCGCCAGCACCTGGCCGACGTTCGCAAGATCGCCGACAGCAGCGAGCCGGCCACCTTCGACAACACCATCGTGGCGATGGAGCGCAGCGGCGAGACCCTGACCCGCGTGTCGCGCATCTTCTTCGGCCTGGTCCAGGCCGATACCAACGATGCGCGCCAGAAGATCCAGGAAGAAGTGGCGCCGAAGCTGGCTGCGCACCAGGACGAGATCAACCTCGACCCGAAGCTGTTCGCGCGCGTGAAGTCGATCTATGACCAGCGCGACACGCTTGAACTGGATCCGGTGCAGAAGCGCCTGGTCGAGCACTACTACGATGGCCTGGTGCGCGCCGGCGCACAGCTGTCCGACGCCGACAAGGCATCGCTGCGCAAGCTCAACGTGGAAGAAACCACCCTTTCCACCCAGTTCCACACCCGCCTGGTGGCCGCTACCGCCGCTGCGGCCGTTGTCGTTGACGACAAGGCCAAGCTGGCCGGCCTGGACGAGGATGCGATCAACAACGCCGCCAACGCAGCGAAGGAGCGCAAGCTGGATGGCAAGTTCCTGCTGCCGTTGCAGAACACCACCCAGCAGCCGGTGCTCGGCTCGCTGAGTGACCGCGACCAGCGTGCCGCCGTGCTGAAGGCTTCGGAAACCCGCGCCGAGCGTGGCGATGCCAACGACACCCGGCAGACCGTGCAGCGCCTGGCCCAGCTGCGTGCGCAGAAGGCCAAGCTGCTTGGCTTCGACACCTTCGCCGACTACCAGCTGGGCGACCAGATGGCCAAGACCCCGGCTGCCGCGCTGAAGCTGCTGACCGACACCGTGCCGGCCGCTACCGCCAAGGCGCGCGCCGAAGCCGGCGAGATCCAGAAGGTGATCGACGCGCAGAAGGGCGGCTTCCAGGTCGCCGCCTCGGACTGGGATTTCTACGCCGAGCAGGTGCGCAAGGCCAAGTACGATCTGGACGAGTCGCAGATCAAGCCGTACTTCGAACTGGACAACGTGCTGCAGAACGGCGTCTTCTACGCCGCCACCCAGCTGTACGGCATCACCTTCAAGCCGCGTACCGACATTCCGACCTACAACCCGGACATGAAGGTGTACGAAGT
The DNA here is from genome assembly GCF_059372495.1 of Stenotrophomonas sp. YJH_SMC_80. NCBI lineage: Bacteria > Pseudomonadati > Pseudomonadota > Gammaproteobacteria > Lysobacterales > Lysobacteraceae > Stenotrophomonas > Stenotrophomonas sp. YJH_SMC_80. The sequence continues at coordinate 266,441 of NZ_JCAFVP010000004.1, forward strand.
GTTCGACAAGGACGGCACCTCGCTGGCCCTGTTCTACACCGACTACTTCAAGCGTGACAGCAAGTCCGGTGGCGCCTGGATGGACGTGTTCGTCGAACAGGACGGCCTGACCGGTGCCAAGCCGGTGGTCTACAACGTCTGCAACTTCACCAAGCCAGCTGCCGGCCAGCCGGCGCTGATCAGCTTCGACGACGTCACCACGATGTTCCATGAGTTCGGCCATGCGCTGCACGGCATGTTCTCGAACGTGAAGTACCCGTCGATCGCCGGCACCGCCACCTCGCGTGACTTCGTCGAGTTCCCGTCGCAGTTCAACGAGCACTGGGCACTGGACCCGAAGGTGTTCGCCAACTACGCCAAGCACTACAAGACCGGCGAGGCGATGCCGCAGGAACTGGTCGACAAGATCCTCAAGGCACGCAGCTTCAACCAGGGCTATGCGACCACCGAGTACCTGTCGGCCGCACTGCTCGACCTGGCCTGGCACACGCAGAAGGCCGACGCGCCGCTGCAGGACGTCGGCGCCTTTGAAGCCAGCGCGCTGAAGAAGTTCAAGGTCGACCTGCCGCAGGTGCCGCCGCGTTACCGCACCACCTACTTCGACCACATCTGGGGTGGCGGTTACTCGGCCGGCTACTACGCCTACTTCTGGGCCGAAGTGCTGGACCATGACGCCTACCAGTGGTTCACCGAACACGGTGGCCTGACCGCCGCCAATGGCCAGGAATTCCGCGACAAGATCCTCTCGCGCGGCAACAGCGTGGAGCTGTCGACCCTGTACCGCGATTTCCGCGGCAAGGACCCGTCGGTGGAACCGCTGCTGAAGTTCCGCGGGCTGAAATAAGCGCGACCTGGAGTACGAAAGAAATAACGGCGGGGGAAACCCCGCCGTTTTTCGTTGAATCGATACCATCGATAGATTCCGCAGTTTGCTGCTCATCCACGCATGGCGTGGATCCATGTATCGACCAAGGTCGACACCCACCAAAAGCAGGCCATGCTGTTCCGACAGTTCGCGGAGATCTGTCGAAGGCGGGGGGGGGGGGCGGTTGCGGGGGTGTCCGCGGCATGGATGCCGCGGCCAAGCTCACAGGGACGTACTTGCAGCGTCCCCCGCAACCGGACCCACCCCGCCTTCCCCCAGGAAACCGGCTTTGGCTGTTGCTGTTGCTGTAGAGGTTGCCGGCCAGCGGCCGGCACTACCGGGTGCCGGGCACAGCCCGGCCATCACGTCCCCACGTGCACGCGATTGGCCTGTTCGGCCAATCCCAGGTGATCCAGCGCGATGTCCAGCGCCAGCACATAGCTCTGCGCACCGTACCCGGCGGCGATGCCCAGGCGCTGGCCGACACCGGCCGGCAGGCACGGCTCGGCCACCGCGCCGTCGTCATGTACTTCCACGTAGGCGTTGTGCAGGTAGGGCAGCAGGCGCTGAAGACGCAGGCTGTTGGCACACGCACCCGGGTCCAGCAGCGTCACCTCGCCACGGCTGTGGTCGGCCACGCGCAGGGCGTCCAGCAGTTCCTGTTCCGAGCCGCAGGCGCGTATCGCCACGCTGGTGCCGGCGTCGATCGCCCGGTGCACCAGCGACTTCAATACCGGCGCCGGCAGTGGCATCGCCGTGCGGATCAATGCACCGGCGGCTTCCGGGCCACGGATGATGAAGATCGACATCGCTCAGCCCTCCTGCGCCAGGCGGCGGCCGACGATGGCCAGCGACAACGGGTAACCGGCCTGCTGACTGCGCTGGTCGATGACCACCGCCGCGGGGCCATGCTGCAGTCGCAGGCGCGACTCCAGGCCGGGCTCGCTGGGTGCCTGCAACTCGATGTACTGCGCCGGCAGCCGTTCCAGCGCCGCCTGCAGCGCACCGCCCTCGGCCTGCCATTGCGCCTCGTCGGCCACGCCGACATCCAGCAGCACCCAGTCGGCCGAACGCGCCTGCGGCTGGCACAGGCACTGGCGCACTTCGGACAGGCTGGCGCAGTCGCTGCACAGTACGCGATGGCCGCTCAGCTGCGCCGGCAATTGCGGGCGCGGCGCGGACGAAGATGCGTGGCGGATCACCAGGAGGGTCATACAACACCTTGCGGAATGCGCCCTGTGGCGCGGTGGGCACACGATGCGCGCGCTGGCCGTAAAGGTGCGATGCCCGCGGCCGGTCCCGCGCGTAAAACCTGCGTAACCCGGCGCTACCGGGAACCTCTCCCCCCATGTGTGGTCTGATGCAGCTACCACCCACCCGGAGCCTGCCATGGACGCCGTTGCCCGCCCTCCCTTTTCTGATCGCGCGCTGGCCTGGCTGAAAAAGGAGGCGCTGCCGTTGCTGGTGATGCTCGGCCTGCTCGCCGCCGCCCGCGATACCCTCGCCAACCACTACGTGGTGCCCAGCGGTTCGATGCAGCCGACCCTGCAGCCCGGCGACCGGGTGGTGGTGGACATGCGCGCCTACGGCCTGCGCCTGCCATTCACCAGCAGGGAGCTGATGTCCACCGGCACGCCGCAGCGCGGCGAAGTGGCGGTATTCGATTCGCCAGCCGACGGCACCCGCCTGATCAAGCGCGTTGCCGCAGTGGCCGGTGACCATGTGCAGCTGCACGAAGGGCACCTGACCATCAACGGCCAGCCGCTGCAGACCGCGGACCTGCAGGATGTGGAAGCCTTCGGTGAACGCCGTGCCAGCCTCGATCTGGACATGGGGGGCGGCCCGGACATCGCCGACCTGGTGGTGCCGGACGGCAAGGTGCTGGTGCTGGGTGACCACCGTGGCAACAGCTTCGATGGCCGCTTCTTCGGCTTCGTAGATGCCGACAAGGTCTACGGCCGTGCGGTGGCGGTGTACTACCGCCGCGGCGACGGTTTCGAGTGGCAGCGCCTGTAAGCTTAATTGATACTTCTTGAGTATCAATCCTGACTTATCAGGTTATGGATCGACTGGATGGACGGGCCTAGTCTGAGGCCCGTTCCCTCCCACGCCCGGCCGTCCCCACCGGCCCTTCGATTCCATGACTGGCGAAACTGCGGCGGCCGTTGAAGGCCGTCCCTCCACTCTCGATACCGGCACCGACACCCGCATCCAGCAGGGCACCCCGGCCTTCCGCCGCACCGCGCTGGCGCTGTTCCTGGCCGGCTTCTCCACCTTCGGCCTGCTGTACACCGTGCAGCCGCTGCTGCCCGAGTTCAGCCGTCACTTCGGCGTGTCCGCCGCCGGCAGCGCGATGTCGCTGTCGTTGACCACTGGCACGCTGGCGGTGGCGATGCTGCTGGCCGGCCTGCTGTCCGACGCGGTCGGCCGTCGCCCGTTGATGATCGTTGCGCTGTTGGCGTCGGCCATGCTGTCGCTTTGCACCGCGCTGGTGGACGACTGGACCACGCTGCTGGTGCTGCGCACCCTGCTTGGCCTGGCGCTGAGCGGCGTACCGGCGGTGGCGATGACCTACCTGGTCGAGGAAATGGACAGCCGTGCGCTGGGCCTGGCGATGGGCCTGTACATCGGCGGCAACGCCATCGGTGGCATGAGCGGGCGCCTGCTGGCCGGCATCATCGCCGATCACTGGGGCTGGCGCTGGGGCATCGGCGTGGTCTCGATCATCGCCGTGGCCAGCACCGTGCTGCTGTGGCTGCAGCTGCCGCCGTCGCGTCACTTCCAGCCCCGCCGTGATGGCCTGCGCCAGTTGCCGTCGCGCTGGCGCATGCTGTTCGCCGACCCGGGCCTGCCGTGGCTGTTCGCCACCTCGTTCGTGCTGATGGGCGTGTTCGTCACCCTCTACAACTACCTGGGCTATCACCTGCTGGCGCCGCCCTACCATCTCAGCCAGACCGTGGTCGGGCTGATCTTCAGCGTCTATCTGGTGGGTACCTTCAGTTCGGCGTGGATGGGCCAGCAGGCCACGCGCTACGGACGCGGCCGCATCCTGTCGATCTCGTTCGCGCTGATCGGCGCCGGCATCGCGCTGCTGGCGATGCCGTGGCTGAGCACGATGGCGCTGGGTATCGCACTGGTGACCTTCGGCTTCTTCGGTGGTCATTCCGTGGCCAGCAGCTGGGTTGGAAGCCGCGCCGGTGCGATGCGTGCGGAAGCCTCGGCGCTGTACCTGTTCGCCTACTACCTGGGGTCCAGCGTGCTGGGCGGTGTGGGTGGCCTGGCCTATGCAGCCTGGGACTGGCTTGGCGTGTGTGCGTTCGCCGCCGCGCTGACCCTGATCGGCGGTGGCATCGTCTGGACGCTGCAGCAGCGCGCGCCACAGTCGGTCACGGCGTGACCCAACGCACGGCAGTGCCGGCCGCTGGCCGGCAACCACGGTGTGGCGGGTTTGCCGAGGTAGAGTCGACTGTTAGTCGACTGTTCTTCCATCAGATCGCGAAAACCCCGCGCTGCGCGCGATAGTCGACTAACAGTCGACTCTACCGGCGAATGCCCCGCGCAGCAGCGTGGCGAAATTGCGGATCAACGGGGTTACCCGTTCGCGATGCCACGCCAGCTGCACTTCCGAATGGGCACCGGCATCGGCCAGCGCCACGAAGCGCGATCCTTCCACCCGGATGTGATCGCACGAAGAGGGCAGGATCGCCGCACCCAGGCCTGCAGCCGCAAGACTGATCAATGTCGATGCCTCACCGGCTTCCTGCACGATGCGCGGCGTGAACCCGGCAGCCGCGCACAACGCGATCATGTGGTCGTGGATGCCGGCACCGGCACTGCGGCGGAACGCCACGAATGGCTCCTGCGCGAAGTCGCGCAGCGACAGCGTGCCCTGCTTCGACAGTCTGCGCAGGGCAGGATGGTCGGCATGCACGATCAACGCCAGCGGATCGACGAACAGGCTGTGCGCCACCAGTTCCGGCGGCAGCGCACGCTTGCGGATGATGCCCACGTCCAGTGACCCGTCGAGCAGCGCGTCGATCTGCTGCAGGGTGTTCATCTCGCTCAGCTGCAGCCGCACCTGCGGATACTGCTGGCGGTAATGCAGGATCGAACGCGGAATCTGCGACGACAGCGGCGTGGCGCGGGTCAGGCCGATGTGCAGTTCACCCTGCTCACCGCGCTGCGCGCGCTGTACCTCGTCCACCGCCGCTTCCACCTGCTGCACGATGGCGCGTGCACGTTCCTGCAGCAGCTCGCCCGCAGGCGTCAGCTGCACACGACGATGGCTGCGCACGAACAGGCGCGCACCGATCAGGTCCTCCAGCTGGCGGATCTGCTGGCTGAGCGGCGGCTGCGACATGCCCAGCCGCTCCGCCGCCTGGCCGAAGTGCAGCGTATCGGCGACAGCGAGGAAGTAACGCAGGTGGCGGAGTTCGATGGACATGCGGCCAGTTTATTCATCGTCAGCCGGAAATGAATCAGAGATGGGATCCGATCCCGTGCCGACCAACGGTCGGCACCCACCAACAGCAGCTGGCACCAACAGCAGCAACCAACTGTCGAAGGCGGGGTGGGTCCGGTTGCGGGGGTGTGAGCGGCATGGATGCCGCGACCAAGCCTCGGGGGTCACTTCATGGACGGGTTTACGGCGTCCCCCACAACCGGACCCACCCCGCCATCCCACGGAATGCCCGCTGTTGCCGTTGACGTTGCCGTTGCTTCGGCCTCTGCAGGTGCAGGGCGGCAGCCCTGCAAACCAGAACACCCCTCACCGCTCCGAATGCCCGCTCTGGTCGTAATCGCGTGGGCTGAACAACTCCGGCTGGATCAGCTCGATGAACGCCCGCGCCTGCGCCGACAACGCCTTGCCCCGGCGCACGATCACCCCGTAACTCCGCTCCGGGAACCACCGCTTCATCGACCGCGCCGCCAGCCGCTCGTGGTCGGCCTCGTTCAGGCACAGCGCCGGCACGATGGAAATGCCCATGCCCATCGCTACGTATTGCTTGATGACCTCCCAGCCACCCACTTCCAGCGCCACGGTGTAGGCGATGCGGTGGCGCTGGAACACCTGGTCGACCAGCCGGTAGGTGATCTGCCGCTTCGGCGGCAGCACCAGCGGATAGCGCGCGATGTCGGCCAGCTCCAGCTCGCCGCCACTGGCCAGCGGATGGTCGTGCGGTGCGATCAGCACCTGCTCGAAGCGGTAGGCCGGGGCGTAGGTCAGGTCGGCCGGCACATCGGTCATCGAACCGATCGCCAGGTCGGCGGCGTCCTCGCGCAGCAGGTCGGTGCCATCGGCGCTGATCGCGTTGTGCAGGGTCAGGCGCACGTCCGGGTGATGCAGGCGGAAGCGTTCGACGATCTTCGGCAGCAGGTACAGGATGGTCGAACTGTTGGCGGCGATGTTCAACTCGCCCGCGTCCAGGCCACGCACCTTGTCGCGGAAGCGCGCCTCCAGCCCATCCAGGTTCTCCACCAGTGGCTGTGCCATCTCGTACAGCAGCTGGCCCTCGCGGCTGGGCACCAGGCGGCGACCGCTGCGCTCGAACAACGGCACCCCCAGCTCCCGTTCAAGCGCCTGCAGCTGCAGGCTGATGGCCGGCTGGCTGACGAAAAGCGCCTCAGCAGCCCGTGAGACCGACCCCAGGCGTACCGTCTGGCAGAAAGCGCGCAGCGGCTTCAGCCGGTCGGATTTGTAGGAAAAACGCGGACTTGGAAGCGGGCGTGTGCTCATCGTGTCATGAGTATTAGCACAACTTATGTAGAACATTGCAAAAACTGTTTTGCCAAATACTCAGGCCCAGCGGCACCGTGGAGTCGTTCCCCCACCGCTGGAGTCGCCCCATGTCCGCCGTCGCTTCCGCTGTTCCCACCCCCGCCGCCAAGGCTACCCCCGGTATCGCCCTGGCGACCCGCGTGGCTGGCCAGGACACCCTGCTGCCGGCGCCGCTGCTGGCTCTGCTGGTGTCGCTGCACCGCGCGGTGGAACCGGGCCGGCAGGCACGGCTGCAGGCGCGTCGCGAGCGCCAGGCGTTCTTCGACCAGGGCGGCCTGCCGGACTTCCGCGAAGACACCACCGCCATCCGCAGCGGCGACTGGCGCGTTGCGCCGCTGCCGGCCGCGCTGCAGGACCGCCGCGTCGAGATCACCGGCCCGACCGACCCGAAGATGGTCATCAACGCGCTGAACTCCGGCGCCAAGGTGTTCATGGCCGACTTCGAGGATTCGACCTCGCCGACCTGGCGCAACCTGCTGGCCGGCCAGCAGTCGCTGGCGGCGGCGGTGCGCGGTGATCTGGAATTCACCGCTGCAAATGGCAAGCACTACACCCTGCGCCCGTACGACGAACAGGCGGTGCTGATCGTGCGCCCGCGTGGCTGGCACCTGGACGAGAAGCACGTGCGCATCGATGGTCAGTTCATCGCCGGCGGCCTGTTCGATGCGGCGGTGTTCGCCTTCCACAACGCCCGCACCCTGCAGGCCAAGGACCGTGGCCCGTACTTCTACCTGCCCAAGCTGCAGAGCATGGAAGAGGCTGCGCTGTGGGAGACCGCGCTGTCGCACATCGAAGGCATGCTCGGCCTGCCGCACGGCCAGATCAAGGTGACCGTGCTGATCGAAACGCTGCCGGCGGTGTTCGAGATGGACGAGATCCTGCACGCGCTGCGTGACCGCATCGTCGGCCTGAACTGCGGGCGCTGGGACTACATCTTCTCGTACCTGAAGACCTTCCGCCGCCACGCCGACCGCGTGCTGCCCGAACGCGGCCAGGTGACCATGACCCAGCCGTTCCTGAAGGCCTATTCGGAACTGCTGATCCAGACCTGCCACCGCCGCGGGGCGCATGCGATGGGCGGCATGGCCGCGCAGATTCCGATCAACAACGATGCCGCTGCCAACGAACAGGCGATGGCCCGGGTGCGCGCCGACAAGCTGCGCGAAGTCACCGCTGGCCATGACGGCACCTGGGTTGCGCACCCGGCGCTGATTCCGGTGGCGATGGCGATCTTCGACGAACACATGCCCGGTGCGAACCAGCACAGCGTGCTGCGCCAGGACGTGCGCGTCGGCCGCGACGAACTGATCGCACGGCCGCCGGGCACCATCACCCGCGCCGGTTTCGAAGGCAACGTGGAAGTCTGCGTGCGCTATCTGGCGGCGTGGCTGGATGGCAACGGCTGCGTGCCGATCCATCACCTGATGGAGGACGCGGCCACCGCCGAGATCAGCCGCAGCCAGCTGTGGCAGTGGCTGCATACGCCGGGCCAGCAGCTGGACGATGGCACTGCGATCGATCTGGCGCTGCTGGATTCCACCCTGGCACAGCTGCCAGCGCGCCTGGGCGACACCAGCGCACTGCCCGGTGGTGCACGCATCGGCGAGGCCATCACCCTGCTCGGCGAACTGAGCCGCAGCGAAGAACTGACCGATTTCCTGACCCTGCCGGCCTACGCGCGCATCGACTGACCGACTGCCCGCAAACCCGCCGTTTCCCTCCCCGCTGCACGCACGAACCGAACTGGAGAAAGACATGAGCAAGCTGCCCACTGCCGAACAGATCCAGCACGACTGGGATACCAACCCGCGTTGGGAAGGCATCCAGCGCAACTACAGCGCCGCCGACGTGGTGCGCCTGCGCGGCACCGTCCACATCGAGCATTCACTGGCCCGCCTGGGTGCGGAGAAGCTGTGGGCCTCGCTGCATGAGCGCGAGTTCGTCAACGCGCTGGGTGCACTGACCGGCAACCAGGCCATGCAGCAGGTCAAGGCCGGCCTGAAGGCGATCTACCTGTCCGGTTGGCAGGTGGCGGCCGACGCCAACCTGGCCGGGCAGATGTATCCGGACCAGTCGCTGTACCCGGCCGATTCGGTGCCGGCAGTGGTCAAGCGCATCAACAACACGCTGCTGCGTGCCGATCAGCTGCACCACGCCGAAGGCAAGGATGACATCGACTTCCTGCAGCCCATCGTGGCCGACGCAGAAGCCGGTTTCGGCGGCGTACTCAACGCCTTCGAACTGATGAAGGCGATGATCGAGGCCGGCGCCGCCGGCGTGCATTTCGAAGACCAGCTGGCGTCGGTGAAGAAGTGCGGCCACATGGGCGGCAAGGTGCTGGTGCCGACCCGCGAGGCCATCGAGAAGCTCAACGCCGCACGCCTGGCCGCCGACGTGCTGGGCGTGCCGACCCTGCTGGTCGCGCGCACCGATGCCGAGGCCGCGGATCTGCTGACCAGTGACATCGACGGCAACGACCGCCCGTTCACCACCGGCGAGCGCACCGTCGAGGGCTTCTACAAGACCCGCAATGGCCTGGACCAGGCGATCAGCCGTGGCCTGGCCTACGCGCCCTACGCCGACCTGGTGTGGTGCGAGACCGGCAAGCCGGACCTGGAATTCGCACGCAGGTTCGCCGAGGCGATCCATGCGAAGTTCCCGGGCAAGCTGCTGGCCTACAACTGCTCGCCCAGCTTCAACTGGAAGAAGAACCTGGACGACGCCACCATCGCCAAGTTCCAGCGTGAGCTGGGCAGCTATGGCTACAAGTTCCAGTTCATCACCCTGGCCGGCTTCCACGCGCTGAACTACGGCATGTTCAATCTGGCCCACGGCTACGCACGCCGCCAGATGAGCGCGTTCGTGGAACTGCAGGAAGCCGAGTTCGAAGCCGCCGAGCGTGGTTTCACCGCGGTCAAGCACCAGCGCGAGGTTGGCACCGGCTACTTCGATGCCGTGACTCAGGCGATCCAGCAGGGCCAGTCCTCGACCACCGCGTTGACCGGCTCGACCGAAGAAGAGCAGTTCCACGGCGGGCGCAGCGAACGCGCCGCGTGATGCGGTAGTGCCGGCCGCTGGCCGGCACCCACGTGCGCCTTCGGGCACTACGGAGAAGCCGGCCAGCGGCCGGCTCTACCGGGGTCGCGAATCCGATCAGGGTGGCCAGGGAAGGGCCAGGCAACGCCGGCCGGTCGGGGGACTTGCCGGCGTTGTTGTATCGATGGAAACGCGATGAACGCATGCAGCGTCAATCCAGCGCACCCCACAGTCCGGCAACTTGGCCGAAACCCTGTGAAGGTGGCCATCAGATTGATCCGGAACGACTTTTCCCTGGACCGTGGCGGGCAGAACGGCCACCGTGCGCCTTCACATCGGGAAAGCGGACTACAAGGCTCAAAATGAGATAGGGCGCACATTTTAAAGCGGTGCTATGCTCCGCGGCTCACCAGGGGACGCTGGCGGCGGGTGCAGGGAATGACCGGCAGGGGTGCGGCCGAGAACAGTGATGTGACGTCAGGTATCGCCCGGGTGGCGATGGCCGAGATCGTGCATGCGCTGCTGTCCGATGCCGAGGTCGCATTGTTCGCCAGATTTGCCCGTCCACGCAAGCTTCATGCCGGGCAGTGGCTGTTCCAGCGTGGCCACCGTGGCGAGCGCATGTACGTGATCCTGGAAGGCCAGATCGAACTGGATTTCGGCGAGGACCTGGTGATCAAGACCCTCGGGCAGCAGGAGTTCTTCGGTGAGCTGGGCCTGCTGGTGGGTGATCACCCGCGCAGCGCCAGTGCGCGCGCCCTGGTGGACTGCGAGGTGCTTGAGCTGGGGCCCGCCGACTTCCATCGTCTGGTGGAATCCGATCCGGGCCTGGTCGCCTACTTCCTGCGCCGCACGATCATGCGCGTGCTGACCAACGAACAGGCGCTGATCAGCCAGCTGCGCCGGCGCAACCATGATCTGGAAACCGCGCTGGACAATCTGTACATCACTACCCACCAGCTGACCCACACCCGTGAACTGGTGCGTACCGATGAACTGACCGGGCTGCACAACCGCCGTGGCCTCACCCTGTACCTGCAGGAATGCCGCGCCGATGGCAGTGGGCTGCCGCAGGCGCTGCTGCTCATCGACTGCGACCGCTTCAAGCAGATCAATGACCGCCATGGCCACCAGGCCGGCGATCGCGTGCTGCAGAGCATGGGCAACATCCTGCGCTCGATGGCCGGTGAGCAGGACCTGGCCTGCCGGCTCGGCGGTGACGAGTTCTGCCTGATCCTGCGTCGTGGCAACCACGAGATCGTGCAGCACGCGGCAGAGTTCATCCTCAGCGCGGTACACGGCCTGCTCGAGCGCAGCCACGGCACGCCGCACGTCAGCCTGGTCAGCATCGGTGCCAGCCTGCTGGACCCGGATGCGGGCTGGAGCGAGTGGTACGCCAGCGCGGATCGTGCGCTGTACCAGGCCAAGCGTGATGGTGGCAACTGCCTGCGTTGGGCAGACGCAGTGGACTCACCCTAGATCGGGAGACAGAGGCGATGAATGGCGACAACGGAACGTCGGCGCCGCACAACCAGCAACTGCGCGCCCTGCTGTTCACCGACCTGTGTGACTCGCTGCTGCTGGTCGAACGCATCGGCGATGTCGCTGCCGCCGAACTGTTCCAGGAACACGACCGGCTGGTGCTGGCGCTGCAGCAGCGCTGGAACGGCCAGCTGATCGATCGCTCCGACGGGCTGTTCATGCTGTTCGAGCGCCCGATCGACGCGCTTGGCTTCGCATTGGATTACCAGCGTGGGCTGCAGCCGCTGGGGCAGAGACACGAGATCCATCTGCAGGCGCGGGCCGGTCTGCATGTGGGCGATGTGCTGACCTGGGAGAACAGCGCCGAGGCAGTGCGGGCTGGCGCCAAGGCGATTGAAGTCGAAGGCCTGGCCAAGCCGACGGCGGCGCGCCTGATGCAGTTGGCACGTCCGGGCCAGATCCTGCTTTCGGCGGTGGCCGAATCCATCGTGCGTCGCTCCAGTGGGTCGCTGGGCGCGATGGCTGAAGGCCTGCAATGGCGATCGTTCGGGCGATGGCGCTTCAAGGGCGTGAGCCAGCCAGCCGAAGTCTACGGCGTGCAGGCGGCGGGCATGCCCACGCCGGGGCGGCTGCGGCACACGGCCAAGGCCCGGCGTGATCTTCCGTTGTGGCGCCGTCCGCTGGCGATGGCGGCGCAGGCCGCCGTACTGCTGGCCGCGGTGCTTGGCGTCTGGTTGCTGACCCGGCCACAGCCGGCCATCGCGTTCGCCGAACGCGACTGGGTGGTGCTCGGCGGGCTGCATAACCTCACCGGCAATCGACTGCTCGATGACGCCCTGGACCAGGCGTTCCGGATCAGTCTCGAGCAGTCCCGCTACGTCAACGTCGTCAGTGACGACCGCGTCGGCCGCACCCTTGAGATGATGCGGAAACCGCCGGATCGCGGCGTCCGCGAACGTGGCGATGCCGCCGCTGTGGCGGTGCGCACGGGCGCCCGCCTGGTGTTCGTGCCATCGGCGACCGATGTCGGCGGCCGAACCCGCTTCAGCGTGGAGGTGGTCGAGCCGTCGACGCTGCGCACCCTGGCCGTGGTATCCGCCGATGCGAAGGCGGGTGCGGTACTGGCGGCGGTGGACGATGTTTCGCGCCAGCTGCGCGATCGCCTGGGCGAAGAGCCCGCATTGATCCAGCGCGACAGCCAATCCCTGCCGGAGGTGACCACGGGCAGCATGGATGCGTTGCGTGCGTTTGCCTTGGGCCAGAAGCGCTACGTGCGCGGTGACTACAAGGGAGCATTGGCGTTTTACCAGCAGGCCACGGAAATCGATCCAGAATTCGCACTGGCATGGCTGGGACAGACTCGCAGCCATTTCGCGGATGCGGATTTCTCCCGTGCCGCCAGCGTGTTGAAGAAGGCACAGCGATGGTCCCGGCATCTGACCACACGTGAAGCGCTCTACGTGCGCAACTGGACCCTTCATCTGGGCGACCCGGACCGCGCAACCGATGGATGGATGCAGATGGCCGAGTTGTATCCAGACTATCTGCCGGCTGCGAACAATGCTGCGATCAGCCTCTATTGCGAGAACCGTTTCAGCGAAGCACTGCCGCTGGCGCAACGCGTTGCGATGAGCCAGGTCGATCTATTGGGCGTTGGCCAGGATCAGTACGGCCGCATCCTGCTGGCAATGGGGCGGTTCGATGAAGCAGACCGCGCGCTTTCCGTTGCAGCGGCCAGCGGCTGGCAGGGAGCACTGATGCGACAGGCGACCGTTGCAGCGGCGCGAGGCGACCTGGCACGGTCCCTGGGCTTGTTGCAGAAGATCGACGCCAGCGACTATCACGCCGACAACATCCGCATTTCCGTCCAGCTGGACAAGGGTGACATCCAGGCCGCGCTGTGGAATGCCGAGCGCGGCATGCAGCGGAGCTACGCCATGCCCGGTGTTGACCGCTTCAACTTCTATGTTCCCCTGGCCGTCGCGCGATTGCAGGCGGGCCAGCATTCAAGCGTCGGACCGCTGCTGGATGAGGCGATCCACCGGACATTCGAAGGCATCGAATCAGTTCCCGTGGTCGATGCCGTTGATCGTATCGTCACCGCCCAGGCCGCGGCACTTGTAGGGTTGCGCATGGGGGACGCCCGCTACGCCAGGCAGGTCGAGCGTCGCTGGGCTTCGTTGCAGAGAAAGCCGGAAAGCGCCGTCATCCGCGAATTCGATGCTGTGCTGGGCGCGGAGAGGCTGCGCGCATCAGGTAAACCGCTGCAGGCACTCCAGCTGCTCGAACCCTATCTGGGTGCTCGCTCGCGGGTGCAATCGCGGGTCGCGGCGATGAAGGCGGCCCGCGATGCGGGCTTGGATGCCCAGATGCTCGACCAGAAGCGTTGGCTGGCCTCCAACCCCGGCCTTGCGTACGCAGAGATCGAATGCAGTTACTGCCTGCAGGCGATGAACGTGCTGGATGTGCGCGAGGCTGCCCGGCCTTTGCCCGCAGCGGAGACCAGGCCCGAAGGGTGAGCGGTTCTCAGCGGAGCGTACGCGGGGAATTACCTGTGTTGCCGTTCTCGAGCATTGGCACGGTGTAGGCCGTTCCACTGGACAGCATCGCGACGATCTGCGCGTGTGCCTGCTCGATGACGGCTTTGTCCGCCAGCTCGATGGAGGCACAGCACATGGCGACGAACTGGCTCAGCTCGGCCGGATCTGCAGGAACGTGGCCGGCTTCCAGCAACGCCGCCTCCGGCGACTGGGTGAAACGGCCGCGGAATGCGTCATCGGTGGCGAGCAGGTTCACAAGATTCTGCGCGACGGCAGGTTCCAGCTGCAGGGTGGGCATGGTGGGGTCCGGAAACGTCGATATGGAACCTTGATGTCGGCGCAGGGGAGCGCTTCTTGAGTGACCGCCGCGCTGCCATCAAGGAATCGCGGTATCGCTCGATAACGTGGCAGGAATATCCAAAGGAAAGAACATGCAGGTCAGGCGCTGTTCGGTACTGATGATGGAGCTGCGGGAAACGGCAACGTTCGACCTGCAGGGCCTGATGCAGGGCGGTGATGGGCTTCGTCGCAGGCAGGCCTGGCTTGCGCTCGCGCCGCACTTGCCCGAACCGGTCGAACTGGATGCCAGGCAGCAGGCCTGGCTGGGTCGGCTCAGCCCCAGCGCATGGCAGGAGGTCGCGGTGGACAGCGAGGAGGCGGGCATGGTGTCGCCCCTGCAGCAGGCAGGGCTGGTGTTTGTCCAGGGCAGCGCGACGGATGCAGCGTCGATTGCCGACGAGGCATTGCGCTCGACCTACTGGCACCCGCTTGCTGCCGTGCTGCACGCATTCTCGCGCTGGGATGGGGTGGATGCCGTCGGCAACATGCGCGCGTCCAGGACCGAGACGGCCGTGCAGATGCGTGAAACACTGGGAGCGCCGCCTGCGACCACGGTGTCACGTTGCAGCGAAGGCGCCATTGCGCTGCCCAGGGCCGAGCCGGCAGCCTTCGACACGCTGCTGGCCCGTCGCGCAACCTGTCGCAACTTCGACTGGCAGCGACCGCTGCCGCTGCCGATGCTGGCGCGGATGTTGCAGCGGACCTTCGGCAGTACCGGAGAACACCGTGTCGGCGAGGACCTGGTGTTCATGAAGAAGAACGTGCCCTCCGGTGGCGGGCTGCATCCCATCGAGGCCTATCTGGTGGTGCAGCACGTCGAAGGGCTGCCGGCGGGCCTGTACCACTATCGCGGCGATACCCATGTGCTGGAGCCGGTGGCCTCGGACAGCGAGGTGGACCGTGACTTCGTGATGGATGTTGTGGGCCAGCAGCACTGGTTTGCCGATGCGCACGTGCTGGTGATCCTGGCGCCGCGCTTCGACCGTACATTCTGGAAGTATCGCCAGCACGCGAAAAGCTACCGCGTCATCGCCCTTGAGGCGGGCCATCTGTCCCAGACACTGTATCTGGCCGCGACCGACGATGGCCTGGGTGCGTTCATCACTGCGGCAATCAACGAGAAAGCAATCGAGCGTGCCCTTTCCTTGGATCCCGTCACCGATGGCGTGCTCGCTGTGTGCGGCTTCGGCTGGCGCGCCGCGACCATGACCACGACCGAGCTGGACCCTGCAGGCACGATCTGGAACCTTGAAGACCGCGCGGGCTGACCCCGCGCGGCCTCTGCTGCATCACGCCGCTTCGAAGTCCACCAGTACCGCGCCATCACCCACCTGGTCGCCGGCCTTGGCGCGATAGCCCTTCACCGTCCCATCCGCCGGTGCCTGCAGGGTGTGCTCCATCTTCATCGCTTCCAGCACCACCAGCGGCGTGCCGCGCTTGACCTCGGTGCCGGCCGCGACCAGTGTCGCGACGATCTTGCCCGGCATCGGCGCCAGCAGACTGCCGGCATCCGCCACGGCGTGGTCCGATTCGCCCACCGGATCGTGCAGGGTGAAGCGGTGCTGGCCGTCGGCGCCGAACAGGTACAGCTGGTCACCGTCGCGCAGCAGCTGCAGCGACCAGCGGCGTTCGCCCAGCTGCACGGTAAGATGCTGCGCATCGGCTGTGCCGATCACCTGAACCGGCGCGGCGTCATCGCGCTGCACGCGCCAGCCATCGGCCTGTGCCCACACTTTGAGCGTGTGCTTGCGTTCGCCCTGCTGCAGCGGCAGCACGCGCGGTGCCGATGCGCCGAGGCGCCAGCCATCCTGGGCCTGCCATGGCGAATGCGGGTCGCGCGCGTCGGTGCTGGCACCGGCAGTGCCAGCAACCGCGGCCACGGCGGCCAGCTGCCACAGGGCATCATCCGTGTCGCCCACTGCACTCAATGCCGCCTGTTCGCGTTCGATCAGCGCGGTATCCAGCTTGGCGTGCGCGAACGAATCGGTGTTCACCAGCCGGCGCAGGAAGCCGGCATTGGTGGTCACGCCCACCACCTGGCAGCCGGCCAGCGCCTGGCTCATGCGGCGCAGCGCGGCGTCGCGGTCCACGTCCCAGACGATCAGCTTGGCGATCATCGGGTCGTAGTACGGGGTGATGCTGTCGCCTTCCTCCACGCCGGTATCCACGCGCACATGGGCCGACGGGATTGGCAGGCGCAGGCGGCGCAGGGTGCCGGTGGAGGGCAGGAAGCCACGGTCGGCATCTTCGGCATACAGGCGCGCTTCGATCGCGTGGCCGTGGATGGCCAGCTGCTCCTGGCGCAGCGGCAGCGGCTGGCCCGAGGCCACGCGCAGCTGCCATTCCACCAGGTCGGTACCGGTGATGTACTCGGTGACCGGGTGCTCGACCTGCAGGCGGGTGTTCATTTCCATGAAGTAGAAATCGCCGTCCGGGCCGGCGATGAACTCCACCGTGCCCGCACCTTCATACCCCACCGCGCGCGCGGCATCGACCGCCGCCTTGCCCATCGCAGCACGACGTTCCGCGCTCATGCCCGGGGCCGGCGCTTCTTCCAGCACCTTCTGGTGGCGGCGCTGCACCGAGCAGTCGCGCTCGAACAGGTACACCGCGTCACCGTGGCTGTCGCCGAATACCTGGATCTCGATATGGCGCGGGCGCTCGACATACTTCTCGACCAGAACGTGGTCGTTGCCGAACGCCGAGGCCGCCTCGCGCTGGCAGCTGGCCAGCGCATCGACGAAGTCCTCGCTGCGCTCGACCTTGCGCATGCCCTTGCCACCGCCACCGGCGCTGGCCTTGATCAGTACCGGGTAGCCGATGGCGTCGGCCTGCGTGCGCAGGAAGTCCGGTGCCTGCTGGTCGCCGTGGTAGCCCGGGGTCAGCGGTACGCCGGCCTTGGCCATCAGCGCCTTGGCCGCGCTCTTGTCGCCCATCGCGCGGATCGCGCTGGCCGGCGGCCCGATGAAGGTGATGCCGGCGGCGGCGCAGGCATCGGCGAAGTCGGCATTCTCGGACAGGAAGCCGTAGCCGGGGTGGATGGCCTGCGCGCCGGTCGCGCGTGCCGCGTCGAGCAGCGCATCGCCGCGCAGGTAGCTCTCACGCGCGGCGGCCGGACCAATGCGGATGGCTTCGTCGGCCAGGCGCACGTGACGCGCGTTGCGGTCGGCATCGGAATACACCGCCACGGTGGCGATGCCGAGGCGGCGGCAGGTGGCGATGACGCGACAGGCGATTTCGCCACGGTTGGCGATCAGGACTTTGGTGAACATGGCAACGGGCTTCATGGGAGCGTGCTCGGTCATGGCATGGATTACATGCGGAACACGCCGAAGCGCGTCTGCTGCGGGGCGGCGTTGAGGCTGGCCGACAGCGCCAGGGCCAGCATCCGGCGGGTGTCGGCCGGATCGATCACGCCGTCGTCCCACAGGCGCGCGCTGGCGTAGTACGGGTGGCCCTGCTGCTCGAACTGGTCGCGGATCGGCGCCTTGAACGCGTCTTCCTCCGCAGCCGGCCACTGGCCGCCCTTGGCTTCGATGCCATCGCGCTTGACCGTGGCCAGCACGCTGGCGGCCTGCTCGCCGCCCATCACGCCGATGCGTGCGTTCGGCCACATCCACAGGAAGTTCGGCGAGTACGCGCGGCCGCACATGCCGTAGTTGCCGGCGCCGAACGAACCGCCGATCACCACGGTGAACTTGGGAACCTTGGCGCAGGCCACCGCCATCACCAGCTTGGCGCCGTCCTTGGCGATGCCGCCCTGTTCGTACTTGCGGCCGACCATGAAGCCGGTGATGTTCTGCAGGAACACCAGCGGAATGTTGCGCTGGGTGCACAGCTCGATGAAGTGCGCGCCCTTCAGCGCCGACTCGGAGAACAGGATGCCGTTGTTGGCGATGATGCCGATCGGGTAGCCATTCAGATGGGCGAAACCGGTGACCAGCGTTGCGCCATAGCGCGGCTTGAATTCGTCGAAGCGCGAGCCATCGACCAGGCGCGCGATCACTTCGCGCACGTCGTAGGGCTTGCGCGTATCGGCCGGGATCACGCCGTACAGTTCGTGTGCCGGCAGCAGCGGTTCTTCGCTGGCCTGCACCGCCATCGCCGGTTCCGGCTTGCGCCAGTTCAGCTGCGCGATGATCGCACGCACCCGTGCCAGTGCCTGCAGATCGTTGTCAGCCATGTGGTCGGCCACGCCGGATATGCGGGTGTGCACGTCGGCGCCGCCCAGTTCCTCGGCGGTCACTACTTCACCGGTGGCCGCCTTCACCAGCGGCGGGCCGCCGAGGAAGATCGTGCCCTGCTCGCGCACGATCACCGTCTCGTCGCTCATCGCCGGCACGTAGGCGCCACCGGCGGTGCAGCTGCCCATCACGCAGGCGATCTGCGGAATGCCCTGCGCCGACAGGTTGGCCTGGTTGTAGAAGATGCGGCCGAAATGGTCGCGGTCGGGGAAGACTTCGTCCTGCAGCGGCAGGAACGCGCCGCCGGAATCGACCAGGTAGATGCACGGCAGGTGGTTCTGTTCGGCAATCTCCTGCGCGCGCAGGTGCTTCTTCACCGTCATGGGATAGTAGGTGCCGCCCTTGACCGTGGCATCGTTGGCCACGATCACGCACTCCACGCCGCTCACCCGGCCGATGCCGGCCACCACGCCGGCGGCCGGCACGGCGTCTTCGTACATGCCATGCGCGGCCAGCGGCGCGATTTCGAGGAAGGCGCTACCGGGGTCGAGCAGGGCGTCGATGCGGTCACGCACCAGCAGCTTGCCGCGTGCGGTGTGCTTGGCGCGCGCGGCCTCGCTGCCACCCAGCGCGGTGCGCGCCAGGGTGGCGTGCAGATCGTCAACCACGGCCTGCATGGCCGCGCGGTTGGCTTCAAAGGTATCGCTGCCCGGTTGCAGCTGGCTGTTCAGGACGGTCATCGCGGTGGCCTTACAGGGTGCGCTGGAACAGTTCGCGGCCGATCAGCATGCGGCGGATCTCCGAGGTGCCGGCGCCGATTTCATACAGCTTGGCGTCGCGCCACAAGCGGCCGGTCGGGTATTCGTTGATGTAGCCGTTGCCGCCCAGGATCTGGATCGCCTGGCCGGTCAGCCAGGTCGCCTTCTCGGCGGCGTACAGGATGGCACCGGCGGCGTCCTGGCGGGTGGTGCGGCCCTGGTCGCAGGCGCGCGCCACGGCATAGACGTAGGCGCGGCAGGCGCCCAGGCCGACGTACATGTCGGCGATCTTGGCCTGGATCAGCTGGAAGCTGCCGATCGCCTCACCGAACTGGTGGCGCTCGTGCACGTACGGCATCACCACGTCCATCGCTGCGGCCATCAGCCCCAGCGGGCCGCCGGACAGCACCACGCGCTCGTAGTCCAGGCCGGACATCAGCACGCGCACGCCACCGCCAACCTGGCCCAGCACGTTTTCTTCCGGCACTTCGCAGTCCTGGAACACCAGCTCGCAGGTGGGCGAGGAGCGCATGCCCAGCTTGTCCAGCTTCTGCGCGGTGGAAAAGCCCTTCATGCCCTTCTCGACCAGGAACGCGGTGATGCCCTTGGCGCCGGCGTCCATGTCGGTCTTGGCATAGACCACCAGCACGTCGGCATCCGGGCCGTTGGTGATCCACATCTTGTTGCCGTTGAGCACGTAGCGGTCGCCGCGCTTGTCGGCGCGCAGCTTCATCGACACCACGTCCGAACCGGCACCAGGCTCGCTCATCGCCAGCGCGCCGACCAGGCTGCCGTCGCACAGGCCGGGCAGGAAGCGTTGCTTCTGTTCTTCGTTGCCGTTCTTGCGCAGCTGGTTCACGCACAGGTTGGAGTGCGCGCCATAGGACAGGCCGATGCCGCCGGAGGCACGCGAGATTTCTTCCATCGCCACCACGTGGGCCAGGTAGCCCATGCCGGTGCCGCCGTATGCTTCTTCCACGGTGAGGCCGAGCAGGCCCTGTTCGCCCAGCTTCGGCCACAGGGCCAGCGGGAACTGGTTGCTGGCATCGGCCTCGGCGGCCAGCGGTGCGACCTCGGCGGCGGCAAAATGGGCCACGCTCTGGCGCAGCAGGTCGATGTCTTCGCCAAGGTCGAAGTTCAGGGATGGCACGTGCATTGTGGTGGCTCCACGACGGGATGGCAGGAAATGGACGCACCCGGCGGGGGAGCGGGCGGCGGTCTGCAGGACCGCTGCCCGCACGGGCGATTGGACCCAGCGTAGCGGGGTTCGGATAAGAAGTGAATACAAATTCAAAAATTGAAACCAGAATCAAAACATGGCCTACAAACGCTCTGCACTGATGGAAGAACGCCTGGCCGGGGCCCGTGAACGGATCCTGCTGGCCACCCGTGAGCTGGTCGCCACCGGCGGCTGGCGCAACGCCCCGGTGACCGCCGTGGCAACCCAGGCGGGGGTATCCACCGGCCTGATCTATCGCCATTTCCCGTCCAAGGCCGAGCTGTTCGTGGAGGTGCTCAACGCCGCGGTGGCCCACGAGGTCGCGATCATGGAGCGCATCGCCAGTGGTCCGGAGGTGGCCAGCGAGCGCCTGCGGTTGGCGATCACCGCCTTCGTTCGCCGCGCCCTGGCCGGGCCGGGGTTGGCGCATGCCTTCATCGTCGAACCGGTCGATCCGGACGTGGAGGCTGAGCGCATGCGTGGTCGTCGCGCCTTCGGCGACGTGTTCCTGCGGCTGGTGGAGGAGGGCGTGGCCGCCGGTGAGCTGCCGGCGCAGGACGCGCATGTGGCCGCCGCCTGCCTGGTCGGCGCCTTCACCGAGGCGATGGTCGGCCCGACCGCACCCAGCCGCGAAGCGCACCGCGACGAAGACGCGCTGGTGGATGCGATCTGCAGCTTCTGCCTGCGCGCGATCGGCGCCCGGTAACGTGGTAGAGCCGGCCGCTGGCCGGCTTCTGTTGCTGGGGTCAGATCCCTTCTGCGCCGCAAAAGGGATCTGACCCCAGCCCCCGGCATGTTGCGCCGCACCAGCGGTGACGCCTGTTGTCGCACGCAAAGCGCGTTCTATACTCGGTCCATCACGCAGTCGCTCAGCCGTGGTCCAACGACTATCAGCCAGGGGTAACGAAGAGTGCGGAATTACGATCTGGAGTTCCTGAAACGCTTCTCCATGGTGATCGCGCTGCTGGCGACCATCACCCTCGGCCTCATCCTCCTAGCCGCCTACATCCACACCCGGATTCCGCCCGAGGTGTCGCCGACTGCGGCCAAGCGCACCGAACAGCGCATCTCGCCCACCGGCGCGGTCTATGCCGGCAGCACCGGCGCCGCCGCGCAGGCTGCGGCCAAGGCCGCCGCGCTGGCCAAGGCCGCCTCGCAGGTGGCCTACGGCGGCACCAAGGACGGCAAGGTCATCTTCGACAACCTGTGCACCGCTTGCCACACCACCGGCGTGGGCATGGCGCCGACGCTGGACCATTCGCACTGGGACAAGCGCATCGCGCAGGGCAAGGACACCCTCTACAAGCACGCCATCGAGGGCTACACCGGCCCGGATGGCGGCATCATGCCGCCCAAGGGTGGCAACCCGGCGCTGACCGAGGAACAGATCCACGCCACCGTGGACTGGATGCTGGGCAACCTGAAGTAGGCGCCGGAACGGCCAAACCGCGAAACGGCGGAAACGTTGGAACATGGAACGGCCAAACGGGATGGCGGAACCGCGGAGCATGGAACGGCCGAACGGGATGGCGGAACCGCGGAACATGGAACGGCCGAACGGGATGGCGGAACCGCGGGAAGGGGGTAGAGTCGACTGTTGGTCGACTGCTCTTCCCAACGCCACCGAAAAAGCCCGCGCTGCGCGCGATAGTCGATTAACAGTCGACTCTACCCGCCGGTCGCCCCAATCGCCGCGGTCGTTCTCCATCCGCCGCCGGCGGCTTTGCGGGCCAAGGCCAAAACCGCGCGCGTCGCTGGGGTTTCGCATTTCAAGGTTAGTCTGTGCGCCTCTTCCATGGAGTCGCCCGTCGATGCGCCGCCGTTCCCTCGCCCTTGCCCTGTCCCTGCTGCTGCCGGCCGGTGCCTTTGCCCAGGCCCAGCCGCAGGCCGCACCGGCCGCGTCGCCCTCCGCTGCGCGCAGCAGCGCCACCGTGGTGCTGACCGCCGCGCCGGCCGACTGGCGTGCACTGGATGGCCAGCGCGTGCGCATCGCCGCACCGCTGACCCTGGCCGGTACCGACGGCCTGGAGCGCTTCGGCCAGCTCACCGTGGCCTTCGATGGCCGCCTCTGGCAGCCGACCGAAGTGGCCACGCCGGGCACTGCCGGCTATGAGCAGGTGATGGCCGACAACCAGCGCCGCCGCCTGGTGCTGGAAGATGGCGGCGATGCCCGCGACCCGGCCAGCGTGGCTTACCTGCCGGGCAACCCGGTGCTGCGCACCGGCATGCAGCTGCGCGATGTGCAGGGCATCGTGCGCATGGACGCGCAGGGCCATCCGCGCCTGCAGGTCGAAGGCGCGCTGAAGCTGCCGGAGCTGAAGCGCCCGGCGGTGCCGACCGTGCCGGGCAGCCTGCATGTGGCGGCCTTCAACCTGGAGAACTTCTTCAACGGCGACGGCCAGGGCGGTGGCTTCCCGACCCTGCGCGGCGCACGCACGCTGGAGGAACACAAGGCGCAGGTGGCCAAGCTGGTCACCACGGTCAACGCGCTGGGCGCCGATGTCGCCGCGCTGATGGAACTGGAGAACGACGGCTACGGCCCGCAGTCGGCCATCGCCGAACTGGTCGATGCGCTCAACCGCGACCGTGGCGCGCAGGGCGACTGGCGCTTTGTCGACGCGGGCAACGGCCCCGGTGACAACCCGATCCGGGTCGGCATCATCTACCGCAGCGCGCGCCTGCAGCCGGTGGGCAAGCCGGCCACGCTGACCGGTGGCCCGTTCGTCGAGCACAGCCGCGTGCCGCTGGCGCAGGCCTTCCAGGGCAAGCAGGGCGCGCCGTTCGTGGTGGTGGCCAACCACTTCAAGTCGAAGGGCTGCCGCGACGCCGCCGGTGCCGACGCCGACCACAACGACAACCAGGGCTGCTGGAACGCCACCCGCGTGACCTCGGCGCAGCAGCTGCACGCCTGGCTGCAGACCGACCCGACCGGTACCGGTGCAAAGGACGCGGTGCTGCTCGGCGATTTCAATGCCTACGCGATGGAAGACCCGATCCGCACCCTGCATGACCTGGGCTGGCAGGACGCGTTCAAGGTCGCCAAGATCGAGCATCCCTACAGCTACGTCTACAACGGCTATACCGGCCGCCTCGACCACGCGCTGCTGAGCCCGGGCATGGCCAAGCGCCTGCGCGGTGCCGCCGAGTGGCACAGCAATGCCGACGAACAGGACGCCAGTGGCTACCAGGGCCGCAACGTGCAGGGCCCGTGGCGCAGCTCCGACCACGACCCGCTGTTGTTGGGTTTCGACAGATAAGGTTCGGCGGGGATCTGCTCTGGGAGGGACCTTGATCGGCACGGATCCTGCCGTTGCTTTTGATCTTCCAGTCCGTCTTCAAGCGAGCCGAGCATCGCAGGTGAATCAGGGGCGAAGAGGCGCCGATGTTTGAGCGCAGCGAGTTCGGCGCCGTCCCCTGGTTCATCGAGAAGCGCAGGGTACCGGTGCACAGCACCGGCTCGCGGCTGGCGGCGCGTTTCTTTTGGTTACTTTTCTTTTCGCGCGAAAAGAAAAGTGACATCCCACCGCGGGCGCGGAAATGGCCCGCCGCAACCAACGCTCACCCCCGGGCGATCAACCCGATCGCCAGCACCGCCAGCGCCAGGCCGGCGCGGTTCCACTTCGTGGTCGCCTCGCCGAAGGCGAACACGCCCACCAGCGCACCCACCACCACCACGCCGATGTTCATGCCGGCGAACACGGTGGCCGGGCTCTGCGGCATTGCCTGGTGCGCATGCACATAGAAAAGAATGTTGCCGCCATTGAGCAGGCCCAGCAGCGCGCCGGCGCCGAGGTTGCGCCAGGCCAACCGGCTGCGGTCACTGAAATGCCGCCACAGCTGCAGCGCCAGCATCAGCCCGAAGGCCACGCTGAAACTGGCCAGTACCGCCGCCATCGACGGCGTGCCGGACAGCGCCACCTGCTTGAGCAGCACGTCCACCACCGCGAAGCCGCCCCATACGCCCAGCAGCCAGCCCCAGCCACCGGGTGAGGACGCCACCGCCGGTCCGCGCGGGCGCAGGCTGATCGCCACCATCGCCAGCAGGCCCAGGCCGAGTCCGGCCAGCTTCCACGGCGTTGCGGTCTGGCCGAAGAACAGGAAGGCCGCCGCCAGTGACAGCAGCAGCGACAAGCGCTGCGCCACATCGCTGCGGACGATGCCGGCCACCGCGACCGCGCGGCCCAGCACCAGGAAGATCGAGGGCAGCACCACCGCCAGTGCCAGCAAGGACAGCCACGGCGCATGCGGTGCGCGCAGTGCATCCAGCGGCGGCTGCAGCACCACCGCCGTCATTGTCGCGGCCACCAGATAGTTCCAGGTGACCATCTGCGCGACATCCAGCTGGCGGCGTCCGGCCACCTTCAGCAACACCGAAACCAGCACACTGCAGATCACGGCCAAAGACAGGTAGAGCATGGGGCGGGCACAGGGCAGGGGCAGGGGACGGTATCATGGTGCCATGCACAAGCCTTCGTTCCCCGTCGCCCCCGGCGAAACCGCCTGCCTCGAACTGGACGGCCCGGCCGGCCCGCTGGAAGTGGTCGTCGACCTGCCCAAGGCCGATGTGCCGGTGCAGCCGATCGTGGCCATCGTCTGCCATCCGCTGTCCACCGAGGGCGGCACCCTGCACAACAAGGTGGTCACCATGACCGCCACCACCCTGCGCGAGCTGGGTATCGCCACGGTGCGCTTCAACTTCCGCAGCGTTGGCGCGTCGGCCGGTGAGTTCGACCACGGCGTGGGCGAGCAGGATGACTTGAAGGCCGTGGCTGCCTGGGTGCAGAGCCAGCGCCCCGACGACCGCCTGTGGCTGGCCGGTTTCAGCTTCGGCTCGTTCGTTTCGCTGAAGGCTGCGGGCGAGCTGCAGCCGGAAGCGCTGATCTCGATCGCGCCGCCGGCCGGCCGCTGGGACTTCGATGGCATCGCACCGCCGGCCCGCTGGCTGGTGATCCAGGGCGAGCAGGACGAGATCGTCGACCCGCAGGCTGTCTACCAGTGGCTGGACACGCTGGATTTCCCGCATGAGCTGGTGCGCATGCCCGAGACCAGCCATTTCTTCCACCGCAAGCTGATCGACCTGCGCGGCGCGCTGACCCACGGCGTCAAGCACTGGCTGGGCGCGGCGGCATGAGTGCAACCGAGCTGACCCCGTCGCAGCGGTACGCGGAAGGGGTTGCCCGTGGTGACTGGCAGAACGACCCGGCCCAGCATGCGGCGCTGGCCGAGCTGGACCGCATCCACCTGGGCCTGCTGGACAGCGCCGAGGACGGCTGGCTGGACCGCCTGTCCTCGTTCTGGAAGAAGCCCGAGCCGGTCAAGGGCCTGTACTTCTGGGGCGGCGTCGGCCGCGGCAAGACCTTCCTGGTCGACCTGTTCTACGACGGGCTGCCGATCAAGCAGAAGTACCGCACCCATTTCCACCGCTTCATGCGCAGCGTCCACGAGCGCCTGCGCGAGCACCAGGGCCAGAGCGACCCGCTGGCGAAGATCGCCCAGGAATGGCGCAGCAACCTGCGCGTGCTGGTGCTGGACGAGTTCTTCGTCACCGACATCGGCGACGCGATGCTGCTGGCGCGGCTGCTGGAGCGCCTGTTTGCCGAAGGCGTGACCCTGGTCACCACCTCCAACACCGCGGTGGAGAACCTGTACCTCAACGGCCTGCAGCGCGAGAGCTTCCTGCCGGCCATCGGCCTGCTGCAGCGCTTCTGCGTCGAGCTGTACGCCGAGGGCACCGAGGATTACCGGATGCGCGCGCTGACCCGCTCGCCGGTGTACCGCGCGCCGCTGGCTGCCGACAGCGATGAATGGCTGGCCACGCGCTGGAACGAGCTGAGCGGCGGCCAGCCGGCCAAGACCGGCAACATCGAGATCGAGGGCCGCAAGATCCCGGTCCGCGGCCGTGGCAAGAGCATCGCCTGGTTCGATTTCGCCGCGTTGTGCGAGGGCCCGCGCGGCCCCTCGGATTACATCGAGATCGCGCACGAGTTCAACACGGTGCTGCTGGGCGGCATTCCGGCGTTCGATCGCCTCAACGAAGATGCCGCGCGCCGCTTCGTCAACCTGATCGACGAGCTGTACGACCGCCACGTCAACCTGGTCTGCACCGCCAGCACCTCGCCGGTGGAGCTGTACACCGGCCAGCGCCTGCAGGGCGCGTTCGAGCGTACCGCCTCGCGCCTGATCGAGATGCAGAGCGCCGAGTACCTGGGCACCCCGCACCGGGCGTGAGGGGCCTGCGGGCGTGCGTTGCCGGCCAGCGGCCGGCACGACCCCCTGGGATTCCGGTAGTGCCGGCCGCTGGCCGGCAATGATCGGGAGAAGGGCGCAACGGCGTTTCCCTGCGGCCGCCGCTCCGGCCTGGCCGACACATGCAGCCTCGGGTCGCTGCCCGGCGGGCGGTCCCGGCATCCACCGGATTCCCACCGGCTGCCCACCACCTATCCACAGGGTTGTCCCTAGCCAGTTTCATCACTGTCATGTGAAGCTGTCATTGTTCCGTTTTCGCGGTGCGTTGTACCACCGCAATGACGCCTTTCGGGCTTGACTGCGCAGCCCGTTCCGGCAGGTCTGAAGCGTCTGATCCGGACGCCGGCGGCACGATCCTTGCGGCGCAAGGGATTGCCGAATTTCACTACATTTGGCGTTGACGGGCCCCATCACCCCCACTATCTTGTGGCCGTCGGTCGCAGCAACCCCAATTCCAGGGATGCCCGGGTACCCATCCGCGATCGTCAACGGCAGTGGCAGGCGCAGGGTCTCATCCGCTGCGACGCCGTCCTGCCATCCTGGGCTGTCATGTCCCGGGCTGCGTCACCCGATGCATCGAGCACCCACCAATCACGCCAAGAGGACACACGCCGTGACCACCGAATCCAGCGCCACCATCGAGAAGGAAAGCGAATTCCTGTTGACGTCGCCGCCGACGGCCAACGCGATGAGTGTGACCAAGCGCAATGGCACGACCGAACTGGTGGACCTGAACAAGATCGTGCGCGCGGTGCAGCGTTCCTCCGAAGGCCTGCACGCCGTCGATCCGATGCGCGTGGCCACCCGCACCATTTCCGGCCTGTACAACGGCGCCACCACCCGCGAGCTGGACGAACTGTCCATCCGCACCGCCGCCCTGCTGATCGGTGAAGAGCCCGAGTACGGCCGCCTGGCTGCGCGCCTGCTGGCCAACTACATCGCCAAGGAAGTCTCGGGCCAGGAAATCTACGCCTTCTCGCAGTCGGTCAGCCGTGGCCATGAAGTCGGCCTGATCAACGACCGCCTGCTGAACTTCGTGCAGACCAACGCGCGCAAGCTCAACGACGCCATCGACATCTCGCTGGACCTGAACTTCGATTACTTCGGCCTGCGTACCCTGTACGACCGTTACCTGCTGCGCCACCCGCACACCCGCAAGGTGATCGAGACCCCGCAACAGTTCTTCCTGCGCATCGCCAGCGCGCTGAGCGAGGACGTGTCCGAGACCCTGGCGCTGTACAAGCGCATGGGCAACCTGGACTACCTGCCGTCCAGCCCGACCCTGTTCAATTCCGGCACCACCCACGAGCAGCTGTCCTCGTGCTTCCTGCTGGACTCGCCGCAGGACTCGCTGGAGTCGATCTACTCCAAGTACGGCGACATCGCCCAGCTGTCGAAGTTCTCCGGCGGCATCGGCGTCAGCTACACCCGCGTGCGTTCGCGTGGTTCGCTCATCAAGTCGACCAACGGCCACTCCAACGGCATCGTGCCGTGGCTGAAGACCATGGATTCGTCCGTGGCCGCAGTGAACCAGGGTGGCAAGCGCAAGGGCGCGGCCTGCGTGTACCTGGAAACCTGGCACGCCGACATCGAGGACTTCCTCGAGCTGCGTGACAACACCGGTGACGAAGCCCGCCGCGCGCACAACCTGAACCTGGCCAACTGGGTGCCGGACCTGTTCATGAAGCGCGTCGAAGCCGACCAGGAATGGTCGCTGTTCGATCCGCGCGTCGTGCCGGAGTTCACCGACCTGTTCGGCGAAGCCTTCGAGGCCGCCTACCTGCAGGCCGAAGCCCAGGGCAAGGCCAACCGCACCATCTCTGCCCGCAAGCTTTACGCCCGCATGATGCGTACGCTGGCCGAGACCGGCAACGGCTGGATGACCTTCAAGGACAAGTGCAACCGCGCCAGCAACCAGACCCTGCGTCCGGGCAACGTGATCCACCTGTCCAACCTGTGCACGGAAATCCTGGAAGTCACCTCCAACGATGAAACCGCGGTGTGCAACCTGGGTTCGATCAACCTGGGCAACCACTTCGACGAGCACAACGAGTTCGATTTCGAGAAGCTGGCCGAGACCGTGCGCCTGGCCGTGCGCCAGCTCGACCGCGTCATCGACCTGAACTTCTACCCGATCGAAACCGCCCGCCGCGCCAACCTGCGCTGGCGTCCGGTCGGCCTGGGCTGCATGGGCCTGCAGGACGTGTTCTTCCGCAAGCGCCTGCCGTTCGACAGCGCCGAAGCCCGC
Source organism: Stenotrophomonas sp. YJH_SMC_80 (assembly GCF_059372495.1). Lineage (NCBI taxonomy): Bacteria > Pseudomonadati > Pseudomonadota > Gammaproteobacteria > Lysobacterales > Lysobacteraceae > Stenotrophomonas > Stenotrophomonas sp. YJH_SMC_80. The sequence goes on from NZ_JCAFVP010000004.1 coordinate 295,137, forward strand.
GCCCTGTCGAAGAAGATTGCCGAAGCGATCTACTTCCACGCGCTGGAAACCTCCTGCGAGCTGGCCCAGGAACGTGGCAAGCACCCGTCGTTCAACGACACCCGCGCCGCCAGTGGCGAACTGCAGTTCGACGCCTGGAACGTGGTGCCGGAAGACACCGCACGCTGGGACGCCCTGCGCGCCCGCATCAAGGAACACGGCCTGCGCAATTCGCTGATGATCGCGATCGCACCGACCGCGACCATCGCCTCGATCGCCGGCTGCTACGAGTGCGTCGAGCCGCAGGTGTCCAACCTGTTCAAGCGCGAAACCCTGTCCGGTGACTTCCTGCAGGTCAACCGTTACCTGGTGAACGAGCTGAAGAAGCTGGGCCTGTGGACGCCGGAAATGCGCGATGCCATCAAGCTGGCCGAAGGTTCCATCGCCGGCGTGGCGCAGATTCCGGAAACGCTGCGCGAGGTCTACCGCACCGCGTGGGAACTGCCGATGCGTTCGCTGATCGACATGGCCGCCGAGCGTGGCGCCTTCATCGACCAGTCGGCCTCGCTCAACCTGTTCATGGAAAGCCCGAACATCGGCGCGATGTCCTCCATGTACATGTACGCCTGGAAGCAGGGCATCAAGACCACCTACTACCTGCGTTCGCGCCCGGCCACCAAGATCGCCAAGACCACGGTGAGCGCTGCGGCCCCGGCCAAGGTATTCAGCCCGGACGAAGCCATCGCCTGCTCGCTGGAAAACCCGGAAGCCTGCGAGGCCTGCCAGTAACACACCGCGCGGTGGGTGCCGACCGTTGGTCGGCACTCGAACACCTCGCACCTGTAGAGCCGAGCGATGCTCGGCTGCGGAAAAACACCCACGGTAGCGCCGGGCCACGCCCGGCGGCTCACCCAGGAATTCAAGGAAACACCCATGGCCGACAAGCCCAAGCAGATGCTGCTCGATCCCGGTTTTGAACTGACCCTGCGCCCGATGCGCTACCCGCAGTTCTATGACATGTACCGGAACGCGATCAAGAACACCTGGACGGTGGAAGAGATCAACTTCCAGATCGACATCACCGACCTGCACAGCAAGATGTCGCCGGGCGAGCGCCACCTGATCCACCGCCTGGTCGCGTTCTTCGCCACCGGCGACTCGATCGTCTCCAACAACCTGGTGCTGAACCTGTACCAGCATCTCAATGCGCCGGAAGCGCGCATGTACCTGTCGCGCCAGCTGTATGAAGAAGCGCTGCACGTGCAGTTCTACCTGACCCTGCTCGACAACTACCTGCCGGATCCGGAAGAGCGCGCCAAGGCGTTCTCGGCGGTGGAGAACATCGACTCGATCAAGAAGAAGGCCGATTTCTGCTTCAAGTGGATCGACTCGATCCAGAACCTGACCCGCATCGAGACCCGCGAACAGCGCCGCCAGTTCCTGCTCAACCAGATCTGCTTCGCCGCCTGCATCGAAGGCCTGTTCTTCTTCGCGGCCTTCGCCTACGTGTACTACTTCCGTTCGCGCGGCCTGCTGCCGGGCCTGGCCTCGGGCACCAACTGGGTGTTCCGCGACGAGAGCGCACATATGGAGTTCGCGTTCGAGTCGGTGCGCGTGGTGCGTGAGGAAGAACCGGACCTGTTCGACGAAGAGATGAAGCAGCAGGTCTACGACATGCTGGCCGAAGCCATCGAATGCGAAGTGCAGTTCGCCGAGGACGTGCTGTCCGGCGGCGTGGCCGGCATCTCCACCCGCGACATGCGCCAGTACCTGCAGCACTGTGCCGACCAGCACTTCGCCAAGCTGGGCATGGAAAAGAAGTACAACGTGCGCAACCCGCTGCCGTTCATGGAACTGCAGGACGTGCAGGAGCTGACCAACTTCTTCGAACGCCGCGTCTCGGCCTACCAGGTCGGTGTGCAGGGCGAAGTCGCCTTCGACATGAACTTCTGATCGAACCGGCCCGGCCTGTCGCAACGAAGAACCCCGGCCAATGCCGGGGTTTTTCGTTGCGCATCAGAAGGATGAGCTATTCTCGCTGGACGCCAGTGGTGGCGGTGCTTCGCATCCATGCCGGGCCTGGGGAGGAAGAGGGGATGCCACTGCAGGAATGACGCGTGGACAATCCCAGCGCCGGGTTCCCGTGCGCGTGGTCCTGCCATGGTGGCGCAACTGAATGGACCCTGGAGGTCGCAATGGAGACTGCAGTGCCTGGAACAGCAACCCGCAGGACCGTGTTTCGTGGGTGGACGGGAGGATTGTTCGCCGTCCTGGTCGCCTGTCCGCCCCTCGCCCATGGCACGAACTGCGATTCCAAGGTGACCAACGTTTCCATCGATGCCAGCGGCAAGGTGTTCGTGGCGACCACCGTCTCGCCCATCCACGCGGTCTGCAACATCGTCAGCAAAGGCGACTTCAGCATGCCGCCCGAGGTCTGCAAGGCAACCTACGCCATGCTGATGAGTGCGAAGGTCTCCGCCATACCCATCCGCCTGTACTACACCAGCGTGCCGCAATGTGGCGATATCAAGGCCTGGTCGGCACAACCGAGCTTCTACCACGCTGAACTGTTCTGATTACGGGGCCGGGCGTATCGCCTGGAGGGCACGCCGCGATCAGCGCCGCCCTTCCACCGCCATGCGCACCGCCAGTCCGGCCAACACCGTGCCCATCAGCCAGCGCTGCACCATCTGCCAGGTGGGGCGTGCGGCCAGGAAGCCGGCGATGCTGCCGGCGGTCAGCGCGATCATGCCGTTCACGCTGACGCTGACCAGGATCTGGGTGGAGCCCAGCACGATCGACTGCATCAGCACGCTGCCTTCGCTGTCCGGGTGCAGGAACTGCGGCAGCAGCGACAGGTACATCACCGCCACTTTCGGGTTCAGCAGATTGGTCAGGAATCCCATCGTGAACAGCTTGCGCGGGCTGTCCTGCGGCAGTTCGCGCACCGCGAACGGCGAACGGCCACCGGGCTTGAGCGCCTGCCAGGCCAGGTACAGCAGGTACAGCGCGCCACCGATGCGCAGCGCGTCGTAGGCGAACGGCACGGTCATCAGCAGGGCGGTGATGCCCAGTGCCGCGCACAGCATGTAGAACACGAAGCCCAGCGCCACCCCGCCCAGCGAGATCAGTCCCGCCATCGGCCCCTGGCAGATTGAGCGCGAGATGACGTAGATCATGTTCGGCCCGGGCGTGAGCACCATGGCCAGCGAAACCAGCGCAAAGGCCAGCAGGTCGGAAGTGGCGGGCATGGGAGGTCCTGGCAGTGGGCGTGAAGCAGTGTAACGCCTGCTGCAGGCGCGGCCTGCGCAGGCACCGCTGCCGGGTGACCGTTGCACGTGCATTCCGATGGCCGTCACGCCGGTCGCTTAGAATCCGCAGCACCCCACACCGAAGCTCCCCCATGACCCCGATCCCCGAGACCGTGCCGCCCATCGAAGTGCGCATGGCCGAAATCGTCTTCCCCAACCACACCAACCACCTCGGCACCCTGTTCGGTGGCCAGGCACTGGCGTGGATGGACAAGGCCGCGTTCCTGGCCGCCGCCCGCTACTCGCGCCGTACCGTGGTGACCGCGCGCAGCGACCAGGTCGACTTCAAACTGCCGATCCGCATCGGCCAGATGGTGGAAACCATCGGCCGCATCGTCGAAGTCGGCCGCAGCTCGATGAAGGTGGAGGTGGAACTGGTCGCCGAAGACCTGCACAGCGGCGAGCGCAAGCTGTGCACCCGCGGCCACTTCGTGATGATCGCGCTGGACGAGGAAGGCCACCCGATCGCGGTGCCGCCGCTGCCGGCGGCCTGACCCGGCCAACCGACCGGCGCTTGCAGGGGCGCCGCAGCGCCCCCATCTGGCAGCCATGAGCCTGCCACTGACCGACTTCATCGACCGCGCCCAGCGCCTGTTCGTGCTGACCGGCGCCGGCTGCAGCACCGCCTCGGGCATTCCCGATTACCGCGATAGCGACGGCCAGTGGAAACGCACGCCACCGGTGACCTACCAGGCCTTCATGGGCGAGACGGCTACCCGCCAGCGCTACTGGGCGCGCAGCCTGCTGGGCTGGCCGCGCTTCGGCCTGGCCCGGCCCAATGGTACCCACCAGGCCCTGGCCGCACTGGAAAGCCGTGGCAAGCTGCAGGTGCTCCTGACCCAGAACGTGGACGGCCTGCACCAGCGCGCCGGCAGCCGTAACGTGATCGACCTGCATGGCCGCCTGGACCTGGTGCGCTGCATGGGCTGCGAGCGCCGCAGTGGCCGCGAGGACTTCCAGCAGCGCCTGCTGGACGCCAACCCCGGCTGGGATGCGCTGGAGGCCGGCGTCGCGCCTGATGGCGACGCCGACCTGGAGACCGATTTCTCCAGCTTCGTGGTACCCGGGTGCCCGCACTGCGGCGGGGTGTTGAAGCCGGACGTAGTGTTTTTCGGCGAAAACGTGCCCCGCGAGCGGGTGGAGGCGGTGCACGAGCACCTGCAGCAGGCCGACGCCGTGCTGGTGGTGGGCTCGTCGCTGATGGTCTATTCCGGCTTCCGCTTCGTGCAGGCGGCGGCCAAAGCAGGACTGCCGGTGGCGGCGTTGAACCGTGGCCGCACCCGTGCAGACGACCTGCTGCAGTTCAAGGATGAACGCGATTGTGCTGAGGCGCTGGCGTCGGTTATCGAACCATCGGCTGGGTAGAGTCGACTGTCAGTCGACTCTACAGGCCACCCGCCGCCGCGAAACAGCGATCCATCCAGATGGTTGATCCCGGAGCCGTGCGGCGGTGCAATACGCATCCCCTACGTCGTCCATCACTGTCTTGAGCCAGCTGTTTTCGCCGATCTCGTTCGGCCCCCTGACCCTGTCCAACCGCATCGTCGTCGCGCCGATGTGCCAGTACTCCGCCGAAGACGGCCGCGCCAGCGACTGGCATGCCATGCACCTGGGCAACCTCGCGCAATCCGGCGCCGGCCTGCTGATCCTGGAAGCCACCGCGGTCGAGCCGCGTGGCCGCATCAGCTGGGCCGACCTGGGCCTTTGGGATGACGGCACCGAGGCCGCGTTGGCACAGGTACTGGCCAGCGTTCGCCGCTGGTCGCCGATGCCGCTGGGCATCCAGCTCGGCCATGCCGGTCGCAAGGCCTCGGTGAACCGCCCTTGGGACGGCGGTGGCCAGCTGCCGGCCGACGATGCGCGTGGCTGGGCCACCGTGGCGCCGTCGCCGCTGCCGTTCCACGCCGCCGATCCGGCACCGCAGGAACTGGACGAGGCCGGCATCGCCGAGGTCATCGCCGCCTTCGCCGCCAGTGCGGTGCGTGCCGAGCGCCTCGGCTTCGAGCTGATCGAGCTGCATGCCGCCCACGGCTACCTGCTGCACCAGTTCCTGTCGCCGCTGAGCAACCGTCGCACTGATGGCTACGGTGGCTCATTGCCGAACCGCCTGCGCCTGCTGGTGGAAGTGTTCGACGCCGTGCGTGCGGCGGTTTCGGACAAGGTCGCCGTGGGCGTGCGCATCTCCGCCAGCGACTGGGTCGATGGCGGCTGGGATCTGGTGCAGAGCGAAGCGCTGGCCCAGGTGCTGGACGCGCGCGGCTGCAATTTCCTGCATGTCTCCAGCGGTGGCCTGGACGAACGCCAGAAGATCACCGTCGGTCCGGGCTACCAGGTGCCGTTCGCGGCAGCGATCAAGGTCAAGGTGCGCATGCCGGTCATCGCCGTGGGCATGATCACCGAGCCCGAGCAGGCCGAATCGATCCTGCGCCATCGCCACGCCGATGCCGTGGCCCTGGCGCGCGGCATCCTCTACGACCCGCGCTGGCCGTGGCATGCCGCTGCCGCATTGCGCGACAGCGTGGAACCGGCGCCACAGTACCTGCGCTGCGAGCCGCGCGATGCGCGCGGCGTGTTCAAGACGCGCTGAGGCTCACACCCGCCAGGCCGGCGCGATGCCGGCCTGAAGGTGTTCGAACAGCGCGCGGATCTTGGCGGTGAAATCGCGGCGGTCGCTGACGCAGAAGTAGACCTCCATCGGTTCCGGGCGCCACGCGGTGTCGGCGTCGAACACCGCCTGCAGGCGGCCCTCGCGCAGGTACGGCTCGGCCACGAATGCGGCCAGCCGGGTGATGCCGGCACCGGCCGCCGCCAGCGTCGCCAGCGCATCGATGTCATCGCAGACCATGCTCGGTGGCAGCGCGGCGTCCACGCGCTGGCCGTCCTTCAGCAGGCCCCAGCGCAATGGCCGGCCATCGGTGGGGAAGCGGTGCAGCAACCCGCGATGACCGCCCAGATCGGAAGGCTGTTGCGGGGTGCCGTGCGCCTTCAGGTAGGCCGGCGAGGCACAGAACACGAACGGAACACGCGCCAGCTGCCGCGCGACCACCCCATCCTCCAGCTGCGCCCCGATGCGGATGCTGGCATCCACCGCTTCCGGTCCATGCTGCACGGCGCGGTCGGTCAGGCGCAGCTCCAGCTGCAGTTGTGGGTAGAGCTGCTGCAGTGAAGGCAACAAGGGGGCAAGCACGTGGCGACCGAAGGCGCTGCTGCTGGCGATGCGCAGCGGCCCGGCCGGTTCGATGTCACCGGCGGTGACCATCGCCTGCGCGCGCGCCAGGTCGGCTTCGATGTGGCGCACCTGCGCCAGGTACAGCGCGCCGGCCTCGCTGAGCGCCAGCTGCCGCGTACTCCGGTTCAGCAACCGTACGCCCAGATGGGCCTCCAGCCGGTTGATGTTCTGGCCGACCGCGGTGGCGCTGATGCCAAGGATGCGGGCCGCGGCGGCAATGCTGCCGGTCTCTGCGGTGCGGGTGAAGCTGCGGATCAGTTGCAACAGGTTCATGACCGACCAGCTTGCCACGGGAAGGTCCAAGTATCGCTTGGTACTGAACCAAGCAGGCCGGTTGCACCCGTGATCATCCGGCCGCTGGGCAGGGCGCTGCCCTACACTGTAGCGATGCGCCCCGATTCCATTCTTACCCTGTCCTGCCCCGACCGCACCGGCATCGTCTACCGCGTGTCCGGCCTGCTGTTCGACCACGGCTGCAACATCCTCGACGCCCAGCAGTTCGGCGATGAGGAGAGTGGCCGCTTCTTCCTGCGCGTGCACTTCGACCGCGATGCCGGCCTGCCGCTGGAAACCGTGCACGCGGCCATGGCCACGCTTGCCGAGGGCTTCGGCATGGACTGGCAGCTGCACGATGGCCGACGCCGCGCGCGGCTGCTGGTGCTGGTCAGCAAACAGGGGCATTGCCTCAACGACCTGCTGTTCCGCGCCCACAGCGGCCAGCTGAAGGTGGACATCGCAGCAGTGGCGTCCAACCACGCCGACTTCGCGCCGCTGGCGGCGTCCTACCAGGTGCCGTTCCACCACCTGCCGGTGACCGCCGATACACGCGCGGTGCAGGAGCAGCAGATCATCGACCTGGTCGAGCGCGAGCGCATCGACCTGGTGGTGCTGGCGCGCTACATGCAGATCCTGTCACCCACGCTGTGCCGCGCGCTGGCCGGCCGTGCGATCAACATCCACCACAGCTTCCTGCCCAGCTTCAAGGGCGCGCAGCCGTACCACCAGGCACACGCGCGTGGGGTCAAGATCATCGGCGCCACCGCGCACTATGTCACCGAGGACCTGGACGAAGGCCCGATCATCGAACAGGACGTGGCCCGCGTGGACCATGCGATGGCACCGCGTGAACTGGTGCGGCTGGGAAGTGATACCGAATCGCTGGTGCTGGCACGCGCGGTTCGCCGCCATGTGGAGCACCGCATCCTGCTCAATGGGCATCGCACGGTGGTATTCCGGTAATCGCCCATCCCGCGTCCGCCGGGCATGGCGCGGCGCTACCACGGTTGCTATCCGGTAGTGCCGGCCGCTGGCCGGCAACTGCAGAGATCCCGAGGTTGCCGGCCAGCGGCCGGCACTACCGAATCCTGATTTCATCCAATGAAAAGCCCCCGGTTCGGCCGTCCCGCGATCTGTAGGGGGGCGTAGTTAGGGGGCTGGATGAATCGATTGTGTTGTTGTGGGCAGGAGCGCGCAAGCGGCATAAGCGACGTGCGCGGTAGCGCCGGGCCATGCCCGGCGGTCACGCCTCAGACGATCGCGATCCCCGCCTTGCCCAGCGCCTCGCGCACCATCGCGTCATTGGCTTCGGTCACCGGCCGGGTCAGCTCCCACAGGAACTTCACCCGGAAGCCGGACTTCACCGCGTCCTGCGCGCTCCACAGCACGCAGTAGTCACGGGCCAGGCCGCATACGTGCACTTCGCGGATGCGGCGTTCATGCAGCCAGCCGGCCAGGCCGGTGGCCGGGCGCTCGCCATCGGGGCCGTGGTTCTCGCGGAAGGCGCTGTACGAATCCACCTGTTGGCGCATGCCCTTGCGCAGGATCAGGTCGGCCACGGTCCAGTCCACGCCCGGATGCAGGGCGGCACCGGCGCTGCCCTGCACGCAGTGGTCGGGCCACAGGGTCTGCGGCTGCGCATGCAGCAGGATGGTCTCGAACGGACGCTGGCCGGGGTGCTGGCTGGCGAACGAGGCATGGTCGGCCGGGTGCCAGTCCTGTGTTGCCACCACGGTGCGGTAGCGGCGCTGCGCCAGCAGATCGGCAATGGGTGCCACCAGCGCATCGCCCTGGTCGCAGGCCAGGGCGCCACCGGGCATGAAGTCCGGCTGCAGGTCGATCACCAGCAGGGCGACATCGGCGGGCAGGGCGGTCATGGCAGTCCCGGTACAACAGAAGGGGCGACCAGCGTGGCCGCCCCATGCCTGCACGTCAATCGTCCTGCGGCGTCCCAGCGTCCTGCCCGTAGTACAACAGGCCGATCTTGATCCGCTCGCGGCCATTCTCGCGGCGATGGCGGTTGGCATCGCGCAGCGAGTACACGCAGCCGCAGTATTCCTGCTGGTAGAACTGCTCGCGCTTGCTGATCTCGATCATGCGGCTGGCACCGCCGCCCTTGCGCCAGTTGTAGTCCCAGTACTGCAGGCCTTCATAGCGCGAGGCGGCGCGGATGCCGCAGTCGTTGATCTGCGCCATGTTCTTCCAGCGCGAGATGCCCAGCGAAGAACTGATGGTGTCGTAACCGTGCTCGTGCGCGTACAGCGCAGTGCGCTCGAAGCGCATGTCGAAGCACATCGTGCAGCGGATGCCGCGCTCGGGCTCGTTTTCCATGCCGCGTGCACGGCTGAACCAGTTGTCGGTGTCGTAGTCGCAGTCGATGAAGGGAATGCCGTGCTGCTCGGCGAAGCGGATGTTCTCCTGCTTGCGCAGCTCGTACTCCTTCACCGGGTGGATGTTGGGGTTGTAGAAGAAGATCGCGTAGTCGATCCCGGAGGCGGTGATCGCCTCCATCACTTCGCCGGAACAGGGCGCGCAGCACGAATGCAGCAGCAGGCGCTTGCCGTCGGCGGGCAGGGTCAGGGTGGGGCGTTGGAGCTCGGTCATCGTCAGGTACCGCATGGACCGCCGGCAACGGCGGTGGCCCATGCATCAGCGCGTGGGTGAACGGGTCTGGCCGGATACCGTGAACAGGACGCGCGCGGCCACACCGCCTGCACGCGCAGGACGACGACGGCCCCGGCAACCTCCCCGCGGAGATTCCAGGTCGAGTCAGGGGACGGTCGTGTCCCCCGGCCGGGGCCGGTATTCGGGCTGATGGACACGGGCCGCAGCCCACCTACTACCCGCCGCTTCCCAGGCGCGAGCCCAGTGCTGTTGGCAGGATTCGTTTCCATTCACCGCTGCGGGGCAGCTCCGGAATGGACGCGCGAGGCGCCTTCACCGGATTCCCGTTTAAATCCCTCCCCGCGCCGCAGCGATGGGAGGGATACCTTCGGCGTGTGCAAGGTGGACCTGTTGGTGGCGCCGGTCAAGAGCGCAGGGGGCAGAGCCCGATGCGCTGCAACGGGATCCGACCCCGGTCGGGATGCACCTTCAATGCCCCACGGCCGCCCGCGTGCGGATGTCGTCCAGCCGCTGGTCGTGCAGCAGGCGGCCGTTCTCCCACACGGTCACCATTGCGTCCTCGAAGCCGTCCGGCAGGGTGTCGTCGCCATTGGCCGGCAGTGGCGCCGTATGCAGGCTGCCATCGTCCAGGCGGCGCAGCAGGCGCATGCGGCCACGCTTGCTGGCCTTGCCGGCGTCGGTGACCGGATCCTTATAGACGTCGATCCACTCGCCCTCGACCCGTGCGGCCGAGCACTTCAGCGCGAACTTCTGCGTATCGCGGTCCAGCCGCTGCAGCAGCGCACCGCCCATGCCGAAGGCCACGTTGTCGGCGGCGTAGCCGTTGTCGGTGATGCGCTGCAGGATCGCGCGGATGGTGTCCGGATTGATGCCATCGCCCTGGATCACCCGCACGTGGTTGAGCACGCGATAGCCCTTGCCGTTGATCGCGTGGCCGAAGGCTTCATCCAGCCGGCGCAGGCTTTCGGCCACCACCTCCACCGGGTCACCCGAGTCGGGACGGATGACCAGGGTGGCGCCCGACGCGATCACGTCATCGCGCAGGGTGGTGCCCCAGTGTTCGCTGATCGCGCGGTAGATGTCATAGCTGTCCGACACCACCGCCACGATCGAACCGGGCTTGCCGAACTGGCGCAGCATGTTGCGATAGGCGTCCACCTCGCGTTCGCGGCCCCAACTGGTGATGGTGCTGTGCTCGGCGGCCGGAATCGAATAGCCGGCCATCGGCGCGTGGTAGTGCGCGCGTGCCAGGCACAGCGCCGACACGGTATCGGTGCCGAGGAAGTTGACCAGGTGCGCGGCACCGCCCAACGCGGCCGATTCCAGGCTCGATACACCGCGCGCGCCGAAGTCGTGCAGCTTGAACGGCAGCTGCCCCTGCGGGTCGTCGCTGGTCTGCTGCAGGAACGCGGCGATGGTCTGCCGTGCGTGCCAGCTGATGGTGGCCACGGTGACCGGATACCACACGCGCAGCAGCAGCGTTTCCAGGTACGACGGCACCCAGAACGCAGCCGGATCGGTCGACTCGATGGTCATCAGTGCCTGGTGGGTGGGCACCACGCTGCCCTCGGGAACGGCGCGGATGCGCACCGGCAGGTGGCCGCCAAGCCGGTCGACGATATCGCGCCAGCCGGCCTCGTTGAACGGTTCGCCGTGTGCGGCGAATACCGCAGCAGCGTCGTCGATGTCGGCGTGGGTGACCGGTCGTGCCAGCGCGTCCTTGAGGATCGCCTGCAGGCCGAAGAACACCGTGCGATCGTGCAGGCCGCCACGTGATTCGACGTAGAAGAACGTGGCATCGGTACCCGGCGGGTACTGCAGCCAATGGCTGGCCTTGTAGCTGTCGGTGTTGAGGAGAAGATTATCGAGGTAGTGCATGACGGAAGCTCCTTCGCGTCGAGTGACACCAGCGGTCTATCCGCCAGTGGGGAGGCCGGGCCTGTCAGCCGCGGCCGAGGAAATACTCCAGGATGTGCAGGTGGTCTTCGAACAGCTGCGGGCCCATGTCCAGGGCTTCACTCACCGGTATCCAGCGCGCCTTGTCGGCGTCGTCGCCGCCGCGCACAGGCGGCAGGTCACCGGCCGGGAATTCGAAGTGGAAACCGTGGGTGATGGTGCGGCCGCGCTGGCTGCGGTCGGGGTGGTCGAAGACCTGCTGGCCCTTCAGCGAACCCTTCAGCACCGGCAGTGGAATCTTCAGCCGGGTTTCCTCGCGCAGTTCGCGCAGGCAGCTGTCGAGCAGGCTCTGTTCCTGGCCGACGAAGCCGCCGGGCAGCGCCCACAGCCCCTTGCCGGGTTCCGAGCGGCGACGCACCAGCAGCACGTGGCCTGAATGCACCACCACCGCATCGGTGGTGACGAAGGTGGGCGCGTAGGGCGCATCCTTCCAGGCGGCCTTGTACTGTTCGATGAAGCGGTACTCGGCCACCAGCTGGCCATAGGCAGGCGCGCTTTTGCGGAACGCTTCAAGCATGTCGTACACCGGCCCCGGCACATTGCCACGCAGCATCAGCAGCGCACCGTGGAAGTCGACGTCGCCGGCTTCGAACAGGTAGCGCCGCAGCTCGGTGGCCGACAGGGTGGCGGTGTGCTGCACGTCCACCAGCGGCCACTGCGGGAACTCGCGCAGGTAGTAGCTGGACGCGTCCTTGTCCATGCCGATCAGGCCCACCTTCGCATCGGCGGCGGCGCCGTCGTTGCGCAGGGCTTCAGCCACCTGGCGCTGCACGTTGGCGATCCACTGCGCTTCGTTGTACAGGTGGTCACGCAGCGGGCGGATCAGCAGACGGTCGGTGTGGCCATCGAGGGCGGCCTGGATCATCACGGCGCGTTCGGCCACGGTCCAGGGATTGCGCAGGCTGCGGGGGGTATCGGCAGAGCCGACCAGGAAGATCAGCTTGCGGGCCCGGCTCAGGGCCAGGCGGGCAACGGCGGCGTGGCCGTTGTGGAAGGGCTCGAATCGCCCGATGAAGACGAGATAGTCGAATTCCATGAGAATCCCTCATGTCGTTGTGGCAGCCGCGGGTCTGTCCCTTGGCTTGCTGCAGATGCTACGCCGATGGCGGGGCGGGTCAAGCCTGCAGCCGTGCTTTCTGCTGAACGGCGCATTGCGTGCGCGGACTGCGCCGTTGTTCTCAGGCCCTGAGAAGCCCCTGCGCCATACTGGCACCCACGCGGCGGACGGCATGCTCGGGGGCAAGACAGTGGCGGACAAGTACTGCGATCTGGTCATGAAAGGCGGCATCACCAGCGGCATCGTGTACCCCAATGCGGTACTGGCGCTGGCGCGCGAGTATCGCTTCAAGAGCATCGGCGGCACTTCGGCCGGCGCCATCGCCGCCGCCGTGGCGGCTGCGGCGGCCTGCGGTGATCGTCGCCAGCAGGCCGGCGAGCACCTGCCCGGCGATGCAGGCTATGGCGGGTTGTCGGCGGTGTCGGCGCAGCTGTCGCGGCGCGGCTTCATCTACAGCCTGTTCCAGCCCGCACGCGGCGCACGCGCGGCCTATCGCCTGCTGGTGGTGCTGACCGGCAATGCCAGCCTGCCGCACAAGCTGCTGTGCCTGGCCGTTGCCGTGTTCGAGATCGCGCCGCTGGAAGTGCTGGTGTCGCTGGCGCTGCTGCTCGGCCTGGGCTGGTGGGGCGGTGGTTGGAGCGGGGTGGCGGCCACGCTGCTGCCGTCGCTGCTGTGTGCGTACGGTGCGGGTGTGGCCGGTGCCGCGCTTCGTGTGGCACGCGTGGCGCGACGCAATCTGCTGGGCCTGTGCAGCGGCCTCGGCCGCGATGCTCGCACGCCGGCACTGACCGAGTGGCTGCACGAATGCCTGCAGCAGTTGTCCGGCAAGCCGTTGGATGCACCGCTCACCTTCGCCGACCTGCACGATGCGCCGCGCTATGCCGGCGAGCCGGACAGCCCGCATGCGATCAGCCTGCAGATGATCACCACCTGCGTGTCGCACAATGAGCCGCGCACGCTGCCGCTGGGCGGCGCGCAGTTCTGGTTCCTGCGCGAGGAATTCGAGCAGCTGTTCCCGGCCAGCGTGGTGCAGTGGCTGGTGACGCAGGCCGGCCCGCCGCTGGAGGTGGAAGGGCGGCAGTACTACCACCTGCCGCCGGGCCCGAAGCTGCCGGTGCTGGTGGCCACGCGCATGAGCCTGAGCTTCCCGCTGCTGATCAGCGCGGTGCCGCTGCATGAACCCTCACGCCGCGAACGACGCTGCGAGCCGACCGCGCCGGCGGCCGACCCCGAGCACAACGTGGCCGACAGCATGGAAGGGCTGACCAGCGCCGGGCAGGCTTGCGGCCCGGTGATCACCGCCTTCCGCATCTGCTGGTTCTCCGATGGTGGCATCAGCAGCAATTTCCCGATCCATCTGTTCGATGCCGCGTTGCCGCGCTGGCCGACCTTCGCCATCAATCTGGTCTACCCGCAGCACGCCGAAGAGGTGAACCACGGCAGCAGTGGCCGCCAGTCGCTGGAGCACGCGGTGTTCCTGCCCACCGAGAACCGACACGGCTGGCAGCGCACCTACCAGTCGATCGCCACACCGCTGGCGGCCGCCGAGCTGGGCCGCTTCCTGTTCGCGGTGGTGGCGACCATGCAGAACTGGCGCGATCTGCTGCAGGCGCGCGCGCCGGGTTACCGCGACCGCATCGTGCACGTCAGCCTGCAGGGCGACGAGGGCGGCATGAACCTGGACATGCCGCAGGAGGTGCTGACCCGCATCGCCGACAAGGGCAGCCTCGCCGGTGCGCGCTTCTGTTCGTTCTCGTTCGAGAATCACTACTGGATCCGCTGGCGCAACCTGGCCTCGGCCTACCAGCGCTACACGCTGGAAGTGGCACGCACCGATGATCCGGCGCAGCAGGTACTGGCTTACCGCGCGGCGTACGCGATGGTTGCCCGCGGGGAACCGGCACCGCCGTCGTACAAGCTGGGCTCGGAAGACAAGCGGCTGGTCTCGCAGCAGCTGTGGGGGTTGATGGTCGAGCAGGGACGTACCTGGGAAGACCTCGGCCCGGACCTTACCGACGGAGCACCGCGTCCGCTGCCGCAGATGAAGGTCACGCCGATCTACTGAGCCGGCAGTAGATCCACGCCATGCGTGGATGCATTTCGCGCAGGGCCAGAGCGTGCCGACCAACGGTCGGCACCCACCATCAGCATCAGCATCAGCATCAGGTTCCAGCAGCAGGAGGAAACTGTCGAAGGCGGGGTGGTGTCGGATTGCGGGGTGTCCGCGGCATGGATGCCGGGGGGGCACTTCAGGGACGGGTTCACGGCGTCCCCGCAATCCGACACCGCCCCGCCATCCCACGGAAAGCCCGCTGTTGCTTTTGAGGTTGCCGGCCAGCGGCCGGCACTACCGCAGGTGCAGGGCGCAGCCCTGCCGAACCAACCCTACCGCCCCGGCAACTGCGCGAACGCGCGCTGCATGCAGTCCTCGCGCGGGCACACCCGGCAACCCGGCCCGATCGACACCGAGTTCCCCGGGCTCTGTACATCCAGCCCCAGCGAATACACCAGTCGTTCGGCGTGCTGCAGGTCGCAGCCCAGCGCCACCGCGAAGGTCTTGCGTGGCTGGCCATGGCCCACCGGCCCGCTGCTGACCTGCCGCGCCAGCCAGAAGTGGCGCCGCCCATCGGGCATGCGCGCGGTCTGGGTGAGGATGCGGCCGGGCTGGTTGAACGCCTCGTAGACGATCCACAGCGGGCACGACCCTCCCACCTGCGAGAAGTGGAAGTCGGTGGCCGAATGGCGCTTGGAGACGTTGCCGGCGCGATCCACGCGGATGAAGAAGAACGGCAGCCCGGGCGCGCTGCGCCGCGCCAACGTGCTCAGCCGATGACAGACCGCTTCAAAGCCCACGCCGAACTGGTGCGCCAGCAGCTCGATGTCGTAACTGCTGGCCTCGGCCGCACGCAGGAAACGCATGTACGGCATCACCAACGCACCGGCGAAGTAATTCGACAAGCCAATCCGCGCCTGCGCGATGCGTGCCTCATCGGTAAAGCCAGCGCGCGCCACTACCGCATCGATCTGCGGCAGGTAGCCGTGAAGGGCCAGCTCGGCCGCCATCTGGAACGCCTGCTGGCCGGGCTCCAGGTAATCGGGCAGCCACAGCCGCCGCGCACCGGCATCGTATTGTCGTTTCTCGCGCCCGGCCTGCAGGGCGGCCACTTCCACCAGCACGCCATGGCGGTCGGCCAGCAGCTGGCGCAGCCGCGGTGCCACATGCCCGGGTGACAGCCCCCACTCGGCGAACAGGCGCTCGGCCAGCTCGTCCAGCTCGGGAATGTGGTTGTGCATGCGGTTGAAGAACTCGCGTACCTGGTCGCCGGCCGGCAGTGTGCTGCCGGCACCGGGCTCGCCCAGCTGGAACTCCAGCGCGGCGGCATGCTCGCGCAGCGCCAGGTGGCGGCGGTGCAGGTCCAGCAGTGCGCGGCTGACCTGCGGCAGGTTGCCGGCCAGGGCGCGCAGCTCGGTCGCGCTGACGTCGGCCAAGCCGAGGTCGCGCAGGGTCTCGCCCAGTGCTTCCTGCAGGGCAGCGGGTTCATCTTCGTCGAACAGTGAGGAAACATCGCCCAGTACCTCGCCCAGCTTCTTCTGCACGGCCGGGGTGAGCGGGCGTTTGTTGCGCTCGATCTGGTTCAGGTAACTGGCCGACAGGCCCAAGGCGCGGGCCAGGTCCACCTGGCTGTAGCCGCGCTGCTCGCGCAGCCGTAGCAAGCGCAGGCCAAGCTGCCGCTGGGTGGCTGAATAATTCACAGAATTAACATGAATCGTCTGGCGTGTTGGCCAGATTAAGCGGATTCAGCCCGGAAATCGAGTCGGTTGCTGTGAATAATGCCAAGCATCTTTCGCACCCCGTGGGATTGTCGTCATGACTGTTGCAGCGCCCCGTATCCGCATGCTGATCGATGGCCAGTTCGTTGAATCGGCCACCTCCCACTGGCAGGACGTGATCAATCCGGCCACCCAGGACGTGCTGGCCAAGGTGCCGTTCGCCACCACCGGCGAAGTGGACGCCGCCGTCGCCGCCGCCAAGGAAGCCTTCAAGACCTGGCGCAAGACCCCGATCGGCACCCGCGCGCGCATCTTCCTGAAGTACCAGCAGCTGATCCGCGAGAACATGAGCGAGCTGGCCCACATCCTCACCGCCGAACAGGGCAAGACCCTGCCGGACGCCGAAGGTGATGTGTTCCGTGGCCTGGAAGTGGTCGAGCACGCCGCCGCCATCGGCAACCTGCAGCTGGGCGAGCTGGCCAACAACGTGGCCAATGGCGTGGACACCTACACGATCATGCAGCCGCTGGGCGTGTGCGCTGGCATCACCCCGTTCAACTTCCCGGCGATGATCCCGCTGTGGATGTTCCCGATGGCGATTGCAACGGGCAACACCTTCATCCTCAAGCCGTCCGAGCAGGACCCGATGGTCACCATGCGCCTGGTCGAGCTTGCCCTGGAAGCCGGCATTCCGAAGGGCGTGCTGAACGTCGTCCACGGCGGCGAAGAAGTGGTCAACGCGATCTGCGACCACCCGGACATCAAGGCCGTGTCGTTCGTCGGTTCCACCCGCGTCGGTACCCACGTCTACAACCGCGCCTCGCTGGCCGGCAAGCGCGTGCAGTGCATGATGGGCGCCAAGAACCACGCCGTGGTGCTGCCGGACGCCAACAAGGAACAGACCCTCAACGCGATGGTCGGCGCCGCCTTTGGTGCGGCCGGCCAGCGCTGCATGGCTGCCTCCACCCTGGTGCTGGTCGGTGAAGCGCGCAACTGGGTGCAGGACCTGGTGGCCAAGGCCCAGACCCTGAAGGTCAGCGCCGGCACCGTGTCCGGCACCGACGTCGGCCCGGTCATTTCCTGCAGCGCCCGCGAGCGCGTGGAAGGCCTGATCGCCTCGGGCGTGGAGCAGGGCGCCAAGCTGGTACTGGATGGCCGCAAGCCGCAGGTGGATGGCTTCGAGAAGGGCAACTTCGTCGGCCCGACCATCTTTGCCGGTGTCACCACCGACATGCGCATCTACCAGGAAGAAATCTTCGGGCCGGTGCTGGTCATCCTCGAAGCGGAAACGCTGGAAGACGCCATCGCGATGGTCAACAGCAACCCGAACGGCAATGGCACCGCCCTGTTCACCCAGTCCGGCGCGGCCGCACGCAAGTTCCAGGAAGACATCGACGTCGGCCAGGTCGGCATCAACGTGCCGATCCCGGTGCCGGTGCCGCTGTTCTCGTTCACCGGCTCGCGCGCGTCCAAGCTGGGTGACCTGGGTCCGTACGGCAAGCAGGTGGTGCTGTTCTACACCCAGACCAAGACGGTCACCGCGCGCTGGTTCGATGACGAAACGCTGAGCCATGGCGTCAACACCACGATCAGCCTGAAGTAACGGCAGGAGCAGCCATGAGCCACTCGATGACGACGGAACTGGAAGAAGCACAGCAGGCGTACCGCGAGGCGGCGCGCGACTTCGCACAGGCCGAACTGGCGCCGCACGCCGCGCGATGGGATGCGGAGGGCATCTTTCCGCGCGAGGCGATCGCCAAGGCAGGTGAACTGGGCTTCTGCGGTCTGTACATGGACCCGGAGGTGGGCGGCAGCGGTCTGAGCCGACTGGACGCCGCCGTCGTCATCGAGGAGCTCGCCAACGTCGATCCGTCGACCGCGGCGTACATCAGCATCCACAACATGGCCTCGTGGATGGTGTCCAAGTGGGGCCAGCCGGCGCTGCGCGATGCGTGGGGCCAGGATCTGGCCGCCGGCCTCAAGCTGGCCTCGTACTGCCTGACCGAACCCGGTGCCGGTTCCGATGCGGCCTCGCTGAAGACCACGGCCGTGCGCGACGGTGACTTCTATGTGCTGAACGGCTCGAAAGCCTTCATTTCCGGCGCCGGTGCCACCGAGCTGCTGGTGGTGATGGCGCGTACCGGCGGTGCCGGTGCCGGCGGTGTCAGCGCGATTGCGGTGCCGTCGGACCTGCCGGGCATCAGCTTCGGCCGCAAGGAAGAAAAGATGGGCTGGAACAGCCAGCCCACCCGCGGCATCACCTTCGAGAACGTCCGCGTGCCGGTCAGCCACCTTCTGGGAGAGGAAGGCGGCGGCTTCAAGCTGGCGATGAAGGGGCTCGATGGCGGCCGCATCAACATCGCCGCCTGCTCGCTGGGCGCCGCGCAGGGAGCGCTGGATGCCGCGCGCCGCTACATGGGCGAGCGCCGCCAGTTCGGCAAGGCGTTGGCCGAATTCCAGGCGCTGCAGTTCAAGCTGGCCGACATGGTCACCCAGCTGGTCGCCGCACGGCAGATGGTGCACACCGCCGCGCGCAAGCTCGATGCCGGTGCCAGCGACGCCAACGTGTGGTGCGCGATGGCCAAGCGCTTCGCCACCGATGCCGGTTTCACTGTCTGCAATGAAGCGCTGCAGATCCACGGTGGCTACGGCTACATCCGCGAATATCCGATCGAGCGCCTGCTGCGTGACTGCCGCGTGCACCAGATCCTGGAAGGCACCAACGAGATCATGCGGGTGATCGTTGCCCGTCACCTGCTCAACACCGAAGAGGAACTGCGATGAAGGATTGGCGTACCCAGGAGCACGTGGGCCTGAAGGTGGAGGTCGATGGCCACACCGCCGTGGTCACCCTGAACAACCCGCCGGCGCACACCTGGACCGTGCACAGCCTGTCAGCGCTGCGCGACCTGGTCGGCGCGCTCAACGCAGACCGCGACATCTACGCGCTGGTGATCACCGGCGACGGCGAGAAGTTCTTCTCCGCCGGTGCCGACCTCAACCAGTTCGCCTCCGGTGACAAGGCCGCTGCACGTGAAGCCGCGCGCCGTTTCGGTGAAGCCTTCGAAGCGCTGTCCGGTTTCCGTGGTGTGTCGATCGCCGCGATCAACGGCTACGCCATGGGCGGTGGCCTGGAATGCGCACTGGCCTGCGACCTGCGCATCATCGAAGACCACGCCCAGGTCGCGCTGCCGGAGGCCACCGTCGGCCTGTTGCCGTGCGCCGGTGGCACCCAGAACCTGCCGCGCCTGGTCGGCGAGGGCTGGGCCAAGCGCATGATCCTGCTGGGCGAGCGCATCAATGCCGAGACCGCACTGCGCATTGGCCTGGCCGAAGAAAAGGTCGGCAAGGGCGAATCCAAGGCACTGGCCCTGGAATGGGCGAAGAAGGCCGGCAAGCAGAGCCCGACCAGCATCGCCGCCTGCAAGACCCTGGTGCAGTCCACCCGCACCGGCACCCACGCCTCGGCGCTGGTGGCCGAGCGCGAAGCCTTCGTCGACCTGTTCGACACCGCCGACCAGGTCGAGGGCGTGACCGCCTTCCTGGAAAAGCGCGCCGCGCAGTGGAAGAACGCATGAGCACCGACACCGCTGCCGACGACGCACCGGTGTTGTTCGAAGAGCGCGTGGCCGGCAACGGCACGCGCATCGGCATCGCCACGCTCAACGCGCCGCGCACGCTCAATGGTTTCTCGCTGCCGATGGCGCACCTGTTGCTGAAGCAGCTGAATGCCTGGGCCGATGACGACGGCATCGCCATGGTGGTGCTGCAGGGTGCCGGTGAGAAGGCGTTCTGCGCCGGCGGCGACCTGCACAGCCTGTACAAGAGCATGGTTGCGTTCCGCGAGGCCGGCCGCAGCGACATCCGCGAGAACGACTACGCCGCCGAGTTCTTCGACGTCGAGTACCGCGTCGATTACCTCATCCACACCTACGCCAAGCCGATCCTGTGCTGGGGCCATGGCATCGTGATGGGCGGCGGCATCGGCCTGATGTCCGGCGCCAGCCACCGCGTGGTCAGCGAGCGCTCCAAGCTGGCCTTCCCGGAAATCACCGTTGGCCTGTTCCCCGATGTCGGTGGCAGCTGGCTGCTGCCGCGCGTGCCGGGCAAGGGTGGCCTGTTCCTGGCGCTGACCGGCGCACTGCTCAACCCGGGCGATGCCATCTACGCCGGCCTGGCCGATGTGCACGTGGCTGAAGAACGCCGCAGCGCGGTGTTCGATGCGTTGCTGCAGGTGGCCTGGTCCAGTGATGCCGCACACAACCACGAACGCCTGACCCATCTGCTGCAGTCGCATGCCAGTGATGCTGCGACCGGTCCGCTGCTGGCCAATGCAGCGCAGGTCGAGGTGCTCTGCGAAGGCGATGACCTGCAGACCATCGTGGCGCGCATTGCCGGTCTGCAGACCGACGATGCCTGGTTGCAGGCGGCACAGAAGACCCTCGCCGCCGGTGCACCGGGTTCGGCACGGCTGTCGTACGAGCTGCAGCGCCGCAGTGCCGGCCAGGACCTGGCAGCGATCTACCGCCTGGAATACGTCGTCGCCCTGCATTGCGCCGCCCACGGTGATTTCGCCGAAGGCATCCGCGCGCTGCTGATCGACAAGGACCGCAATCCGCAGTGGAACCCGACCACCCTGGCCGAGGCCACCGCCGCGTGGGCCGATACCTTCTTCGCTTCCCCCTGGGCCGATGCCGCGCATCCGCTGGCCGACCTGGGCACTCCCCTTGTTGAAAGGAGCCTTGCATGAGCCGCATTGCATTCATCGGGTTGGGCAACATGGGTGGCCCGATGGCCGCCAATCTGGTCAAGAACGGCCATACCGTGCGCGTGTTCGATCTTGTCCCGGCCGCGGTGCAGGCCGCCGTCGATGCCGGCGCGAGCGCAGCCGCATCGGCGCGCGAAACCCTTGCCGATGCCGAGGTGGTGATCTCGATGCTGCCGGCCAGCCGCCACGTCGAAGGCGTGTACCTGGGCGAGGACGGCATTCTTGCCGCGATTCCGGCGGGTGCACTGGTCATCGACTGCAGCACCATTGCCCCGGCCAGCGCGCGCAAGGTTTCGGAAGCCGCTGCCGCGCGTGGCCTGCAGATGATCGACGCGCCGGTATCGGGCGGTACCGCCGGTGCCCAGGCCGGCACCCTGACCTTCATCGTCGGTGGCGAAGAGGACGCGCTGGAACGCGCCCGCCCGGTGCTGCAGGCAATGGGCAAGAACATCTTCCACGTGGGCGCCAGCGGTGCCGGCCAGGTTGCCAAGCTGTGCAACAACATGGCGCTGGGCGTGATCATGGCGGTGACCGGTGAAGCCATTGCACTCGGCGTGGCGCACGGCTTGGACCCGAAGGTGCTGTCGCAGATGATGGCGGTCAGCACCGGCCGCAGCTGGGCCACCGAAGTGTGCAACCCGTGGCCGGGTGTGCTGGAAAACGCCCCGGCCTCGCGCGGCTACAGCGGCGGTTTCGGCAGCGATCTGATGCTCAAGGACATGGGCCTGGCGGTGGAAGCGGCGATGAGCGTAGGCGCCTCGATCCCGCTGGGCGAAGTGGCCCGCAACCTGTACTCGATGAACCACCAGGCCGGCCGCGGCAAGCTGGATTTCTCCAGCGTCGTGCAGCTCATCACGAGCGAGAAATAAGGCTTGGGTAGGTAGAGCCGAGCCCATGCTCGGCTGCTTTTCCGCCGGATGTTCCAGCGCCGGACGGATCAGCCGAGCATGGGCTCGGCTCTACAGAAGCAAATGCGTCCCCGGCGCGCGCCGGGGCCCACCCGAGGTGGGATGGGCGGATGCCCGGTTTCGACCGGCATCCGCCCATTTTTTTGCCCTGCACGCGGGTAGTGCCGGCCGCTGGCCGGCATCACCGCATCAGGCAACGATCAGCGTCACGTCGATGTTGCCGCGGGTGGCATTCGAGTACGGGCACACGATGTGCGCCTTCTGCACCAGCTCTTCGACCTGCTCGCGCGGCACGCCCGGCACGTTGATGGTCAGCTCGGCCTCGATGCCGAAGCCGGTCGGGATCTGGCCGATGCCCACTTTGCCGGTCACGGTGGTGTCGGCCGGCAGCGCGACCTTGGCCTGGCCGGCCACGAACTTCAGCGCGCCCAGGAAGCAGGCCGAATAGCCGGCGGCGAACAGCTGTTCGGGGTTGGTGCCCGGGCCACCGGCGCCGCCCAGCTCGCGCGGGGTCGACAGCTGGATGTCCAGCACGTTGTCGGAGGAGACGGAACGGCCTTCACGGCCGCCGGTGGAGGTGGCCTGGGCGGTGTACAGAACCTTTTCGATGGACATCGGGATGCTCCTGGTCGGTGGGTGGATGTTTGCGTTGGAGCCTACTTTGCCCGGTTTCCGCGTACGTTGGGTTGCAGGGCGTACGAAAAACTTGATCGATCGTCCTGTCGGCCTAGATCGTCCACTCGCGGTCGGTGGTGAACATGATGGTCAGCCAGCGGTCCGGCGAGGCCTCGCCCAGCGCATCGCCGATCTCGTCGCGCAGCTGGTCCCATTCCACCAGCGGCCGCGGCGGGTCGTCCTCGCGGACCACGAAGAACAGCTCGATCTGCTCGCCGCGGCCCACCTGGGCCACGTAGCTGCGGTGCTCGACGAAGCCATGCTTGGCCACGATCGCGCGTGCCACGGCATCCACGTGCGCCTGCAGCTCCGGCGGGGTGACCAGCAGGATGCCGGCCAGCGCCCGGCGCACGGTACCGAGCGGGGCGATCATCACCAGCACGCAGACGAAGGCAAGGATGGCCGGGTCGATGTACGGCCCGATCCAGGCCCAGGACGTGCCCTGTACCAGCACGCCGCCAAGGAAGGCGACCATGTAGCAGGCCGACATGCTGGCCGCGATCACCCAGTTCTTGGCATCCAGCGCGATGAATTCAGAGCCGATACGGCGGTTGGCGCGCAGCACGAACCAGCCCAGCGCGCTCTCGGCCACCAGTGACAGGCCGGCGAAGATGATCGCCGGGCCCAGCGCGATGTGGCGGCCACCGGACATCAGCGCATCCACCGCATTGACCAGCGCATACAGTGCCGCGCCGATCATCAGCGTGCCGCTCACGCCCAGCACGATCGGCTCCAGGTGCCAGAAGCCCATGGTGAAGCGCTGATTGAGCCGCGACTGCAGGGCATCGGTCTGCGTGGACAGCGCTATCAACCGGGCCACCAGCAGCGACAGCCAGGTCATCACCACGTCGATCAGGCCGTAGATGCCATCGAAGATGATCAGCGAGGAATTGGCCAGCAGGCCAAACACCACCGCCGCAGCGGCCAGCAGCAGTGCGCCGGCGATCGACAGGCGCAGCACGCCCTGTTCGGTGGCGGGGTCGAAGAAATGCGGGTGGTCGGTGGCCATGGCCCGATTGTAGAGCGACGCCATGCTCCGCTGTCTTCTGCTGTCCGGCATCGTCGCAGAACGTCGAGGACATCGCCGAGACGCCCAGCGAGCGTGACCGCGAATGCGTCGCCCAGGGCGTGGCCAACATGGTCATCGAATTCTTCGGCCGCATGCTGGATATGCAGCGCGACGATGCCGGTGACACGCAGGTCTACCGCGTGCGTGGGCAGGTGTTCTTTGCCTCGGCCGGCCATCAATCTGTACCTTCGGCGCCACGTGCTGGTAGTCGAAGTGCCGGGCAATGCCCGGCGAATGAAGCGGTCGCGGTCAGGCCTTACCGGCCTGCACGGTCAGATGCACTCCAAGCGCCGACAGCACACGTTGCACGGTATCGAAGCGTGGGTGTGCTCCGGGGCGCAGCGCCTTGTACAGGCTTTCGCGTCCAAGGCCGGAGACCTCGGCAACGCCGCCCATGCCGCGGGCGCGCGCCACTGTTCCGAGTGCCTCCTGGAAGTGGCCCGCGTCACCTGCTGCCAACGCCTCGCTTAGATAAGTGGCGATTGCGACGTCATCATCCAGATAGTCTGCGGGATCGAAGGGAATCGTCTTCAGCTTGCTCATGGGGAGAGTCCTGGGAACGGCATGGAATCAAATGGTGGCTACAGCAGCTCCGCGAGCCTGACCGCTTTTTCGATATCGCGACGCTGGCTCGACTTGTCGCCACCGTGCAGGAGCACGACGATGGATCTCCCACGACGTGTGAAATACACGCGATATCCCGGCCCATGGTTGATTCTCAGTTCGCTTACGCCATGACCCACTGATCGGACATCTCCCTCGAGACCGCGGGCGACGCGCTGCAGGCGCTCCACGATCACGCCGCGGGCCCTGCTGTCGTTGAGCCCACGCAGCCATCGCGTGAATGTCTCTGTTGCCTGGAGAATCGCCATTCATCCATCGTATCCATAAGGATACATGGTTCAATCGGCATCCGCGACGATCATCGACGCACCGTGCTCGACCCCACGGGTCTGCCTCAGGCCGACCAGTGGGGCGGGCGCGAATGACGACAGCAGGCCCATGGGCCTGCATTCCTCACGCCATCATGGCCCGCGGGCCGTGCTGCTGGGTCTGCTGGTCGATCTTCTGCTGCTCGCGCTGCTGATCGCTCACCTGCAACGCCCGCTCGCTGTTCTCCTGCACGCTCTGGCGCATCGCGTCAGCGGTCGATATCGGCGCGGTATTGCGGTTCAACGCGCTTTCGTCATGCAGCGCATTGGCCTGCACCGCGCGCGCCATCGAGCCATCCTGGTTCAGCTCAACGCGATCAACCCGGTACAGGCCGGCACGCGCAGCTTCCACGGTGAGGGCAGCGGCCAGCTTCTCGCTGTGCTCGCCGGAGGGCAGGCCACGCGCTTCCTCGGCGAACTTCACCTGCACCAGGGTCTCGGTGTACAGCCAGTTCTGCGGGCTGCGCGGGTCGGACATCGGGTACACCGTCTCGCGTGCAGGCTCGGCCGCTGCCTGCTGTTCCGGGGTGTTGCCCTGCGCCTGCGCGCGCTGCTGCACTTCATTGGCCAGCGCCTGGCGGGTTTCCGCATCGGCAATGCCGGTCGCGGGCAGGCCATGCTGCTGCTGGAAAGCGTTGATCGCATGGCGGCTGCCACCGCCCAGATAGCCATCGCTGCCGATGGCCTGGCCCTTGGCGTCGGTCAGCCCCAGCGCGGCCAGGTTGCCCTGGAGTTCGCGCGCGTCGCGGTCGATCGCGGCCAGCGTGGCTGGCCCGGCCTTGCCGTCCACCGGGTCCAGGTTGTGTGCGCGCTGGAAGTCTTCCACCGCCTTGCGGGTGGTGGCATCGAAGCGCCGGTCCGGATTCAGCGTCTGCTGGCCGCCAGCACTGGCATAGCCCAGCGTGACCAGATTGCTCTCCAGCTTCAGCACGTCACGGCCGCTGGACCCTTCCTTCAACGTCTGCGAACCGGCTTGCTGGCGCGGTGCGCCGATCTGGTCCAGCGCCACCTTGATGTCCGCATCGTTGTGCTCACCGGCGGGCGAGTAGTCGCGGCTGCTGACCTTGGCATGGGCGCGGTCCATTGCGTCCTTGTTGTTGGCGTAGGCATTTTCGTAGCGCACGGCGATGTCGCCGGCCTTGGGCGCGTCGAAGTACTGGTAGGTCTCGCGGATCTGCCCGGCCTTCGCGCGCAGCGCCTCGTAGTCACCGCCTTCTTCCAGCACCTTCTGCAGCTTGGGCAGCTGGCTGGGCAACTGGTTGGCGGTCTTGGCGATCAGGCTGATCGCTTCGAAGCGGTTTTCCTCGGCGATGCCGCTGCCGTGTGCGTCCACCATCGCCATGCCGATCCGGGTGGCGTTGCGCACCTGCGGGTAGTCGATGTTCGCGTGGATCCACTGCTTGCCCTCGGCCGAACCGGCCCAGGCGTTGATGCTGTCGCGCGTGTTGGTATCGATGAACTGGATCGAGCTGCGCCCGCTCAGGCCATTGCCGTGGCTGAGCAGGTCGCGGCGCAGGTCGGCGTGGTCCTGGGTGAAGGGCAGGTTGTGCGCCTTGGCATAGGTGCTGGCCTGATCGATCACGGCGTCGACATAGGTCGTCTCGCCCGCCTTCAGTGCGTGGCCGTCGATGGCGCCCAGCGCCCACTCGCCGCGCTGGCCGAAGTCGACCTGGATCGCGCCCAGGCTGTAACCGCTGTTCTGCGCGACTTTGTTCACCGTGCCCCAGTGCGGTTCGGTCACGCCCTGGGTGATGCCGGCGATGGCCAGATGATAGGAGGCGGGGCCACCTTCGGTACCACGGCCGACGGCGAAATACACGGCGCCGGAGGTGGCATCGAGATCATGGGTATCGATGTTGGTTGGCATGTCTTACATCCTTGTGCAGTCAGAGGGTCTGCCCCTCAAGGGTCAGTCCAGCAGCTGCAGATACTTCTGCAGCTGGTCGGCACGCGCGCTCAGGCGCATCACATCGTTCAGCTCGCCCTGCAGGTTGCCGGGCTGCGAATCGTCGTACAGCGCGGTATCCAGTTCGCTATCGCGGCTGCGCGACTGCAGCCACGCGCGCTGGGCATTCACCAGCTTGGTCTTCTTTGCGCCAGTCAGCTTTGCCTGCAGCTGGCGGTAGGCCTGGTTCAGGCGCTGATCCTGGCGTGCGCTTTCCGAGGTCAGGCAGGCGGCCTGCTCGATCGCACCCTGTGCCTTGTCACGGCAGGTGGTGAAGGCCGGGCTCAGCCCGGTGGCAGCCGGTGCTGCGGTTGCCGTGCCGATGGCCAGTACGGCGACCGCCAGCGCGGTGGCGAGGGTCCTGCTCAAACGCTTGTGCTGCATCATCTGCTCCACACGTCCAATCCATTGCGAGCGACGGACTATAACGGCGTCAATATTTCGTCGTCGTCAACGAATCGCGACAACTGTGACCGGTTGCCCGTCATTGTGGGGTGGCGCCGCCCGGCTTGCGGACGGCCCTCGGGCCCGGGCGCCCCGCTATCCGGGCGCCAGCCGCCGCCATTCAGCCGGGCGGTGTAAACTATTGATCTCACTGGCAATGCCAGTCTCCACGATCGACACCCCGATGACGTCCGCCGCCGCCCGTTACGCTGATTCCCTGCGCCTGTCCGTTGCCCCGATGATGGACTGGACCGACCGCCATTGCCGCGTGTTCCATCGCGTGCTGGCGCCGGGTGCACGCCTGTACACGGAGATGGTGCACGCCAACGCGGTCATCCACGGTGACCGCGAGCGCCTGCTCGGCTTCGACCGCAGCGAGCAGCCGCTGGCGCTGCAGCTGGGTGGCAGCGATCCGGCCCTGCTGGCGCAGGCCGCACGCATCGCTGCCGAGTGGGGCTATGACGAGGTCAACCTCAACTGCGGTTGCCCGTCCGATCGCGTGCAGGCCGGGCGTTTTGGCGCCTGCCTGATGCGCGAGCCGGTGCTGGTGGCCGAGTGCGTGGCGGCCATGGTCGACGCGGTTGATATCCCGGTGACGGTGAAGTGCCGCCTGGGTGTGGACGAGGACAACGACTACGACGTGTTTGCCAGCTTCGTCGACCGCCAGGTCGCCGCTGGTGCGGCGATGGTGGTGGTGCATGCGCGCAACGCGTGGCTGAAGGGCCTGTCGCCGAAGGAGAACCGCGAGGTTCCGCCGCTGAAGTACGACTGGGCCTACCGCCTGAAGGAGGAGCGCCCGGCACTGCCGGTGGTGATCAACGGTGGCCTGGCCAGCATCGAGGCGGTACAGGCGCAGGCCGCGCACGTCGATGGCGTGATGCTGGGCCGGGCGGCCTATCACGACCCCTATCTGCTGCATCAGCTGGAGGCGCTGCACACCGGCGCCCCGCTACAGGCACGTGGTGACCTGCTGCGCGCGATGCGCCCCTACATCGAGGCGCGGCTGGGCGAAGGCCTGGCGCTGAAGCACATCACCCGCCACCTGCTCGGCCTGTTCCATGGCCAGCCCGGTGGTCGCGCCTTCCGCCAGGTGCTGAGCGAGGGCGCACACCGCCCGGGCGCCGGCTGGAGCCTGATCGAACAGGCCTTGGCGGTCACCGAACGCGAAGCTGATCGCGCCGCAGCGTGACGTCGGTCACGGTCCTGACTTGACAAGGGGCGGCGATTCGTCCCGAATGTTCACCTAGATGAACGACGCGAGCGCAGGGCCGGAAAAGTTCAGACCGGATTCACTGCCCCAAACCAAGAATTTGCAAAGGATTTGTAAAGCGCCGGGTCCCGAACCCGGCTCCCGGATTTACGACTTTTGAACGAATCGCCGTGCTCGGCTAGGATCGCATCGATGTCTTCCGCTCCCTTCCATCGCCGCATTGCCCTGGCCACCTGCGTGGTGCTGGCGGCTGCGCCGCTGTCTTCGGCGCTGGCGCAACAGCCGCCGCGTGGCGATCAGGGGCGCGCGGAGATGATGGAGCGGGGCGAGCGCGGTGGCCGTGGCGACGAGCGCTCGCTGTCCGATGCCGTGCGCCGCGTGCAGCGCACCACCGGCGGCCACATCCTCGGCGCCGAGCGCGTGCCGTTCGATGGGCGTGACATCAACCGGGTGAAGTACATGGACGACCGGGGCCGGGTCCGCTACATGGACGACCCCGCACCGTCGCGTTCACAGCCGCGCACGCCGCGGTCGGATATGTCATCACTACGCGGCGATAACCCCTGAACAGGGATAGTTGTCGCTATCAACCCGTACCCCACAGGCCTCCGGGCCACACCCAGGACACTAGGGAGAGTTCATGCGTATCCTTCTGGTCGAAGACGAAGCCCCGCTGCGTGAGACCCTGGCAGCCCGGCTCAAGCGCGAAGGCTTTGCCGTCGATGCTGCGCAGGACGGCGAGGAAGGCCTCTACATGGGGCGCGAAGTTCCGTTCGATGTCGGCATCATCGACCTCGGCCTGCCCAAGATGTCGGGCATGGAGCTGATCAAGGCCCTGCGTGACGAAGGCAAGAAGTTCCCGGTGCTGATCCTGACCGCGCGTTCGAGCTGGCAGGACAAGGTCGAAGGCCTGAAGCAGGGCGCCGACGACTACCTGGTCAAGCCGTTCCACGTCGAAGAGCTGCTGGCCCGCGTCAACGCGCTGCTGCGCCGCGCCGCCGGCTGGAGCAAGCCGACGCTGGAATGCGGCCCGGTCGCCCTGGACCTGGCTGCGCAGACCGTCAGCGTGGCCGGCAGCAATGTCGACTTGACCAGCTACGAATACAAGGTGCTGGAGTACCTGATGATGCACGCCGGTGAACTGGTCTCCAAGGCCGACCTCACCGAGCACATCTACCAGCAGGACTTCGACCGCGACTCGAACGTGCTGGAAGTGTTCATCGGCCGCCTGCGCAAGAAGCTGGACCCGGATGGCGAACTGAAGCCGATCGAGACCGTGCGCGGCCGCGGCTACCGTTTCGCGATTCCGCGCAACGAGGGCTGAGCCGGCTCAGCCTGGCGAGACCATGATGTCCGGCCGTCTGTGGTTCTTCCGACGCTGGCGGCCGCGCTCCCTGCAGGCGCGCCAGATGCTTGCCGCGTCCGTGGGCCTGGTCGCGTTCCTGGCCCTGGCCGGTTACGCACTCGACGCCGCCTTCGCCGATACGGCGAAGGCGAACCTGCGTGAGCGCCTGAAGAACTACGCCACCGCGTACGCGGCCGGCATCGACTTCACCCGCGACCGCTCGCTGTACATCCGCGAGCAGCCGCCGGATTCGCGCTTCGACGTGCCGGGCAGTGGCCTGTACCTGCAGGTGGTGATGCCGCACGGCAAGGGCAATTCGATGTCCGCCGAAGGCCCGATGCTGCCCACCGTCGGCGGCGGCCTGCTGGCGCCACGCCAGGAAGTGTTCGAAGGCCCGCTGCCGATGATCCAGATCGACGGCAGCCAGGGCTCGGTGTACCGCTATGGCCTGGGCCTGGTGTGGGACGCCGACGCCGACCCGGCCACCGAATTCCCGTACACCATCTATGTGATGGAAGACTCGCGCGCGCTGGGCGCGCAGCTGCGCGTGTTCCGTGGCCGTGTCTGGTTCTACCTGGGCGGCATCGGCCTGATCCTGCTGCTGCTGCAGACCGTCATCCTGCAGTGGAGCCTGCGTCCGCTGCGTCGGGTGATCACCGAGCTGACCAAGGTGCAGCGCGGCGAGACCGAGCGCATGAGCGAGCGCCACCCGCGCGAGCTGGAACCGCTGACCGACAGCATCAACGCCTTCATTGAAAGCGAGCGCGAGAACCTCGAGCGCCAGCGCAATACCCTGGCCGACCTGGCACACAGCCTGAAGACGCCCATTGCGGTGCTGCGCACGCAGATGGACAGCGGCGCGGGCGATGGCGCGCTGCGCGAAGAACTGGACGTGCAGCTGCAGCGCATGAACAACCTGGTCTCCTACCAGCTGGCACGTGCTGCCTCGTCGGGCCACAAGCTGTTCTCCGCGCCGCTGCCGATCGAGTCCAACGCCGAGGAAATCGTACGTGGCCTGGAGAAGGTCTACGCCTCCAAGGGCGTGCTGTGCGAGTTCGACATCGATCCGGCCGCGCGCTTCCACGGCGAACCGGGCGACCTGCAGGAACTGCTTGGCAACCTGCTGGAAAACGCCTTCAAGTGGGCCAACCGCCGCGTGCTGCTGACCGCGCAGCCGCTGCCGGCACCGAACGCGCGCCGCGCTGGCCTGCTGCTGGCGGTGGACGACGATGGCCCGGGCATTGCCCCGGACGACATCGGCAAGGTGCTGCAGCGTGGCGTGCGTGGCGACGAGCGCGTGCAGGGCCACGGCATCGGCCTGTCGATCGTGCAGGACCTGATCAAGGATTACCGCGGCGAACTGGCCGTCGGCCGTTCCAGCGAACTGGGCGGCGCCCGTTTCGAAGTGCGTTTGCCGCCGGGGCCCTAAACCTCGTTGATCGGTAGTGCCGGCCGCTGGCCGGCAACCAAGCAATGCCATCGAAGATCATGAGGTTGCCGGCCAGCGGCCGGCACTACCGTGTTTCGATCGTCGGCGGCTCGCCGTAGAACCGCTGCAGCTGCGCGGCCACCTCCGGCAACGCCTGCTGCAGCAGATCCGGTGCCGAGAAGTGATACTCGCTGGCCACCGCGAAGAACTCTTCCGGCGCCTCGGCCGCGTACGGGTCGATCAACGTCTCCTCGCCGGCATCCACCTGCGCGCGGAAGGCGTCGTAGGAACGCTGGAAGGTGGCGGCCCACTCGCGCTGCCACTCGCGCGGCAGTGGCGGCGTGCCGTCCATCGCGCCATCCAGCGCATCCAGCTTGTGCACCATCTCGTGCACCGCCACGCAGTAGCCCTCGTGCGGCGTCGCCAGGTCGGCCTGCACATCGGCCCACGACAGGATCAACGGACCGCTGTCCCACGACTCGCCAATCAGTTCGTCATCCCACTCATGCAGTACGCCGGCCGCATCCATGTGGCTGCGATGTACGCGGAATGCATCGGGGTAGACGATCAGCTGCGACCAGCCTTCCAGACCCACCTTGCCGAACTCCAGCAGCGGCAGGCAGCACAGTGCCGCCAGCAGCACGCCATCGCCGGCATGCAGCTGCAGCTCGCCGATCGGCGTGATGGTCTTCTCGTGCAGGAAGCGCGTGGCCAGCAGGCGCAATCGCGCGCGGCGTTCGTCGTCCAGACCGTGCAGCCAGGCGGCGCGGCGGCAGGCCTCATTCCACAGTACATCGTCGATCGGCCGCGGCGCAGGCCGCAGCCACTGCAGCAACGACTTGATCAGCGGAACATTCCCGGCAGGTAGCTGTGCCACTTCGGTGCGCGGATGCGCTGCAGCACGTCGTCGTCGCTGCCACCGCCGCCCGTGCTGGTGCTGGCTGCCGGGCGGACCGGTGCCGGCTTGGTGGTGGCGGCCGAAGCGGTCGCGGTCGGTGCACGCTGCGAAGCGGCATCGCCGTTGGAGGACACGCAGGCGCCGCGGCTGTCGTCCAGCGCTGCCGTCGCAGACGCCGCGAAGGGCATCGTCAGCAGGATCAGGCAATGGGCATAACGGCGCATTGACGACATCCACGTTAAGGGAAGGTGAGTTCCCGATTCTAGCCCGAACCCGGCGCCCCGTTGGAAGCCCCCGCGGAACCCAGCGTGGCGGGCGCCGCTGGCGGCTTTCCCGCATAATTCCTTCCTGACTTCGTGGAAGCTGCCGTGGACGACCGCCAACTGCTGGCCAAACTCGCTGCCGGTCGCCTCTCCGGCGACGCCCTGGCCCGTGAGCTGGGCCAGACCCGGGCGGCCATTTGGAAGCGTATTCAAGGACTTAGAGCCGCCGGTGTAGACATCGAGGGCCGTGCAGGTGAGGGCTATGGCCTGACCCGCCCGGTCGACCTGCTGGACCCGGACGCGATCCGTGCCGGCCTGCCTGCCGGCGTCCAAGCCCTGCTGCACGACCTGCAGGTCGCCTGGACAGTGGACTCGACCAACGCCGAATTGCTGCGTTGCAGCGCGCCCCAGCGCGGGGTGAGCGTCCTGCTGGCCGAGCGCCAGACCGGCGGCCGCGGCCGTCGCGGCCGTACGTGGGCGTCGCCGCTGGCCGCGCATATCTACCTGTCGGTGCTGCGGCTGTTCTCCGGTGGCCTCGGTCGCCTGGCCGGGCTGAGCCTGGTGGCCGGCATCGCCGTGGCCGAAGCGCTGCACGACCTGGACTACACCCAGGCGCAGCTGAAGTGGCCGAACGACCTGATTGTCGATGGCAAGCGCAAGCTGGTCGGCCTGCTCGCAGAAGGCGGTGGCGAATACGCCGGCCCGGCGCGCGCGGTGATCGGCATCGGCATCAACACGCACATGCCGCCGTCCTTCGCCGAGCAGATCACCCAGCCGTGGGTGGACCTGGACACGCTGGCCGGCAAGCCGGTGGACCGCAACGCGGTGGTTGCTGCCGTGCTGGCACGCCTGCTGCCGGCACTGGAAGAATTCGATCGCGAAGGCCTCGCTCCGTTCCTGCCGCGCTACGCCGCGTTCGACATGCTGGCCGGTCGCGAAGTACGGGTGGAACTGGAAGGGCAGTGGCAGCACGGTACCGCGCTTGGCCTCGCCGATGACGGCGCACTGCGCGTGCGCATCGATGGCCGCGAGCGCCTGCTGCACGCCGGCGAAGTCAGCGTGAGGGCGGCATGAGCGATTGGTTGTTCGACCTCGGCAACTCGCGCTTCAAATTCGCGCCGTTGCAGGGCGACCGTGCCGGTGACGTGCAGGCCTGGGCGCATGGCGCCGAAGGCATGGCCGGACAGCCGCCGCACAGCCTGCCCAGCGGCACCACCGCGTTCGTGGCCAGCGTGGCCGCGCCGTCGCTGACCAGCGCCATGCTGGACCAGCTGCAGCGTCGCTTCGAGCACGTGCACGTGGTGCGTACCAGCGCCGAATGCGCCGGTGTGCGCATTGCCTATGCCAAGCCCGAAAAATTCGGTGTGGACCGCTTCCTGGCCCTGCTGGCTGCGGCCAAGGCGCAGCGCCCGGTGCTGGTGGTCGGGGTGGGCACCGCACTGACGATCGATCTGCTCGACGCCAACGGCCAGCACCACGGTGGCCGCATTTCCGCATCGCCCACCACCATGCGCGAAGCACTGCATGCCCGCGCGGTGCAGCTGCCGGCTACCGGCGGTGACTACAGCGAATTCGCCAATGACACCGCCGACGCGCTCGCCTCCGGCTGCGATGGTGCGGCCGTGGCACTGATCGAACGCAGCGCACAGCAGGCGCACACGCTGCTGGGCGTGGCACCGTCGCTGCTGGTGCATGGTGGCGGCGCACCGGCGCTGATGCCGTTGCTGCCCGGCGCGGATTACCACCCCTCGCTGGTGCTGGATGGCCTCGCCCGCTGGGCGGTGCACCAGCCCGCAGGCTAGTATCCGCGCATGCTGACCCGTGCCCTGATCGTCGTACTGGCCATCCTCAATCTTGGCGTCGCCTGCTGGTGGCTGCTGCGCGATGCGCCGCAGAAGCCTGCGCCGCCGCCGCAACCGGCCGGCGTGGCCGAGCTGCGCTGGGTGCCCGGTGGCGTGGATGCCGCTGCGGCCGCCGAAGCCACGGCCGCCGCGCCGACCGCGCCGTTGATGGAGCGCGAACCGGCGGAGAAGACCGCAGTGGCTGCGACGCCGGCGCCGGCTGTGCCGGCCAAGCCGGAAATTCCCAAGCCGCAGGTAGCTGAGGCTACGCCGGTTGCGGCCGCTGCCAAACCGGCAACACCGCCTGCACCGACCCCGACCCCGGCGCCGGAAAAGCCCGCAACCCCGCCCGCGGCCGCCGAGCCGCCGCGCTGCGTTGCGCTGGGCCCGTTCGCCGACCGCGCCGCCGCTACCAGTGCGCAGGGCAAGGCCAGCACGCTGCTCAGCCAGGTGCGCCTACGCGAACAGCCCGCTGCCAGCGGCAGTGCCCGTTACCGGGTGATGCTGCCGGCCGCCGCCAACCGCGAAGAAGCCCAGGCCACCGTGAAACGCATCGTCGCCGCTGGCCTGAGCGACTACTACATCATCAGCCAAGGCGAGGAGGCCAACGCCGTGGCGCTGGGCCAGTACCGCAACCGCGAAGGCGCCGAGCGGCGCATGGCGGCGGTGCAGGCCGCCGGCTTCCAGCCGCGCCTTGTCGCCAGCGGCGACGCCGGCCAGTGGTGGCTGGAAGGGCAGCTGGCGGCAGGCACGCAGCCGGCCCAGGCCCAGCAGCGCAGCGGGGCGGCACAGAGCCGGTCGCTGGAATGCGCAAGGTTGCGCTAGAATCCCCTGACCGCGGCGCTGCCGCCGGTGCATCCCCCATGCCGCTTTAGCTCAGTTGGTAGAGCAACTGTCTTGTAAACAGTAGGTCATCCGTTCGATTCGGATAAGCGGCACCATCTTCCGATCCACTGGCATCCGTAGATGTCCACGGTGCACAATCAACCCGCTGAAATTGCGGGTTTTTCTGTGCTTTTTTGTCCCCTGTCGTCCATGTGCATCCGCCCGCATAGGGGGTGCAATTGGGGGTACATGGGGGACTGAGCTAGATCGATAGGAGGATGTACCCCCAATGGCCCATAAGTCGTTGACGGATATGGCTGCAAGGAACGCAAAGGGCAGAGAGAAGCCCTACAAACTTGCAGCAGGAGCAGGTCTCTACCTGCAGGTCATGCCCAATGGGAATCGCTACTGGCGAATGAAGTACCGCCATGCGGGCAAGGAGAAGTTGCTCTCCATCGGGGTCTACCCGGAGGTGAGCCTGAAGGAGGCATGTGACAAGCGCGACGCCGCGCGCGCGCAGCTGCGAGACGGTAAGGATCCGTCCGAGGAGAAGCAGCTGGGCAAGCTGAAGGCCCAGCTGTCCGCAGATGGTCGTTTTGGAGCTGTGGCCCTTGAGTGGCTTGAGACAAGAGGAGACTTGGCAGAAAGCACACGGTCAAAGGCCAAGTGGATGCTTGAGACATACGCGTTCCCATGGTTGGGCAAGCGCGCAATCGAAGACATCAGCACTGCGGAGGTTCTGGCAGTTCTGCGCCGGCTTGAAGCCCAGGACAAGATTGAGTCGACCCAACGACTGCGCCAGATCTGCGGCCAAGTGTTTCGATACGCAGTGGCCACCGGTCGGCTTGATCGGGACCCTACTGCAGCTTTGCGAGGGGCCTTGAAGACCGCAAAGAACCGCCACTATGCCTCGATTACGGACCCTGCAAAGATTGGAGAGCTATTGCGGGCAATTGACGGATACACGGGACAGCTCACGACACTGTGCGCCCTCAGGTTCGCCCCGCTGGTGTTCACCCGTCCTGGCGAATTGAGGAAGGCAGAGTGGTCCGAGATCGACTTCGAGACTGGGCAATGGTGTATCCCGGCAGAGAAGATGAAGATGGGTGTCGCTCACATAGTCCCGCTATCAAAGCAGGCCTTGGCGGTCCTTCGTGAGCTTCACCCGGTGACCAGCAAGAGTCGTTACATCTTTCCCTCAGTGCGTAGCTTGCGGGATCCCATGAGCGAGAACACTATCAACGCGGCACTTCGCAGGCTGGGCTACGGGACTGACGACATGACAGGCCATGGCTTCCGGAGCATGGCGTCCACCCTCCTGCACGAGATGGGTTGGACCTCAGATGCAATCGAGCGGCAATTGGCTCATGCGGAGCGAAATCCAATCAAAGCAGCCTATAACCGTGCTGAGCATCTTCCAGAGCGACGTCGGATGATGCAGGCATGGGCTGACTACCTGGACAAGCTGAAGTCTGGGGCGAAGAAGCCGCACTTGCTGGCGGTTGCGTAAGCACGACGACTTGCAGGTAATCGCTAGCTACCAAGTCCCGAGGTGTTCTGCCGCCTCTTTCGCGGCGGCTCTAGCAGCCGGGATGTCCGCTACCGGCCAAGACCAGTCGTCGCAAAACCAAGCCGAAGGCGAGCACCCGCTGCCTGCGTATGTGCTTGCACATACGTCCTGCGCGCCGCCGAAAACCCGGAGGTTGGCTCAACCCTCTTGAGATCGGCGCACTGACCGCCAGCGCCGGCAGGGGCCGGGACGGAAAGATGCCGCCTGGCCAGCGGCGTTACCTAGTGACCGACGGGAAGTTGTGAGCTCCTCGCGTCTTTCGCCACTGGATCCACGCGATCGCGGCAAGGAAGAAAACACTGCAGAGGTAACTACCTTCCGGCCCTTGAGCGCCACCGGTGAGGGTGTCCAGCCCTTGCGGGCGCAGCGCCACCAGCAGTGCCGGCAAGTGCGCATCCATGCCGGTGACGGGCAGCTCGTAGCCCGTCGTGAGCAACCAGTTCCACCCCGCGTGCCAGCCCATCACGCCCCAGATATTGCCGGTCCACAGCGCCCAGGCGCAGGCGAAAAGTGAGAACAGGAACGTGCTGAGCATGACCAGGGGCGGCTGGTGCGGACTGAAATGCAGGAAGCAGAAAACGAGCGACACCAGCAGCACTGCCACCGTGACATTAGTCTTGCGCGCCACCACCGACAGCATCCAGCCGCGGAAGATGGCCTCCTCCACGCTCGCCTGGAAAATGAAACCCAATAGCAGCAGACCGATGTGCAGCAGACTGACGGGCGACCGCCAGGCCGGCCCCAAGTCCGCCGCCTGCATGCCGCCAGCCATCCAGATCGCGGCTACGACCAGCGCGATCGTGCAGAATCCAACGGCCAGTCCGTGCAGGAAGGTTTTCAGTGGCGACGGACCGGTCAGCCCGATACTCGCCAGCGAGCGCCCTTCGACGAAGCGTAGCCAGGCGAGCACGGCCGCCAGCGTCGGCGCGAAGCCAATCCACAGCAGCGCATTCAAGCCAGCGAGGCCGATCGGATCGCCGCGCGGCGTCGACCAATGCTTCGACTGCATCCACCCGTCCAGCACGATCACCGGTACCGCGTTGAACAGGATCATCAGGATCGGCGTCAGCCAGGCCCAAGGCAGCCAGCCGCGGGCCGGATCGGGCGAATAGAGGGTAACGGGGGTCATGCGGGGCTCCAGGTCGACGTGATCGCCGCTGCAAGTTGCCACCCGCGCGGGGGCGCGGCAACTCGCTTGCGACCAAGCCACAGAAGCCGCCGATGAATCACCCGGATTGCCGACGAGTTGGCGCTGAGTCGAGATCCGCACCGCGCGCCGACTGCCCAGCGAGCTCTACAAATCTCTGACGTGGGACCGGGCAAAGGAGATGGCCGACCATCGCCGCTTCACTCTCGCCAAGGACATCCACGTCTACTTCTGCGACCCGCAGCATCCTTAGCAGCGCATCCCCGTTTGTTGGCCAGAATGCAACTGGAGTCTTTAGTCGTGGACTGCAAATCTCCAAAACTACTGACTCGCCCTCCAGGGCTAGGCGTTCATATGGGAGAGCTTGTTTGGGCATAGCACAGACAGGGCCCTCATCCATAAGGGCCGCTTCAACGTCAACTTGCCTCGTTCCTGAAGCTGCTTTTCACCACTGAATGCCTGCGCCGGCTCCGATCCCGAAATCACCGCGGCTGTTGTGGCTGCCTTGCATTTTCAACACGAATTTTCCATCCTCCGTGACACGCGACGCGCCGATGGAGATCGCCGATTCGCCCTCGTACGACGAGATGCCCACTGCAGCCATGTTCTTACCTGGCGTATACGCCTGCGGCATGCTGGCCATCGCCATTGCAGAAGCTACGCCGCCGCGGTAACCACGGTCGATGGAATGGATGCCATCCCTCACCTCGCGGAACCGATCGTCCGTATAGGTCTGCGCCTGCTGCAAAGTCTGCTGCATTCCACTGCTCAGTTGTTCAACATTTACTGCATCATTCGCCCGCGTGCCAGCGGCCACGTTGGTGATCTGACGCTGCTGCGTGGCATTGCCCACCGAGACGGTGTTCTCGCGATCTGAGATCGACTTGCTACCGAGCGCCACCGAATTTTCCGCAATGGCTTGGGATTGGTTGCCAAGGGCAACGCTGTTGTCGCCAAGTGCTGCGGCGCCGGCACCCCCCGCAGCCGAATTGGCTCCGGCTGCAACCGGAAGTGAACGATTGTCATCGCTTGCCTGGAACATCCCGCCGCCTTCGACAGGAGCGGGAATTACAGGAAGATCCGTGCCGGCCTGCATGGCCGTCTCGACCGAATCCACCCTGTCGCTAAGGCGACCAATCGCCTGGTGCGCAGCGTAGAGCTGGCTTCCATTCACAGCATCCGTGCTGCTGCCGTTGACCTGGCCGGCTGCCACGTTCGAGATCTGGCGGGCAGCGCCTGCAGAACCAACGCTCATGACACCGACCGGGACAGCTCCCGCGTAGGTATACGAGATTCCGCCGAGCTGCGTTCCAGGCGTCCCAATAGCGCTGCCCGCGATGGCGCCAGCGCCGATCGCAATGGCGTTGTCGGACTCAACGATGGCATTGGTACCGATAGAGACGGAATTGCTGATGGAACGTACGATCGGATTGCCGCTTGCATCGGTCAAGGTGCCTGCGTTGTTGCCGATGGAAACGTTGTCGTCGCCACTCAGGGCCATGCCTGCTTCATGGCCGGTCGCAACGTTACGGGAGCCCACAACCCCATAGCCAGCAGTTGTACCAGTAGCAATATTGCTGTCGCCAATGCTCAGCGCGCCCGCAAACACACCAGAGGACACGTTCTGATCGCCTTGCGAGCGCTGCCCCGCATAAGCGCCGATGGAAGTATTTTGATCACCCCTCGTGAAGAAATTGGTGGCCATGCCAATGGACACATTCATCTCGCCCGCCGTATTTGCGCCAGCGTTGGTCGGCCCGAAAGCTGTGTTCCTTGTCCCAACGCTGTTGGCACCCGCAGAATGGCCCACGTACGCACTTTCCGTACCGGTGGAGTTGTAACCTGCTTGGCTTCCAATAGCGATGCCATCCTTGCCAGTAGTAGCCTGCGTACCAATCGCAATCCCGCTGGCACCCGACGCGACCGCTTTACTGCCAATCGCTACGGTTGAGCCAGCGCTAGCAATACTGTTGTTGCCCAGGGCGATGCTATTGGCTCCTGATGCATTGGCGTTCTCACCGCAGGCCCATGCGGTATCTACCGCGACAGGGCTGACCTTGAAGTCTGGATCGGATTCGCACACCGCCGCTGCTGCCGTAGTGGCGAAGGCGCCGGACAGCAGTGCGGCTGCCATATACTGTGCCGTCTTGGACGGCGTAAGGTTTGGCGGTTTTTTGGTCTTGGAGGTCATGTGGTTGAACTCATTATTTAGAGGGCGAAGTTGTTGAGCCTTGCGACTGGCAAAGGCTCCCCTGTGCTGTCACCCTGAAAGGTGGCGCGTCAGTTGGGAGTTTTGTATCGATGGATCGACCTGATCCCGCAGGACCAGGCGCCGCAACTACGCGGTCTAGAATGTTTCCAGCAGCAGATGCTGCTTCGTGTATTGAGATGGTTTGGGCATCCATGCCCTAAGCCGTCAACGCTGTTTGCCTGCTGCAGAAGGGGAATTTCTACGGCACACTTCCTTGTCCACAGCGATGATTAAGGCTCGCTCGCCAAGGCTGGGGATTTTGCTTGACCGCATCCTTTGCAGAATTTCATGCTGCGGATGACACTATGACGAGCATCCATGCCTAGTGGAATCAGACGTTTCCTATTTCCCACCCTCATGAATGAGGCAAGTGCGTGAGATCAAGTATCTCCAATGGTGTTGCCGATAGGCCTAACCGTGTCGTGACCCATGCATAACACGCTCCCGAAAAACCAGGTCGGCATACGGCATAAAGTACAGACTTCGCCGCGCGGGGGGGCCATGGCTCGCGAGTAATCAGGCGATGAAGGACCTCCGTTTTGCCGAGGAGCAGATTGCGTATGCGCTCAAGCAGGTCGAGCTGGGCATGGCGATCGGCGAGAAGTGCTGCAAGATGCGCGTCGCGCAGGCGGCGTTCTACTTGTGGCACATGTAGTACGGTGGCATCGGTCCCTCCGAGCTCAAGCGCTTATGTCTGCCGGAAGAGGAAGACCGCAAGCTCGAGCAGTTGGTGGCCGGCCTGAACCTCGACAAAGTGATGCTGCGGTAAGTGGCCACAAAGAAGCTCTGAGGCCGGCCCAGAAGCGCGCCTGGCGGAGCAGCTGCACGAGCGATTTGTTAGCAATGAGTAGCGTGCGCTGCAGATCGCGTCGATGCCGCGCTCGGCGCTTCGCTGCACGGCCAAGGCGTAACAGCAGCGTTATCCGCCGACGGAAAATGCGATGGCGGAAATTTTCAATGGCCGACTGCAGCCGGCTGATGGCCGTGCCATTGGGAGTTGGTCACCGTGATACAAGTAGCTCTGAATTCGGGCGCAATGTGAAACAGACGTCCATTCGACAGGGTTGTGTTCCTACGGACAAGGTCCCCGCCGGAAAGTGCCTCGCGCTCCCCGATGACGACTAGATAGGGCTTGTCCGGCTCGAAGATTGACCAGGAAAATGCCGGAGTCTTTCCGGCGACGCCATAGGCTTCAGCGACTAGCCTGTTACACCAACATCAGAAGCTGTACTCCAAACCCATTCCCGGCCCTTGCATTCGTGCATCAAAGACGAAGCCTTGGCTGGTGGTGTAATCAGTGGATAGCCATCGATAACCCGCAGCGATCGAAAGGTGCTCGGTTGCACGGTAGCCAGAGACCAGCATCACATCCGTGGACAGATTCGAGTCGCCGGCGCCGGCGAGCACCCAGCCACCGACGAAAAGCTGATTGGAAAAGATGTGGCGGGCCTTGATGCCGATCTGTGCATCCACCCATCCATGGCTCTGTTCGCCAACATAACTTTGCGGGACGGGCGGGGGCGTGGGCAGCGGAGCAGAATAGGCCATGCGCATCCGCACCTGCCAGATTCGTACCCCGGCTATGAGGTCCGTTGTGGTCGCCGCGTCCTCATGCAATCCGTAGCGGGCAGCCAACAGCGTGCTGTAGTGGCGCGTAGCTAGGTGCACTGGCAATGCAAATCGACCCTGGGGCACGTTGAGGACCGTGCTGGATCGGCTGTACTGACCATCCAGTAGAAGGCCATAGCGTCCCTTTTGCGCCTCAAACATGCCCATGCCACCCAGCTCGAGATCGTCCAACGTCTCGCTGAAGCTCTTCGAGCCGTGAAGTGTGAGTGGCAGACGCTCATGCGAGAAGCGCCCCTCGGTCGCCGTTGCCCAAAGATATGGAGCGACCCGAAAGGACCATCCACTGGCGTCCATTGCGCCCTGGTTTGCACTCTGCGCTTGAGCCAAGCACGGTGCAGCTGAGAGTGCGCCGATCAGGATGATTCGACTAGGGTTCATGGATCGCTCTCAGGATTCAAATACTGAAAATGTAGCGCCGAGCATCAGCCAATAGTGGTTTCCACCCGGGTGAAGGCGCTGTCAACATGATCGCCCGAGGCGGCTGTCTGAGGATTGTTGCAAAGCCCACACGTCGCGACGGAGACCGACCATGGCGCCAATCTGCCGGTCGTGGACGTAGAAGCGGCACCCTTGGCTCACCCAAGCAAGCCCGCTCGACGCAGCTTCGTTCCTCAACCACAGCTGCATCGCGGCACTTGCGTGGTATACATTGCTGACCGCCGCCAACTGCCGCCCCCAGTACTGTCAGTCGATCGCGCATACTGACTTCAGGTGCGCCCTACTCTTCAGCAGGTGTAGCCTGGCGCCGTAGCGAGGTGGCACTGATTGGGCACGTCCCGTCGATGTGCAGGGCGAACTCGAGCCACTGCGCCACCTCGCACCCTTCACAGAGGAAGAGAAGCGAATCACCGTCTGCGGCAGCGGAAAGGGAAACAAATAGCTGCACGACCACTGCGGGTTGAGTAAGCAGAACAATCCGCTTTACCGAATGCGTCCCCGAACCTATTGAATACGCCAGGAAGGAACTGCGGAGCTCTCTACGGAGTGCCTGCGACACCGCCGCTTCAGGGGTGTTCCTGCGAAGACACCAGCCCACCAGTACGCGTCTATTCTTAAATCGTACGAGGACAATCCCGTGATGTGCACCCCGCATCAAGGCTGTGCCATGAATAGGATTATGTACGTTCCGATTTGCCGTGAATATGCTTCTCCTGCATGAAAGAAGAGCCCTGCAGTTGTGCCTGCTTCTCGAGTAATGATGGTGCACTGTTCTACGCATGGAGAGGGATGCTGTGTATGCTTTCGAAACCGGATACCCCATTCCACCGAGGGGCCGCGGATGCAAATGCTAGGTCAGCCCAAGCCTGACCACCATCAGACGCGTCCTATATCAGTTGAAGACGGCTGCGATCATGCTTGCGGAGCTTCGGCACTGGCGCGCCTTCCAGAGAGGGCGCATTATCCGGAGGGGGCAAGTCATCCTCCGTAGTCGCTGTATCTGGGTAAGGGGTACTGCGTGGCACAGCGGGTTCTGATAGTGGAAGATCATCCGTTCCAGCTCGAGGTTCTGGCCGATCTATTCTGCAGTCGGCCGGGCGTCGAGGTGGAAGCATGCCTGTCCGCGGATGATGCCGCTGCGCGTTGCCGGGCCGTAGCGTACGACTTGGTTGTCAGCGACCTGAATATGCCGGGGATGGACGGGATCCAGTTCATCCAGCTCCTTTCCGGCCTGCCCCACCCACCGTTGCTCGCGCTGGTGAGCGTAGACCGCGGGCGGATGCTCGCCTCAGCCAAGCTGGCCGCTCAGTCACTGGGACTGAACGTGGTGGGCGTGCTGCGCAAGCCGGTCCAGGAAAGCGAGGTAGCGGAATTGCTGGGCGAGCTGGGCAGCATTCAGCAGAGCCCGGGTGGAAGGGTGCGCTCCCTCGGTGCCGAGCCAGGGGAGCAGGAGCTGCGTCGGGCGCTGCTGGACGGGCGCATCACAGCGTGGTTCCAACCCAAGGTCTGCATTCGAAGTGGACTCACGGTGGCCGCCGAGGCGTTGGCCCGTTGGGTGTCCGAGCACGACGGAGTACTGCCCCCGGCCAGGTTCCTGCCGGCCATCAGTCGGTTTGGTCTGGAGAAAGAACTGCTCCATCAGGTACTTGCAACGAGCATTCGGGCCCAGCGTCAGTGGCTGGCGGCCGGCCACCGCATTGCGGTTTCGGTCAACCTTCCAACACATATGCTGGAGCAATTGGATCTGCCAGATGAACTGCTGGCCTTTGTAGAGGAACGGGGCGGAGAGCCGGCACAGCTGTGCTTTGAGTTACTGGAAGACAGCATGACCGAACATGTAGGCGACTATCACGCTGGCGCCTGCCGCCTGCGCATGAAGGGTTTTGCATTAGCCCAAGATGATTTTGGGCAAGGCATGAGTTCGGTACATGGCCTGGTCAACACCCCCTTCAACGAGATCAAGATCGACCGGGCGCTCGTCCATGGCTGTTCGCGTGATCCCGCGTTGGGCATGGCCCTGGCGAACCTGATTCCGCTCATCCGCCAGCTGGAAATGACCAGCGTGGCTGAAGGCGTGGAAACCGAAGAAGACTTGGAGATGCTGAGAACACTGGGGTGTGATCTGGCCCAGGGATACTTGATCTCGCGACCGATGCCTGCGAGTGACTTCACCCGATTCCTTGTTCCGCCTCCCTGAATGCCGCTCGGATATGTCGATGGAAGGAGGTCGAAATCAGAATTGACTGATGGGTAAGTCGCGTGTGAAGCATCTAGATTCAACGACCATTCCCAAGTTTGACGGCATTCAATTCCGAGGCTCCGAGCACAGGATCAGCGCATCCTTGGCTTGACTCCTCCCCTCGTTCCAGCCCCATCATCGAGTCTGACCAGATCCCTAGGAGAACCCGCGTGCAGAATCGTATCATTCTGGCCTCCATGCTGATGCTCTGCTGCAGTCCACTCTTCGCCGCAGAGGTCGGCGCGGATGCTGACAAGGCGCTACGAGTGGCTGCGCAGAAGGAAGTCCCTTCCGTCATCTCAACGCTTGATGATTTGGTCAACATCGAGTCAGGGTCAAGCGACACGGCGGGCCTGACGCGGATTTCAACCTACCTCGCGTCGCGGTTGAAGCGTGTGGGCGCAACGGTAGATCGCCCTACGAACGCGGTTGACGGCGTGCCTATGGTGCGTGGTGTGCTGAGGGGCACCGGCGCGCTTCGGATCATGTTGATCGCCCACATGGACACGGTTTACGACGAGGGTATTCTTCGAATCGAGCCCTACCGGCGGGAAGGCAACCTGATCTATGGCCCCGGTATCGCCGATGACAAAGGCGGTGTTGCGGTGATCCTGCATTCGCTTGCCCTTCTGAGGGAGCGCGATTGGAAGGACTACGCCCAGGTAACTGTGTTGTTCAACCCGGATGAAGAAATTGGCTCTCCTGGCTCCGGCGAGACGATTGCTGCGTTGGCTGCCCAGCACGACGTGGTGCTGTCTTTTGAACCCTCACCAGCCAAGGCCGTTATCCAGAGCGAAGGCGTGCTGCTCAGCGCCGCAGGCACCTCGCAGGTTCTGATGACTGTGAACGGACGCGCTTCTCAT
Organism: Stenotrophomonas sp. YJH_SMC_80; assembly: GCF_059372495.1. Classification (NCBI taxonomy): domain Bacteria; kingdom Pseudomonadati; phylum Pseudomonadota; class Gammaproteobacteria; order Lysobacterales; family Lysobacteraceae; genus Stenotrophomonas; species Stenotrophomonas sp. YJH_SMC_80. Next base: position 340,030 of record NZ_JCAFVP010000004.1, read on the forward strand.
GCTGGTGCTGCACCCGAGCAGGGCCGCAATGCGCTGCTGGAGCTTTCCAGCCGCCTGCTGCAGACGCGCTCCGCAGCCGAGGATGTGCAGGGTGCACACTTGAACTGGACCATGTCCAAAGCAGGGGCGGCGCGCAATCAGATCCCCGGTGAGGCATCGGCGGTCGGCGATGTGCGTGTTACCGAGGCCGATGCCAACGAACGCCTGTTGGCTGTACTGAAGGCGAAAACTGCCACGCCCGGTTTGATTCCGGAGACCACCACGACGGTAAGCCTCGATCCGCTGCGACCGATGTACGTTGCCGGTGAACGTGGCTCCGCACTTGCCGAGCGCGCCCGAAAGATTTACGCCGAACTGGACGGGCGCGAGCTGCTGTTCCATCCCACGACCAACGGTGGCACCGATGCTGGCTTTGCTGGTAGATCCGGGAAGGCCGCAGTGCTGGAGGGGTTGGGACTGGCAGGATGGGGCTACCATGCCAAGAACGAGTTCATCGAAGTGGATTCCATCGAGCCACGCCTTTACTTGGCGGCACGCATGATGATCGAGCTGGGTGCCGACGCTTCCGCAGAACGGTAGAAATCCACCCTCGAGGTTACGAATCCCGCCGCAGTTCTCGCTCTGCGAGGTGCGGAGAAAGAGTAGCCTGCTGCTTTCGCTCAGCCAAACAGCGAGGATCTCAGGCAGAACGTCACTAGTTCCTGATCTGTCTGCGTTCCGAGTTTGCACATTGCGCTGATTTTCTGCGTGCTGATTGTCTTGGTACTGCGGTTCAGTCGCTTCGCAATTTCGCCAACACTTGATCCACTGGCGAAGAGGCGGATTACCTCCAGCTCACGCGGCGACAGTAACTCCAATGGCGAGGGACTCCCTGCAGCAGGCATTGAGCTGTCAAGTGGTAGATCCGGTGAGCGATACTGCCGCTGCGCAGCCAGGGTCGCCAGGGCCGTGTTGAGTTCCCGAAGATCCCCACTTTTGCGCACAACGCCGCTGGCGCCAGCGCGGTACATTTCTGCAACGATGGTCGGGCTGGACACCATGGTCAGGATCAACACTCTGACACTTGGAAAACGCCGGGCGAGGTAGGAAATCAGCTTGATGCCATCGCCAAGATCATCGTCACTGGGCATGTTGTAGTCCGAAATCACAATATCCGGCTCACGCGCCTGCACAAGCGTGACAAGGGCTGCCGGCGTCTGGGCCTGTCCAATCAACTCAAATCCCGGGTTCCGGTCGATGAGATCGCGTATATCGGCCAGCACGATTGGATGATCATCGGCGATGACAATTGTGGTGTTCATATGCTCTGGGGATGCCAGCTGGGATCTCGGATGATCTTCGACAGTGGCCGACGGCCACGGGGGGGGGGGGGGGCAGCATCACTTATGCGTAGATGGTTGCGCCGTCCTCGCCTGAAAGACGAGTGCCACGTGGCGCAGTCTCCGCCCCTGCCAAGCAGGCCAGCAAGGTGTGGACACTGCCCCTGAGTCCCCGAACGCTGTCCCGCATGCAGAGGGTCATCCTTGCGGCGATCATTGCTCAGCTATCAGATAGCACCACGCTTGATGCAGAGCAAGGACTGCTCTCGGGGAACCAGATCAGTCCGCTGGTTTGTGAAGGCACACCAAAGGGCTGGCGATGGAGGGCACAGAAGCGGCCTGGATCAGAGCCGTCAGAATTGGCTGCACCTCAGCGTCGTCAGCCTCAGCTCTGATGAAGATCGGGGCGCGCAGATGCGCTGCAGCCAGGGCACGTTGCAGCTGTGCGCGCTGGTGGCGCAGGCCAGGCGCCAGGACAACCAGTTGTGGATCGATTCCATTTAGGAGGCAGACTTCCACAAACCGCGTTGCCAGATCGGGCTGGAAGAATGCAGCTACCGACTCATAGGCAGATGACTGCAGCAGGCATAGGCCCAACTCCAGTGGTACTGCCATGTCGATGCGCATGCGGCGGCGGAACTGCCGCGCGACCCTCGTCCGGCACCCGTCTGTCCCACCCAGCAACAGCATCCTTGCCATGCATCCCCCACCCCAACTACGCAGACATCACACAGTTGAAGCCACAGTCGCCTTGGCACCATCAGGCGGGTCTGAAATCCGATCGGGCGGAGGTTATACAGCCGGTCTGCGATACAAGAGTGCTTTGTGATATACGTCCGCTTGAAGCTTGGACCGCTTGGCGTAGCGGCCCGGACCGAGCCCCTCGACGCACACCTGGCGGCAGCCGGTTTGCCGAAGCCATTCCCACTCCACACGCCCACTGCCTGCCCTGGGATTCCTGCGTGAAGATCGATTCGCCGCCTGTCAACATGGTGTTAAAGAGGATTGCCGGCTCCGATTGGCTCGCGGTCGCACTTGCGGCGCTTTTGATCTTGGCAGGCAGCACGCTTGTGCTGCTGGTCGAGCGTGCAATCCAGTTGGCGCAGAGCAATGTCGCCCTGCAGTTCCGCGAATTGGAAGGCGCCTTCAGCGAGCAGGAGCGGTTCCTGCTTGGATGGAAGCTGCACGACGCGGATCTTGCCGCGCACTTGGGCGCAACCAGCGCGACTTCGGGCACTTCACAGTTGGACTGGACACTGGTGGGCCAGGGAACTCCGAATGCGAACGCAGAGCCAGCAGCGCTGGCCCGCGGATTCATCGACTTCTATCGGGATTTCTGGTCTCAGTCACGCTATCGCCCATCCCAGTGCCTGCTGGTCAACGGAAGCGGCACGCAGGGCGTGCTTGTCCCTTCCAAGTACAGCTCCCAGTATCAGAAACGCGGTGCTCCCACGCAGTTGCGCTCTGCGCTGGCCAGGGTACGCGAGGCGGTGCAGAGTCGCCCTAGATTGAGTGCGGGCCACGTGGCCTGGACTGAAGAGCCTTGGATCGACGGCCAACTGCGCTACGTTGCTGTAACCCGTGCGCCGGAGGACGGTTCGCTTTGGGGCGAAGCGGGGAGCAGCACCGTTCCCGCCATTGCTTGCCTGATGGAAACCGATGGGCTGCTGGCCGATCTGCAGGCTGGCGGCGCAAGTGAATTCACCCGGCTTTCGTTGTTCACACCAGCCGGAACACCACTGGTCGGTGATGCCAACGTCGCGCGGAAGGGACCCGCCAAGCGTTTCGGCCCGCAGGGTTTGGAGCTTCGCATGGAGGGACGCGGCGGTTGGACGGCGGTCTATACAGTCAGTCTGCGGAAACTGCTGCTGGGCAACGAAGGGACATTGATAGCGGGTGCCCTGCTGGCATTGGTGACTGGCCTGGCCGCTGCGCTGCTTTTCAGGGCACGTCGCCGGGGCATTCTCGGACAGTTGCGTGCGCGCGACGAGCAGCTGCTGGAAAGCCAGGAATTCAGCCGCGCGTTCCTCGACAGTGCGCCGGTCGGCGTTTGCCTGCTGCGCAGGCACGATGGCAGCATTCTGCTCGACAATGTGCGGGCCCGGCGCTTCCTTGGGGGCGACCACGACCACGGTGGATGGCAGGCCGCGTGGCGGCATCAGGTCCAAGCCGTCGATGGTGAGGGGGATATCCCCTACACCACACCCGACGGCCGCCACCTGATGATTAGCGCTACGCCGGTGAGGTTCGACGGCGAGGATGCCCTGCTCTGCCTGTTTGTTGATGTGACGCTACAACAGCAGAGCGAACAGGCGATGCGCGCTGCACAGGCCGACTCTGAGGCGGCCAATCAAGCCAAGAGCCAGTTCCTGGCAATGATCAGCCATGAAATCCGCACCCCGCTGTACGGCGTGCTGGGCACTTTGGAACTGTTGGGGTTGACCACGCTTGAGCCTCGCCAGCGCGAGTATCTGCGCACCGTGGAGGCTTCGTCTTCTACATTGTTGCATCTGATAGATGACATCCTGGACATCAGCAAGGCCGAGGCCGGCCAGTTGCAGCTGGTTGAGGGGTCTTTCACCCCGGAGGACCTGACCGAAGACATTGTCACCGCCTGGAGTGGTGCTGCCCGCAGCAAAGGCCTAAGTTTCTATGCCGTCATCGATGCGCAGGTGCCAGCCACCATGACCGGTGACGCTGCGCGGATCAGGCAAGTGCTGAACAATCTGATCAGCAACGCCATCAAGTTTACAGAGCAGGGCCGTGTGACACTGCGCCTGAGCAAGCGCTCAGCAGAGGATCACGAACTGCTCTGCTGGCAGGTTTCCGATTCGGGAGTGGGCATCTCGTTAGAGAACCAGGCACGGCTCTTCGAACGCTTCTACCAAGTGCATCAGGGCAATCATGGAAAGCAAGGCACGGGGCTGGGTCTGGCCATCTGTGCGCTGCTTTCGGCAATGATGGGGGGCAGAATCGCAGTCACCAGTGAACTGGGGCTGGGCAGCAGCTTCACACTGGAGATTCCGGTCCGTGATGCCAGCGCCGCACCGGCCCTGCCGGCGGCAACGCAGTGGCCATTGACGGAAACTCTACTCGTGCGGGGCGAGCCGCCGGCTGTGATGCACAGCCTGGTCGAGCGCCTTACACGGCGAGGATTTAGTGCGATAGCCTTGGGTCCACAGCACACTCCGCCGCCCGGCGATTCTTCGCCGCTGCTGGAGATACTGCTGAGCGGTACATTGATGCCAAGTGCATGGGGCGGCCCGCACGTGGTGGCCACCTACTCGGGAGGTGAGCAACCTGAACTGGCCGATGGATGCTGGTGGGTAACGCCCCACCGATTGGATGCAATAGTAGAGGCGATTGCCATGTCTACCGGTACAGCGCCGGGCATCCATATGACGCATCCGTTGCAGGCGGTGCGCCAATTGGGATTGACGGTCCTGGTAGCCGAGGACAATCCGATCAACCAAGCCATCCTGCGCGACCAGCTTGAGCAGCTGGGGTGCCAGTCCGTCATTGCCGCAGATGGACGCGAAGCGCTGGGGTACTGCGGCGAGCGCTCCTTCTCGCTGCTGTTGACCGATCTCAACATGCCGGTGATGGACGGGTACGCTCTCGCCACCGCCGTCCGCCAGAAGGGGCTGAATTTGCCCATCGTAGGCACTACTGCCAATGCCGACCCGGGCGAACGGGAACGTTGTCGACGCGCGGGCATGAATGGGCTACTGATCAAACCGATCACATTGAAGGAACTGCAGTCCATGCTGCTGAACCTGCCGTCAATCTCGAGCCAAAACAACGGTGGACGAATGACGCCAAACAGCGCTCCACCAGTTGCAGCAACGATCGACGAGCTGGCTACCGCGCAGCCGCTGGTCGTGCCATCGCGGCACCGTCTCTTGTTCCTAGAGACCATGAGCCAAGATCTTGCGAAACTGCGTTACGCCATCATGCAAGAGTCTGCCGCTCAGACCGCAGCAGTCCTGCATCGAATCTGCGGAGCGCTGACGATTGCCGGTGCGTCACAGCTTGCTGAGCTGGGAGCTTCGGCCGAAGACGAACTGCGCCTTAGCCCACCATTGCCATTAGCTTGGGATCACGTGCGCCGGTTCGCCGCCATTCTCGAGGCATCCCTGCTGGGCATGTCCGATGCGGCTTCTTAACCGACGCGGATGCTCATTAGAGAATTCTTCACTGCAGGCTACCCAAGATATCTCACTGTCCTCTCCTACCCCCGATAAACCGTCCTAATCCCCTACCCTGATCAATGGTCGCTCTCGGCCAGAAGCGAACGTTGGTTGTCGGCTACCACGCGCCGTCCAAGAGATGAGAAGGAAGCTTCTCTAGTGCCCCCTGCGGTGCATCCACTTTCCAATACACGAAGCAACAACCGCACCCATCAAAGTTCGGGGCAGATAGCCATGTTGGCTCGCCAGTGTTCCAACCATTGCTCGACAAGCTCCCACTCGGCGTTGAACGTAGCCACGGCTCCGGCGTCGTCGGCCTTACCTAGCAGGACACTTATGACAGCTCGCGGCATGGGAGGAAAATGTCTGCTTTGGGTCGAAAGCGGAGAATAGCGCCGGACCAAGCCCCGACGCTGTGCTGATGTCTGCTCCCTGCCAAAAGCGGACGTAGCGCGTGCCTCTGCTTCCAAGCTGCGTAAGAAGAGCCTCGCCTACATCGGGCACGGATCGACCTCTTCTATCCTACGAGGCCCCGCCCGCCTTGAGAGCCAGCATGCACGACAAGCTTTGGGGTTGGCGCGCTTGCTGATGGCGATTCGAGCTTGATACGGTCGCAATAGTTGCGATAGATAGGGGGAGTGACAGCGCGCTTGTTAGCGTGTCCTTGTTCCCATTCCTGGTGCTGCGAATGGAAAAGCGCGGCCTTGCCGCTGCGGCACTTTGCGTCCTCTTGGCCGTCGCAGTGTGGATGCACTGGCCCGAACCTGCAGGCGAGCAAGTGCGGGTCTATCAAGTACTGCACGCGTTCGATAACCGGTTGCTGCGAAGTGATGCGCTCGGCTTCGTGGCCGCAACGGCCGAAGAGGGTTTCGAACTGCACACGCGCTATTCCGAAGCGACATCCTTCTAGATCCGATGCAAAGGCGTTCGGGTGCTGACGGTGGAGAACGCGTCGCCGCGTGTGATGATCCGGATCCCTATGGATGTACTGCAGCGTGCGCCTGATATCGCATACCTGCACACCAACTTCCGCCGTTGGCTGACCCAAGACCCGAACCGCGCGCGGTTGCAACTGGTCAACGTGGAGGGCGTGACCCGCACCCGTGGCAGTGAACTGCTGCTGGGCTATCGCTGGCAGGACATCAGGGTGACCGGCAGTTATGTCTACACCGATGCGCGCGACCCCAGTGAGGAAGGTGCTGGCCGCCGTCCGGTTTCACTAACGCCCCGGCACAGCGCAGGCCTGGTGGCCATGTGGGAGCAGCATGACCGTGGCCGAATCGGCCTCGAGGCCTACTACACCGGCGTCCAGGCGCTTGATGACAATCCCTGGCGTAGATGCAGCCGGCCGTCCCTGGAAGTCGGTGCGCTGGGAGAAATCGTGCTGGGAAAAGTCAGCCTGTTCCTCAATCTGGAAAACACCCTCAGCGTCCGCCAAAGCGGTTACAACTCGATACTGCGGGCCCCGTCGCGCCGACGATGGCCAGTGGACCGTGGGTGCTTGGGCACCACTGGAAGCACTTGTGGTGAACGGTGGTTTGAGGATGAAGTTCTAGCTGGCGATGTTCTTGTCGGCCTCTGGCCTGCCCGGCAGGCCAGAGGGGTAAAGAGGGGCATTACTCAGGTGCCGACGTGGAACGGGTTACAGTGTTCGGTAAGCCCGAGATGCTCCAGGGCAATCTCCAGCCCCAGCGCATAGCTCTGCGCACCGTAGCCGCTGGCCACGGCCAGCCTGCGGCCAGAACCTGACGGGATACAGGCCTCGCGCTCTGCGCCGTCATCATGCACTTCCACGTAGGCGTTGTGCAGATGCGGCAGCAGACGCTGCAGGCGCGTGCTGTCGGCACAGGCACCCGGGTCCAGCAGGGTTACTTCGCCGCGGCTGTGGTCGGCCACACGCAGCGCGTCCAGCAGCTCCTGCTCCGACCCGCAGGCGCGGATGGCGATGGTGGTGCCGGCATCGATTGCACGTTCCACCAGCGCCTTCAACACCGGGCTGGGCAGCGGTGTCGCGGTGCGGATAAGACGACCGGTCGCTTCCGGGCCACGAATGATGAAAATGGACATGTTTCAGGCCTCCAGAGCCAGGCGATGGCGGATGATGCCGAGCGACAGCGGGTAACCACCCTGCGTGCTGCGGTGGTCGGCCACCACCGCCGCCGGCGCGTGCTGCAGGCGCAGCCGTGATTCAAGATCGAACCCGGCCATGCCCTGCACCTCGATGTACTGCGCCGGCAGTGTTTCCAGCGCGGCACCCAGTGCACCGGACTGCTCATGCCACTGCTGCTCATCCACGTTGCCCAGCTCAAGCACGACCCAGTCGTTGGGGCGTGCTTCAATCTGGCACAGGCACTGGCTCACCTCTTCCACGCAGCTGCATTCCCTGCACACCACAGCATGGTTGCCCAGGTGTGCGGGCAAGTCCGGCGTTTCGTTGCTGCGGGCTGCGTGGCGTATCACGATGACGGTCATTGTCGTTCTGGTTTCACACCCTGCGGTGCGGTGATGCCATGGTCTTCGCGGCGGCCGTAAAATCGCCAGACGTTTTTGCGAGCCCCCACATAAAATCACCGTAATGGACCGCCACCAGTCCCCCGGCTGCAAACAAGCCGTGAAATTTTATGAAGAATTTACGCGGCATATCAGCCGGGGAATGGGCTTTTTACAGGCATCGATTCGACAATTTCTCATCGGCTGAACAGCCATTCCGTGAGTTGTCCTTTCATGTCTCTGCATCTTTTCCCGGGCCAGCCCTTCAGCGCCCAGGCGATTGTCGCCCGCGGTATCGCTGGGCTTGCCCTGTTTGCCGGCGCGGCGTTCAGCAGTAACGCGGCCACCGTCACCGGCTCGGCGGCCATTGCCAACGACTACGTCTGGCGCGGCTCCAGCCAGACCCAAGGCGACGCGGCCGTCCAGGCTGGTTTCAAGGCCAGCGCAGAATCAGGCTGGTACGCATCGGTGTGGGGCTCCAATGTCGAGTTCGCACCGGACACCCATGCCAGCAGCGAACTGGATTTCGTTGCCGGCTGGTCGGGTGGCCTGTCTGATGACTGGGCACTGGACGTCAACCTGACCCATTACCGGTACCCGTCCACCACCGTGGACCTGAACTGGACCGAATTGAACAGCACCGTCACCTGGAAGCAGAACTATTGGCTGCAGGTAGCGTACTCGCCCGACGCGCTGGCCACCGATGAGCGCGGCATCTACGCGCAGCTGGGTGCTCGCCTGCCGGTGAGCGACACCGTGCGTCTGGAGGCAGCGGTCGGCCATTACTGGCTAGAAGACGCCTACAACGACAGCTACACCCACGGCCAGCTCAGCGGGATCTGGGCCTTCAAGGCGCCCTTCGAACTGCGCGTGACCGCCCACGCTACCGATTCGGCGGCCAAGCGCATCTTCCCTGACCTGGCCGGCTCGCGCATCGAAGCCGCACTGCAGGCATCGTTCTGAGCTGAGCCAAGCATCGCATCGTAGTCACCTCACCCCTGCCATCGGGGGTGTGCGTGCTGGCCGCTCCAGCCGCACGACCTGCGATCCAACCACAACAAGGTGGGACATCCCATGTTTGAGTTCCTTTCCGTGTTCGCGCTGGCCCTGCTGCTGGGCTGGCCTATCGGTCGCTATCTGGCGGCCGTCATGCGTGGCAACCCCATGTGGGGTGACCGCGTCTTCGGCCTGATCGAACGGCCTCTCTATCGCATCCTGGGTGTCGCACCTGGCCAGGGCATGGGGTGGAAGCAGTACGTCAAAGCCTTCCTGATCAGCAACCTAATGCTGGGCGTGCTCACACTGGCGATCTTCATGACCCAGGCCTGGTTGCCGCTCAACCCCAATGATGCGCCGAACATGCGCTGGGATCTGGCGCTGCACACCATGGTCTCGTTCCTGACCAACACCAACCAGCAGCACTATTCCGGCCAGGCCCAGCTGTCCTACTTCGCGCAGATGACCGGCATCCTTGGCCTGCAGGTGATCACCCCGATGATGGGCCTGGCGCTGGTGGTGGCGACCCTGCGCGGCCTGTTTGGCGGGCGCACGCGCGAGGCACTGGCCAGCACGGCCAACGCCGCCTCGAACAAGACGCCGACGGCTGACGTCGAGCCGGATCTGGGCAACTATTGGGCCGATATCATCCGCCCCGCCGTGCGCCTGATGCTGCCGCTGTGCCTGCTCTGGTCGCTGCTGCTGACCTGGCAGGGTGTGCCGTCCACCCTAAACGGTGGCCCAGTGGCAACGCCCATCGACGCTTCAGCCGGCATGGCCGAGCAGAAGATCCCGCTGGGCCCGGTGGCCTCCATGGTCGCGGCCAAGCAACTGGGTACCAACGGTGGTGGCTGGTATGGCCCCAACAGCACCGTGCCGCTGGAAAACCCGACCGCCATTTCCAACCTTCTGGAAACCCTGGCGCTGATTCTCATTCCGGTCAGCATCGCCTTCATGGTCAGCGCCTTCACCGGCCGCCGCCGCTTCACCGCCTTGGTGGTCGGCACCATGCTGTCGATGTCACTGGTGTCGGCCGGCGTGGCCCTGTGGTCAGAATCGCTGTCCTCCACCACGACCGACATCGCCTTGATGGAGGGCAAGGAAGTGCGCTTCGGCGCCGAGCCTTCCGCGCTCTGGGCCGCGCTGACCACGCAGACCTCTAACGGCTCGGTCAACGCCATGCATGACTCGCTGGCGCCGCTCACCGGCATGGTCACCATCAGCAACATGCTGGTCAATTCCATCTGGGGCGGCGTGGGCTGCGGCCTGCAGCAGTTCATCGTCTACCTGTTGCTGAGCGTGTTCCTGGCCGGCCTGATGACCGGACGCACGCCGGAGCTGTTCGGCCGCAAGATCGAAGCCCCGGAAGTAAAGCTGCTGGCCGTGCTGGTGCTGCTGCAGCCGCTGGTACTGCTGACGCTGACTGCCATTACCCTGGCCGTACCCAGCCTCACCGGTAACTCCAATCCCTCCTTCCACGGCATCAGCCAGGTGTTCTATGAGTTCACCTCGGCCTTCGCCAACAACGGGTCCGGCTTCGAAGGTCTGGGAGACGCCACCTATTGGTGGAACCTGAGCTGCGCCGTAGTTCTGGCCCTGGGCCGATACCCTGCGCTGATCATCCCACTGGTCATCTCGGCCATGCTGGCACGAAAGCGTGCCGTGCCTGAAAGCCCGGGCACGCTGCACGTTGAGACGCCGACCTTTGCACTCACCCTGATCGCTGTGGTCGTCATCCTGACCCTGCTTCAGTTCATGCCGGTTCTGGTTCTGGGCCCCATCGCCGATCACCTCGCGCTCAAGGCCTTCTGAGGATTCCACAATGACTGATACTTCCATGCACAAGGGGCAGCGCCCCGGCCGCCCGGCGTTGCTCGATGCTGCCGGCTTCAGGGCCGCTGTCATTGCTTCCTGCGCCAAGCTTTCCCCTGGCCACGCCTTTCGCAACCCGGTGATGGCCGTGGTGTGGCTGGGCACCCTGCTCACCGCAGGCCTCACCCTTGGCGGCAAGGCTGCCGCCGGCCCCGGCTGGGCGGTTACGGCGCTGCTGCTGGTAACTGTGCTGTTCGCCAATTTCGCCGAGGCCGTTGCAGAAGCACGCGGCCGAGGCCAGGCCGCCTCGCTGCGCCGCGCACGCAAGGATCTGGTGGCACGCAAGATCGCCGATGCAGCCAGGTCCGCCAGCGAGGTCTCGGTGCCCGCGGCCGAGTTGCGGCCGAACGACCTGGTAGTGGTGTCGGCGGGCGAGATCGTGCCGGCCGACGGTGAGATCATTCGTGGCTTGGCCACCATCAACGAATCGGCGGTCACCGGCGAGTCGGCCCCGGTGCTGCGCGAGGCCGGTACCGACCGCTCCGGCGTCATCGGTGGTACCAAAGTACTGTCGGACGAAATCGTGGTGCGAGTCACCGCCGAGCCTGGCAACAGCTTCTTGGACCGCATGATCTCGCTGGTAGAAGGTGCCAATCGGCAGAAGACCCCCAACGAAATCGCGCTGGGGCTGCTGCTGATCACGATGACATTGACGTTCCTGATCGTCGTGCTGACCTTGCCGTCGATTGCCGGCTTCGTAGGCATCACGCTGGATCCGCTGCTACTGGTGGCGCTGCTGGTGTGCCTCATTCCGACCACCATCGGCGGCCTGCTGCCGGCCATCGGCATCGCCGGCATGAACCGTGCGCTGTCTGCCAACGTGCTGGCCAAGTCGGGCAAGGCCGTGGAAGTGGCTGGTGACGTGGACGTGCTGCTGCTGGACAAGACCGGCACTATCACCCACGGTGATCGCCAGGCAACGGCCTTCCACCCGCTTGCAGGCGTGGACCTGGACCGTCTGCGAGAAGCCGCGCTGCTGTCCTCGCTGGCTGACCCGACTCCGGAAGGCAAGTCGATCGTCAAGCTGGCACGCCAGCCCAACACGCCCATCGAAGAGCCGGCCAACGCACACTTCGTGCCGTTCAGCGCACACACCCGCATGTCCGGCGTCGATCTGAGCCTGGCCGATGGGCAGGTGCGCGCCATCCGCAAGGGCGCCATCGATGCCATGGTGAAGTACGCGCAGTCGCTGGGCTCGGAGCCCTCACCTGAACTGTCCGCACGCGTGGAACAGGTTGCACGCAACGGCGCCACGCCGTTGGTGGTAGCCGATGGTCGACACCTGCTGGGCGTCATCGAACTGTCCGACGTGGTCAAGCACGGTATCAAGGAAAAGTTTGCCCAGCTGCGCGCCATGGGCATCAAGACCGTGATGATCACGGGCGACAACCCGTTGACCGCTGCAGCCATCGCCGCCGAAGCGGGTGTGGATGACTACATCGCCGAAGCGCGTCCGGAAGACAAGCTGGCCCGCATCCGCCAGGAACAGGCCTCCGGTCGTCTGGTCGCCATGGTGGGTGACGGTACCAACGACGCACCTGCGCTTGCACAGGCCGACGTGGGCCTGGCGATGAACTCGGGTACGCAGGCCGCCAAGGAAGCCGGCAACATGGTGGATCTGGATTCGGATCCGGCCAAGCTGCTGCAGGTGGTTGAAGTGGGCAAGCAGCAGCTGATCACACGCGGTGCGCTGACCACCTTCTCGCTGGCCAATGACGTGTCCAAGTACTTCGCCATCCTCCCGGCGATGTTCGCGGCCGTACCTTCAATGGCCGCGCTGAACGTGATGCACCTTTCCAACCCGACCAATGCCGTGATTGCGGCGCTGATCTTCAACGCGATCATCATCCCGATCCTGATTCCGCTCGCTCTGCGTGGCGTCCGCTTCCGCGCCGCGAGTGCTACGGCGCTGCTGCGCCGCAACGTGCTGGTCTACGGCTTGGGCGGCGTGCTGCTGCCGTTCCCGGCCATCAAACTGATCGACATGGCGCTGGCCGCGCTGTTCGGTGCCTGAGGACAACCCATGAACAACATCATTGAACACAATCCGTCCAACGCATCCTCCGCACGTAATGGTGTCTGGCGGGCATCGATCGGCCTGGCGATCATCTCGCTGCTCGGGTTTGGTTTCGTCTACTCGCTGGCCGCGACCAACCTCGGCAAGCTGATGTTCCCTGCAGCCGCCAACGGCAGCCTGATCAAGCGCGACGGCAAGGTGATCGGCTCATCCTTGGTGGCACAGCCATTTGCTGATGATCGCTACTTCCAGTCTCGCCCGTCGGCAGCGTCCTACGACGTGATGGCCGTGGCCGGCAGCAACCAGGCGCGCACCAATCCGGAACTACGCAAGCGGGTGGACGAGGCCCGCGCGGCCGTCGCAGCACGCGACGGCGTTTCGCCCGACGCCGTGCCCAGCGATATGGTTACCCAGTCCGGCGGCGGCATCGATCCGCACATCTCGCCGGCGGCCGCGAAGAACCAGGTGAATCGCGTGGCCAAGGCACGCGGCATGCAGGCCAGCGAGGTTGAAGCGTTGCTTGCCGAGCACACCGAAGGCATGCGCTTTGGCCTGTATGGCGCTCCGCACGTAAATGTGCTGGAACTGAATATAGCGCTCGACAGCGCAGTACCGGCCCCGTCCAAGAACTGACAGCTGCACGCCGCTATCTGTCGCCCCTGCCCTCGTGCGGGGGCGGCGTTGCCTTAGAGCGCAAACGCGCGCACCCCTGACGGAACCTGCCCATGAACGAAGACCGCAGCGCCAAAGCTGATGCCCTGGCGGGAGAACTACGCCGCCAGAACAGCGGTCATCTCACCGTATTCCTCGGCGCTGCGCCGGGCGTAGGCAAGACCTACGCCATGCTCTCCCGCGCGCGCGAGCTGCATCGCCAGGGCATTGACCTGGTGGTTGGCATCGTCGAAACCCATGGCCGCTCAGAGACCGCTGCGCTGGTGGAAGGCCTCGAACTCATCCCGCGCAAGCGGATTGAATACCAAGGGCGCAAACTGCAGGAACTTGATGTCGACGCCATCCTGGAACGGCGCCCGCAGGTTGCCCTGATCGACGAACTGGCGCACCGCAACGTGCCCGGCAGCCGCCACGAGCGGCGCTGGCAGGATGTCATCGACCTGCTTGACGCTGGCATCGATGTATACACCACCGTCAACATCCAGCATCTTGAAAGCTTGAATGACGTAGTGCATCGCATCACCGGCATCCGGGTCAGCGAGACCGTCCCGGATGCGCTGTTCGACCGCTTGCGCGACATCCGTCTTGTCGACCTGCCCGCACGCGAGCTCATCGAACGCCTGAACCAGGGCAAGGTCTATCTGCCAGAACAGGCCACGCAAGCGCTGCAGGCCTTCTTCTCGCCGTCCAACCTCGCCGCACTGCGCGAACTGGCGATGCAGACAGCGGCAGACCATCTTGAGGAGGATCTGCGCGAGTCGCAGATCGCGCGCGGCCTGCCCGGCATCGCGCTGCGCAACCGGGTGCTGATCGCCATTGATGGGATGGGTGCCTCAGAGTATATGGTGCGTGCCGGCCGCCGCATTGCACAGCGCCGCGATGCGCCATGGACCGTAGTGACCGTCCAGTCCGGCAAACCGATGGATGCAACGCGCCAAGCAGAGCTTGACCGCGCATTCGCGCTCGCCCGCAGCCTGGGCGCGGACGCTGAAGTCGTGCATGGCTCCCACGTCGCCGATGCGCTACTTGACCACGCCGAGCGCTGCGGCGCGTCCACCATCATTGTCGGCCGCACGCGCGAGCGTCCAGTGGCGCGGATGATCAACCGCACGCTCACGCAGCAACTTCTGCAGAGGGGGGCGCATTACGAGCTGGTCATCATCAGCTCGCCCGAAGTTCGAGCCCGCGCCCGCCGGCGCCTGCGCGTTCCGGATCGCTCGTTGCTGCGGCATGACCTGACCGCAGCGGTGCTTGCCACACTTGGTGCGATCATCGCCTCCTGGATGGCGCAGCGCTGGCTGGGCATTGATGACATGTCCATGGTGTTCATCGTTGCTGTGATCCTGGTGGCCACCCGCACCAGTATGCTCGGTGTCGTTGGCACAGCGGCGTTGTGCTTCTTCAGCTACAACTTCTTCTTCATCGAACCCACGTTCACCTTCAGCATCAGCGCCAACCGCGGCGTGGCAACAGTGGTCATTTTCCTGGTGGCAGCACTCGTCTGCGGCAGTCTGGCAACGCGTCTACGCGCACAGATAATGGCGCTGCGCGCTGTCAACGCCCAAGCAACAATGATGGAGCGTCTGGGCCGCGGGCTGAGCAGTGCCGCAGACCTGGGTCAGGTGCTCCACGTGGGACGCATCGCGATGGAACGCAGCCTGGGCGTCTCGGTCTGGATGCAGTCCGGTGATCGCATCGAGCAATCCCCCGGCACCGTGCTGCAGGGCACCGACCGCGCCGCCGCCGATTGGTCGCTGGGTCATCGCCAGCA
Organism: Stenotrophomonas sp. YJH_SMC_80; assembly: GCF_059372495.1. NCBI lineage: Bacteria > Pseudomonadati > Pseudomonadota > Gammaproteobacteria > Lysobacterales > Lysobacteraceae > Stenotrophomonas > Stenotrophomonas sp. YJH_SMC_80. The sequence goes on from NZ_JCAFVP010000004.1 coordinate 355,357, forward strand.
GGCAGGCCGCTTTACCGACACGCTTGCTGCGTCGCAATGGTGGTTCGTTCCCCTGGTCGCCAACCGCACTGTGGTCGGCGTGATGGGCCTGCGCTGGGGTGAGAGCAATGCCCGGCTGGCACCGGAACAACGGCGCCTTGCCGAGGCCATGATCGACGACGTGACTCAGGCCATCATGCGCACACGCCTGGTCGCCGATCTGGAAGGGGCCAGGGTCAGCAACGAAACCGAGCGCCTGCGCTCTGCGCTGCTGTCATCGGTTTCACATGATCTGCGCTCCCCGTTGGCGTCCATGATCGGCTCTGCCAGCAGTCTGGTCAGCTACCCAGATGCGCTCTCGGCCGAGGACAAGGCCAACCTGCTCGACACGATCCTGGAGGAGGGCGATCGCTTGGATCGCTACATCCAGAATCTGCTGGACATGACCCGGCTGGGTCACGACGGGTTGACCCTCAACCGCGACTGGGTAGGCGTGGACGAACTGATCGGCTCGGCATCCGGTCGCCTGCGCAGGTACCAACCGGGGGTGAAGCTGGACGTTACCATTGCAGCCGACGTGCCACCGATATGGGTGCACCCTGCACTGGTGGAGCAGGGGCTGTTCAACATCTTGGAAAATGCGGCGAAGTTCTCGCCACTTGGCGCATCCGTGGATGTCCATGCGCGACTGGTCGGAAAAGACCTGCAGCTCGACGTGCGCGACCGTGGCCCCGGCATTCCCGAGGATGAGCGCAAGCGCATCTTCGACATGTTCTACAGCGTTGAGCGTGGTGACCGGAATCGGAAGGGTACCGGTCTTGGCCTGACGATCGCCCAAGGAATGATTGGTGCACACGGAGGTTCCGTCGAAGCCTTCTCCGGGCCTGATGGCGTAGGCACCGTCATCCGCATCACCCTGCCGATGCTTCAACCGAGCGTATCTTGAGCCTGCCAAATGCCCGCAAAATCAGAAGCCAACGCTGACGTCCATGTGCTTGTCATCGACGATGAGCCGCATATCCGGAGATTCCTGCAGATCAGCCTGAAGGCGCAGGGCTACACGGTCCTGATGGCGGAGACGGGTCAGGGGGGCCTGGACATAGCACGTAGCTGCGCGGTAGACATCATCGTTCTGGACATCGGTCTTCCCGATATGGATGGGCACGCAGTACTTGCGCAACTGAAAGAGTTTTCGCAGGCGCCCATCATCATGCTCACGGCCCGGTCCGGGGAATCAGACAAGGTTGCGGCGCTTGATGGCGGCGCCCATGACTATGTCACCAAGCCTTTCGGCATCCACGAGCTGATGGCTCGCGTCAGGGTACTGCTGCGATCGGCAGACAGGGATGCGGAGGCCCCATTCTGCTTCGACGATGGCTCCCTTCGCATCGACGAACAAACCCATATGGTGACATTTGAGGGCAGGCAGCTTGTGCTCTCGCGCAAGGAGTACGCCTTGCTGCTTCTGCTTGCACGCAACGCGGGACGTGTGGTCACCCAGCCGGTGATACTGACCGAGATATGGGGCCCATCCCATAACCGCGACGCTCACTACATCCGCATCCTTCTGGCGCGACTTCGACCTAAGATCGGGGATACGGCTGCAGCTCCCCAGTACATCAAGACGCTGCCAGGTGTGGGGCTTCAGTTCAATCCAGCAGAGTGAGCCAGTCTTAGCAGTCAAACTCCGTGGCATGAGCACAGGAATTACGCGGCAGGAGTGACCACTTTTGAACTCAAGGCCTGGGGCTGCCGGTCCGATGCCTGGAAGGCTTACGTCTGCTTTCGGCCAGAAGCGGACATCCGGCCGGAAGCGGACATGCAGTCCTCCAAGCCCACGGCCTGGCAGCAGTACAGTTCCCGACTACTCTGCCATCACGCTTGGCTCAACCGCCCTGTGTAAGCCACCCGGAAGGCGTTCTTCCCTAGACCCCATCGTTAAAGGCTGGCCAGGCCGAGCATAGCGTAGCGGCCCATATCGTTGCGTTTCGGGTGGGGCGGAGCCGCGGTTTCGTCGTATAGCGCACGCTCGCGGGGGACGCACCGCAATCCCAACCCAGGATTGCCACTGCCCGCGCGGCGCTGGGCGCTGACTGTCGCAATTGGCTTTATTGGGTCGGCAGTTATAGGCTTGAACCCCTTCCCTTGGAATAGGCCTGTGGCTTTGACGACTCTTAAATCAATCAACGCTGAGATCAAGCAGCTCGAAGCGCAGAAGAAGCTTGTTGAGAAACGTGACAGTGAGGTGCCACAGGCACTCGCTGTTCTCCAGAAGTACTCTAGGGTCCTTACGGCCGCTCAGCGACGCCAGCTCGCGAAGCTCGTGGGAAGCGATGGCGATGCGGACGCAGTTGCACCAGTGCGCGCTGCGAAGCCCTCGAAGTCGTCCGTCAAGGGACGCTCACTCGGCAAGGTTGCCCCGAAGTACCGTTTGCCTACCGGCGAGACTTGGACGGGTAGGGGACTGACGCCGAAGGTCTTTGCTGCGTGGGCTAAGTCCACTGAAGGCAAAGCCTGGAGTGCTGCGAACGTTGGCGAGAAGTATCCTGCCGCCAATTCAGTCAAGCCACAGGCTAAGGTCGGCAAGGCTGTGCTTAAGAAGGCGCGTAAGGTCGGCGCCAAGAGTAAGGCGGCGAGTGCTCCGGCCAAAAAGGGCGCCAAGAAAATTGTTCGAAGGGCTGTTCGTAAGACAAAGTCGGCCTGATTTGCGAGCGGGTCTTCGGACCGACTGGATTCAAAGAAATTTCAAACCTGTACTACCACCTTGAGGACGCTACCGAGAGTCCTTGCGGATAGGGCACCGCTGGCAGCCTTGTAGAAAGTACACGTGATGACGAACAGCAAGGTCGAGTGATCTACTGCGTGATGGTGGTCGCCACAGCAGTGCTGGCGGGGGTGGTGAAGTGCACCGCCCCAACCAACTGTATCAACTGCAGCTTCATGGATCTTTGATCCCAATTAGCGACATACAGAACGCACAAGGCCCGGCTAGTCCGGGCCTTGTGCGTTTCTGCTGTCAACTACAGAGGAAATGACGATGGTGAACTCATTTGAGCGTCTGACCAGGCACATACGAGGCCTTTGGTTGACAACCTTAGGCCGGAGGCTTGGGCGCTGCGACGCTCCGACAAACGCCGATCGAGGAGGCGAATGTGGAAAAGTGAAGATGCTGCGTAGACCGCTGGCAAAGAGCGTCACCCGAGCGGCGATTGCCATCGGCAGCAAGACAGGAGGTCGATCATGATGCAATCCCACGGTCGAGTGGATCCTCCAGACCGTAGCCAGTACGCTGCGATGGAGGCGGCTTCCCAGCTTCGAGATGACCGGGCGATCGCCCGAGCCCTGCGGATACTGCAGCGCCGAGCCTGCAAGCCAGGGCAAGCTATGAGTGATTTTGCCACGTGCGGTGCGTTCTTCCGCCTTCGATTGGCTCATGAAACGCGCGAGCACTTTGAGGTGGCGTTTCTCGACTCACAGCACCGGCTTCTGGCGGTGGAAAGGCTGTTCTCGGGAACAATCGATGGTGCCAACGTGTATCCAAGGATTGTGCTTCAACGAGCACTGGCCTTGAACTCAGGAGCTGTGATCCTGGCCCACAACCATCCCAGTGGGAACCCAGACCCGTCAGCTGCCGATAGAGCGATTACGACACGCCTCAAAGAGGCTCTTGGCCTGATCGATGTAAGGCTGCTGGATCACTTCGTCGTGACGGCAGACCAGGCGCTATCGATGGCTGCGCGGGGAATGATCTAGCGGCGCGGTTGCCACTCCATTGAGGCCTGGCAAGTAAACTTGGTGCTGTTGAGCCTCACTAAACGTAGCCCGTATGTTAGGAGGCGTCCCCATAGGCTGCAATTTTGTCTATGAACGCTTGCCGCCTATCGGCTGGTAGCTTTGTCAGCGAAGCGAGTGCCATAGCTAGTTCGGCCTGTTGCTTCTCGCCGAGTGCTCCCAGGCACAAGATCGCATCTGCCATCGCTGAGCTTCCTGCAACAAGGTAGGCGGGTGGAACCTCAAGTGCAGCTGCCAGCGCAAAAAGCGACTCAAGGCTCACAGCCATTGATTCGCTTTCATACCGGCTTATCCGTGCCGACGCTGTGTCTTTATCCAGCCCCATGCGGACTCCTACTTCACGTTGACTAAGCCCCCGCAGAGCACGGGCTTGTCGCAAGCGTGCAGCAACCACGCCGCGAGGAATGGGCGTATGGCTGTTCATGAACGGTTGGAGGGCTTGGGCCGCATGCCAACAGGATGACGCCACTTCTACGCACGGGGTAGACTCTACGTGACACGTAAGTCTGCCGCAACCACAAAACCAGTCATTGGCCGCCCGCAGCGGATTGCGTGTCGCTAGCAGCGGGAATCAGCCAAACGGCAGATCAATTAACAAGGAGCAACACACTATGGGCGTCATTCTCTACAACCTTCTGATGACCTTTTTCCTGATCCCTCTCACGATCAGGGCATACCTGAGCCTGAAGAAGAACCGGCTCCCGCTGCCACACTTCCAAAACAACGTCGTGGTCAACCGGGTCAAGCTGCGCAAGGCAATCGGGATCTGGTCGCCGATTCTCTTCTGGGCCTTCCACGGCGGCTGGCTGTTGTTCAACTGGTCCATTGATGCCTGGATCGGCGTGCTGGCAACCATTGCCTACATGGTCTCCAGCGCTTTGCTCTCCAGCCAGATCAAGGTCAAGCAGATCGGCGTCATTCCCGAGCAAGCCGCTAGTGGCGACGGCCCTGCCTGAAGGGCTTTGATGGGTCAGCTAATGGCTGGTCGTTTCGTATGTTTGGAGTGGAAATGGAAAAAAACGATAGATGAGCAGCGAGCAGCCTGGGCGAGGGAACGAGCTGCGGAGCTGTGGGCCAGAATCAGTACGTTGGAAGCTGATTTGAGTGGCTGTTGGCGAGCTCGTTCTCGTCGGCGGCGAGCAGCCGACCGGCTGATCAAAGAGGCGGGTTTCTATGAGCGGCTCGCGTCGCAACTCGATGGGCTGATGGTCGCCAACGATTCGTTGCCGTTCTAGCCCATTTCCTGAAGCAGAGGAGAGGCTGGCAGGGGGCAATGCCCCCTGCCAGGATGCGAGTCATATTCATTTTTTGCATCGCAGGCGTATCAGTCAGCCTCGGGTTGGTCGATGTGGTGGAGCGTCAGCCAGCCGGGGAGCAGGGGGCACGCCGGCCATGGGGCTTGTCCAGCCGCCTAGACTGGGTCACGGTTGTGGGCTCTGGCTCCGCAACTAGGCAGTGCGGCGAACATGGCAAGGACTTAGACTCGGGTCATCAATGGTTAGGAGGGAATGGGCCGGTAGAGGTGCTTGTTCTGGGGCGTTACGGAGCGTAACGTGAGGTGGTCCCAACGGACTGGGAGAAGCGATTCGGGCAGACGATGAAGATCGAGTTCCTGACGATGCACAGGTCGAAGGACAAGGCCGCCGACTACGTTGTTCTGCCGGGCATGGTCAATCGTAGCTTCCCCAGCATCAAGCAGGACGATTCGGTGATTTCGATGGCGATGCCCGATGGTGACAGCTTCCCGTTCAGTGATGAGCGTCGTCTGTTCTACGTCGCTCTGACCCGTGCACGACGAAGCGTCACCATGTCCACGGTTCGAGGTAGGCACTCGCCGTTCCTGAGCGAGCTGTTGAAGGAAGGCGTTGTCCAGCTTGCTGGAGTGACGGGAGAGTCGATTGAAGAGGAGCAATGCCCTGTGTGCAAGATCGGTGTCTTCGTAGACCGGGTCGGACCCCGAGGGACCTTCAAGTCATGCTCGAGCTATCCGCATTGTGAGAACAAGCCGAAGCGGCGAGCCTAGCCCACCAAGGCAGAGTGTCTTTCCCGAACACATGCATGGGCCATGGATGCACGCAGGGGCTCGGATTGGCGGTGTTTCAATTCAGGTTACAGCCAACGTCAGGCGGGGCTGGAATGTCCACCCCCCTGAGCTCTTCATCAACACCGTGTCCTGGATGCTGCGCAACTCTGTGGCGATCAAATAGCCTGATCACTTCAAAGCATGAGCTAGCTTCGCTTTGAGTGCGCTGATCCGTCTGGACACAGAAGCATGGCCGCGAAGGCCAGACTCGCGTGCAATGGTTGATGCGTTCTTCCCCATGCGGAGGGCCAGGACGAGCCGCCGTTCCTTCTGGTCGAGCATGGCGAGCATGTCTCGGAAAAGAACCTGCTCATAGGGCTCATTCTCCGCGAGATCGTAGGCCGGCGCATCATCGATTGTTTCTACGATATCGACCTTGAGTTTTGCGCGCTTGGAGTAGAAGCTTCGCTCGAAATCCTCCTTGATCCAAGAGTTTGCGTCTGAAAAATCCTCGTGGACGCGGTGCGAGTGAAGAAGCTCGATCAGCGGGTCAAGTGATTCCATGACGCCATCACCATCTACTGCGCAACGAATAACATCCTCTCTTTCATCACTGTCGAAGACATCCCAAATGTCTCCGCCCTCCAGCGGGCGCTCTACTTTGAACTTGTGTCGTTCATTTTCGGGCAGCGGGGCAAGGATTCGCTCGCGCAGGATATCTACCGGCTTCCATGATTCTTCCTCATGATCTGTCGGCTCAAAGAAGGCGTCGCGTCGATCCAGCGCAAGACGATAGATTCGGTGCGCCCAGTACCTGGTATCCCCAGCAAGCAGGCGCAGTGGCGAGTTCGCCGCGAAGGCATTCGCTCCAAGCCGGGCACGTGGCGATAGAACCGACCACACGTGATGAGAGAAGGCGGCACGTGCACGCGCCCCATACCCTGCATCCAGTGAGCGGTGACCGAAGATCAAGTTCATGGCAGTCCGGCGACGCTCCAGATTGTGTTGCTGAAGCAGGGCATCCGGAAGCAACCCGGCGAGCATTACATCCAGTTCAGAGATCCCGCCGCTGGTTGGTACCAGAATCATGTTGGGGTTGCGGCGATCCTCGAGGCATGGAATCGATGCCTTGAGACCATCCATCGCCCTGCCGGAGCGAAGGAATCCGGCCCGCTGTGTCGAGTTCCATTCGTGGATATGGGCAGTCTGCTCAAGCCGTCCCTCTGCGGGCTCATCCACGAAGACCAGCTCAAGTGGTCCGTGATCCCAGCGATCAACCTGAGTGACTTCGGCTTGGTAGAAGTGAGCATTGGAGATGTGTCGCATAGCTACCTCGGATAGGGGTTACCTATATCCGGCACCAGCAAGCCGAATTGTGACTTGGCCTTCATTCCCTCATGCATTTCTTGCCTTTCCTGGGAGTGCACCCGCAGTTACGGGACTTGAGGGTTCCTCGCAGCACCGCGGCCGCCGCCTTGAGGAAGTTAACAAAAAAATAACAATTTGGCGAATCTTATTCCTCGGGGGGATTGCTTATCAAGCCGAAGTGGACTCGCTCCATCGGTGTGGGATCAGGCCACACACGAGTGCTCGCAGCGGCGAACCATTCAAAGAGCGAGAAAACCGTATCGATCTGATTCGACCGCGGAGTACGTTAGGTCTTGGCCAAACGGGTTCGGTCACGTGGGGGCGGCCGCAAATCTATGCCGGATTTCGCTCGGTTCGCGCCTGGGACGAAGGGGACGGATTCGATCCCCTTTCGATAACCTATTGATTCATCTAAAGATGAGCGCGCTGACTTCACTTGAACGGAGTCATCGAGATCGCTCATTCCCAAAACGTTGATTTTTTGAGCATGGGCTTTGCGTGTGCCATCGGCTCAAATGCGTCCCAGCTGGTTACCGCCAGCTAGGACTCCGGCCGGATTCCTTCCTACCGCAACTCAAGAGGAATCCAATATGAATCTGCACGACTCGTCTCTGGCGTACTTGCCAGATGGAACCAACTCACTCGGCGATGTCTCGGCCGGCCTTCGGACACAGATCGGCTTGCTGGAACGTCCGACCTTGAGGCTCAAGGAACTGTTGCAGTTCCTCTCGGTCGGCCGCAGTCAGGCCTATGTGCTGATGAAGACAGACCCGGACTTCCCCAAAGGCGTTCCCCTGTACGACGGAGAGAATTCGCCCAAGTTCTACTGGACCCACGAAGCCGTCGCCTGGTTGCAGGGCCGTGTTGCCAAGTCCGGCGCTAGCAAGGGAGGGCTGTGAGCATGAACAGTCTCGCCGACGCCCTGGCTGGCATCCACACTCCTTTGGACCGCCTCCAGCACGCCTTGGCTCAGGATCTGAGTCTGGGCAAGAGCAAGCTGGAGATGGACTTCCGTGAGGCCTACCCGGTACTGGAGCAGCACTTGATGCAAGGTATGCGCAAGCGGTTGGCGATGGAACGCTTCAATGCTGCATACAGCCATAAACTGAACCAGCCCCAGTTCCGCAAGCTGTTGAATGCGGAGCGGGAACGCCGAAAGGAGTCCGGTGATGTCGTGGTCTGCTCCTGTTGTGGGCGCCCCGTCCAAGAGTCGGCAACCGCCGATCAGGGAGAGTCCGAATGACGACATCCTTCGGCAGGGTCGCCCCCCGCTACCCCCTGAACGTTTTCCTGGTGGTGGCGCGAGAGGCCGGTAACGAGATCTCCCGCAACGTTCAGGCACCGGAGGCGCTGATCGGGATGAGCTTGATCAACGCCATCTCCATGGCGTGCCAGGGACTGATCGACGTCAAACTACCCACAGGTCAAGTCAGACCGGTATCGCAGAATCTTCTGATCATCGCCGAATCGGGCGAGCGCAAGTCGACCGTGTCTTCGCTGCTGTTTGCCCCCTTCCGCGATGCGGATACTGAGGCGATGGCATCTCACAAGCTCAAGAAGGATGCTTATCAGGCTGAGCTGGGCGCGTGGGAGGCGAAAAACAAAGGCTTGCGCAGCGCTGTAGCGCGAGCGGTCAGTCGTGGCCTGGACAGTGACCAGCTGGAGGCTCGGTTGCTGGAGCATGGTCGCTCCAAGCCGATCGAGCCTCGATTGCGCTACTTCATGCGGCAAGAGATCACCGGCAAGGCGATCACCGAAGCATTGGTGGGCGACGGCGAATCGATCGCGATCAGTACCGATGAAGGCCACGTCTTGTTCCGAAGCGAGGCCATGTCGCACCTGGGCCTGTTGAATCGCCTGTGGGACTCCCCGAGCGTCTTGGTCCGTGACAGGGCAGACGAGAATCTGCTGGCCATGAACCCGCGCGTGTCGGTCAGCATCATGACCCAGCACGAACCGCTCAAAGCGTACTTGGACCGGAAGGGTTCAGTTGCCAAAGGAAGCGGTCACTGGGCGCGCTATCTGGTGGGCTGGCCGCAATCAAACATGGGCTTCCGTCAGGTGAGCGGCGAGGAGCCGACCTGGGAGCATCTGCCGGTGTTCCAAAAGCGGATCCGCGTGCTGCTGGATCGGTATCGAGCGCGGATCGAATCAGGATCGATAGAGCGAGAACTGATCGAGTTCAGTCCGGATGCGAAGAGCCGCTGGGTGGAGTTGGCGCAAGAGACTGAACTTCTCTTGCGCCAGGGTAGCTATCTGAGCGACATCAATGACTTTGCTGCCAAGGTGATGGAAATCTTGGCACGGCTGGCTGCAGCGATGCACTACTTTGCGGAGGAGGCCGGTCCGATCTCGGTCGATACGCTCAATCGAGCGTTCGAGATCGTCAAATGGCACGAGAGCGAGTATAAGTACCTGTTCTCACCTGACTCTGCCGTGCCTCAGGACCTGGTCGATGCCCGGGCCGTCGCCCACTACCTGAAGACGCGGATCTGGGGCGGCCTGTTCTCCAACACCTGGATCCCGCGCAATCACGTCTTGCGCAATGGGCCCGTACGGAAGCGTGACCGGCTGGCCGCTGCCTTGGAACTGCTCCAGACGCGTGGGGCGATACGCATCGGGACGTCGTACGGTGACCGGAAGTGCCACCTGCAGTTGATCAACTGCTTCTTCAGCCAGCAGCTGATGGCATTGTAGAATGGGGCGGGGTACGGGGGAGGCGAGGACACTCGTCTTCCCCGTGCCACTGCATAGGCCGCCTTTTTTCTTCTGCAGTCAGGCCAAGAGCTGAGCGATTCTGCGACAAAATCGCAGAGGCGCTAGTGTTGAGAGAGGACGGGCGGGGTGCCGGCATCATGGCCAGCCCGATACGCCACATACTGGGCCTTCTCCCCATCAGCCAACTCTTTGACCAATAGCGGGCCCAGATGGCGCTCTGCCCGCCGGTCCAGCCCTTGGTCTCGAAGGCTGCGGTGGTCGACTCTGGTGCTGTGACCGCACTCGGCCAGCATCTCATTCTGGGTATCTGCCACCAGCTTGCGCCTGGCCGTGACCACCTGGCGCAGCTCCATGGGGCTCTTGCCCCCGCTGTCCTTCCTGCAGCCGCCTTCAGCCGGATGATTCGGGTTGTAACGCGAGAACGTTCGATCCGGGGTACGTTCGATTCCATCCGGGACGCGGTCGGAACACATCAGGTGTACGTGCGGGTTCTCGATACCGCCTAGCGCGCCAGCAGGTGCATGGATCGCGTACTGATACGGTTTGGCTCCAGCCAGGCGCTGAGCCAGACGCTCAGCCAACTCAATCAGTTGCGTTTGGGTCAGCTCGCCGGGCAGTGCGATCTCATGCTCGCGATAGGCAGCGCCGTTGGCGCGCTCGTGGCGATCGGCCATGCTCCAGAACGCTCTGGGATCGTTGTCGGCCCATGTAGGTAGATTGCCGTGACTGGCGTGGACCAAGTCTTCCCGTTCGCTGTGCGATCCCTCTCGCAGGATGTATCCGCCGTGTCTGCGAGCGGTGCCCTTCTTTCCGCTTTTGATGCTGTAGTGGAAGCTTGCCATTGGTGTATCACCCTTTCTCTATGGGTAAAAGAAAAGGCCGACAAGATTGCTCTTGTCGGCCTGTGCGAAGTGGAGTGGTCCGTTAGCAAATGCAGTGTGCTAGAGAAACGGTAAGTGCGCGTGCTACAGCCCCTCATGCCCACTGATGCCATCTACTAGCGAATTACAAATGATCCACCTATCGATGCGGTCATCGCTGGCCTGATGGTGGAACGTTTCCCATCTCCATATACATAGGGTCAATGGAATGGAAAATTATCTATCGCCACCCAAGTGCTCTATTACAAAGTCCTTGGCGTTGAGAACGCAAACATAGTTGAGTGCCGCCAGCGCCATTGACATTGCGACAATGTCGTTCAGCTGAAGCGCCGACTGGAACGTGTGAAGCATGGCTGTCTGATACCGCATCCAGGCATGGTGACTCTCTATGGTGCCTTCGAACGAAGCCTGATATTCATAGAACCGATTGAGGTAGATCTGCATCACGCCTTGGTGCTGATGGGGGTCCTTTAGATCGAGTCCTTTGTCGAACAGGCGCTGTGGACTGTCGCCTTGATCCGTTTGCCCGTACCAGTACGGCTTGTACTTTTTCCCCTTGGCTTGTTGATAGCGGAAAGAAGCCAATGCTGCAATCACATCGTATACAGTCAACAACACTGCTTCCGGATCGGTGCAGTCAAATGAACGATAGGCATATGAGATAAGCAGCCTCTTGGCGCGATCCTCGTGACCCTTGAGCTGCTCGACGGTTGTGGCAACGCGGGTCGCTTTGTGAACAAGCGCACACATCTCCTCCGGATGCTCTAACAGCAGATGGTGGAACGTACTGACCGAGAACGCGCGGGCAGTCGGGCCTTGGTGCCATTTCGAATCATGAGCTGCCAGGAGGCACAAGCGCTCGGCGTCATCTCGGATGTCACCTATTTCCAGCTTGATGTGAGTTGTATCCAGATGCCGCGTGTGGTGCTGAACAAAGTGCCGGAACGGTAGAGTCTGGAGATAGACGTACATAGCCTCATTGGCACGGGGCCTCATGTCCTCTGATTGCTCAATTCGAATCGCAGATAGCAACTGAGCAAGATGGTCGAATGCAACCGCCATCAATGGCTCGCTGCCGCACAGGCCGTCACGTAGGACTTCCCGCACGGCATCGTTGGTCTGTTCGACATGCAATAGAAGCTTTTCGGCTACAGAGTGGGCCTCTCGATCACCAATCAACCTTAAGAACATACGTACGCGCGCAGGCTCGATCTCTGTGGCCAGAGCTTCTGTCAGACTCTCGATGATCCTAGAGGCCTCGCTATCGCGCGGAATGGTAGTGACGGTGCTGAACTCCATTGTAGCGTCAGCTGCCGTGGCGGGTGGTGTGAGCAGGCCGAAGACATTTCTGCTGCTATTGAGATCGGTCAAGAAGAGCAGACGGACGGTCTTCAGGACTACGAGCGGTAGAGGTCGATCCTTGTCGGTGACATCAATGCCGATCGACTTCTGAAGAAAGGCCAACGTCCGCTTTAGGCTTCTGGAGGTGATTGGCTCACCGTTGGCCTTAGACAGCTCCGCATCCAAATGCTTCAACAGGTCGTTTAGGGTGAGAGTCTTGTCCACATCGTTACGGCCAAACTCGAATGAAAAGCTGCTGGTCGATGCCGCTTGAGATGATTTTTTGTCCATATCGAAAATCATACTGAGTTGGAGTGGGGGATCTCATCAGAGAGTCACCATAGCTTCACGTCTCTAGAGGGCTGAATCCACTCCTGGTGGATCTGCGTCGCGAAGTTGCTCATGTTCGGTGCTGAGACCTCAAACCGTCACGGCTGGACTTCCAATATGCCCGCAATGCTACCGCTAGAGCCGGCCCTGCAGGCTGTTCACCGCCATCAAGCGTGCTAATCGGTTGACCCTGGCGGTCTCGTCTTTCGGCCACATCGTTGCGCATGCGGTGAGTTCTAACGTGTTGCGGCTCTCCTGGTAAAGTTGGTGCGTTCATGCCGCCATGCTTTCATTGTTGACTTGTCGGGCGATCGCACTCCCGTGGTGTGCCGGTGCCCCGAAGGCCAGAGCTCCCTTGGGCTCTGTGTCTCTGGCTTCTAGCGGGTCAGAAGCGCCTCGCGAGTCCCCAACCGCCGCTCACGCTGGGGCAGGTGACAGAGGGTTGGCCCGCATGCTGAACCACGCCCCGTGTGAACCCAGTACTGAAATTCTCTAGCTCGATGATGAGCAGTCAACATCGTCTAAATGGAGCTTGCATTTCCTGCGAAGCCGGGTTGAAACCATTCTTCTGCCATCAGTGCAAAAGAAGTCGTGATGCTCTCAGCGGCAGAATGGCCGGATCGGGGTAGGGTGATTTAAGTGTTTCGGAATTTTCCTATGGCTAGCTTGCCGGGATGCTGAGAAGATTGGCAGCAAATGGAAATTTCTCATTTGGCTTGCTTCGCAGCTTCGCCTGAGGATTTCCTCAGGTGAGCAAGAATTATCTCAGCAGAATTTTTAAAGTTGCTTACTCAGTAGTGCTAGGATTTCAAGAAGAGGCTAGAGCAGGAAGAGCTCGGCAGTGGGACAATTGTCGCTTCTGCTGCAGCCGGTTGGCTTCATGGAGGCTCGCCTATGCTGCGTCGCCAGCCATCCGAGAAGTGGCAGGGATTCGCGGTGGTCACTGACATGCCCAATGCCGTCACTAATGACACTCTGCAGATCGTCGGTTCTTAGACGAATTCGCAACCGCTCTACATGTGCAATCGAACTCTCTATGGGTGTCACGCTGGGGCCAGAAAGCACCTGCTGCACGATGGTGCTTGCCTCGGGTAACCGATTTGCAGAAGTTAGTGAAGACGCATAGGCGAGCTTCGCAATCGCATCGATGGCATGGTCGGACGCAGCGCCTTCACTTGGAGGCTGAACGCCACTGTCATGTTCACAGAGAAGGCATCGGTGGATCCAGATGTCACGTTGCCCACTCTTAATTGCAAGCGCCTCATCCCACGAGCTCGCGGAATCGCTAAATCGTCCAGCGGCACGGTACGCCGCGCCGAGATTAGTCAGGATCACCCTCTGGAGTGATGAATTCTCCGGACCTTTGAATGAGTCACGGTGTTGCTGCAGGAGAGAAATGATCCGGGGAATTTCCCTTTGATCGGAATTATCCGTTGCAATTACTAGGGCGTTGGCAAGCTCATTGATCTGAACGCCGAGCGCCAGGTGAGGGCGAGAGGATCGTGCGACTCCAAACCAATGGGCGGCGCGATGTGGATCACCCAGCGCGGCTGCTGAATCGGCAAGTGCTACCGCTATTTTATCTAGCCTGTCGCCAAGATGTTCGCTCGCGAATACCTCTAGGTCCGAAATGTCCGCGCCTCCGCGCTTGGCGCGAAGCCGAACGCAACCGCCAACGGCCTCTGCGCGCGTAGCATCCGTTGCTGAAGAGAGGGCGAGATTGACGAGTCTGTCGGCTACGTCCGTCTCGTCAAGTTCCTCCGCTGCCAATGCCCCAAGAATGAGGAGTTGCGCATTGGGCACTTGGCCTTCGGCCTCAGTCTTGGCAATTGCCAGAACGTCCGAATAGCTTTCCATGCCGTAGAGCGCGCGGCACCGAATACGCTTGACCGCATTCTCATTTGAAGAGCCCACTCGCGCGTCGAGTATGGCTAGTGCCCGCAGTGGCATCCCATTATTAATCCAATCCTCTGCGGTTCTGAGGTCATCCGGTAGTGATTGGTCAATCTCAGCGGTCAAGCTCGGCATCGTGCCGTTCACGAGCCCTAGGTACTCACTGATTACCCGCACATCTGATGGATGCATCACGAAGTCAATGAGATGCTTCTTCAGCAACGATGAAGCTTGGACGATAGATGACAGATCTTCGAGCGCGATTATCGATACCCTGTTGGACTTTCCGTGCAGGCGAGCATTTCTGGCATGCTGCTGCAACCTCGCATCTCTGCTGTTTAGGGTAACAATGCTGTAGTAGTCGAGGGGGGGCTCGAACTCGTGGCACAGCTTCAACTCCTTGTCGAAGATACCTGTGGTGAGCTTTGATCGAGCATACGCCTTGCACTGGTATCCCCAATGACCGAGGTTGGGACTACGGGCGTGAACGTACACGTCGACGCCATTCTGGATCTGCCCGCTAACGCCAATCCGCTGAGCCTCCAGCTCGGGCTGATGCTTCTCGTTAACGTGGAGGAGCACGAGCTCCTCAAGCATCTCGCTGTCAAGTGAATTCAACCAGCTATTGATAAGGTTGCTTGCCATGAGCGTCTAGAGATCCATTGCCAGTTATAGCCGGAACGCGAGGTGTACGTGCACGGCAGTTTAACTTACCAGCGCAGCCAAGCAGGATAGAGTCGCCCAAGCCTGGGCATCTTTTCTGGTTCAATCCTATCGATGCTGGCGAGTTCGGGTGCCTTGCTTCCGGCCCTGTGCCTCTATCGGATCCAACCTGCCTCGCGGACGCCCGTCGCGGCCGCTGTGCTGGCCCCGGAAGCGTTGTGTTAAGGACAAACTTCCACTTCTAGGCGACTATGGGGTAGATGCTTGGGTGCGCAGGCACTCCAGGCCAACTCTTAAGGCTGCTCTGGTCAAATTGGCCTTTCCAGGAAATCAGAGCCGACGGCCCAACCGTCGCGACGTACCCCAACTCCGATCCGGAACCCACTTGGAAATCGACCCTCTGCGATGCCGACCAGGCTATGTGGGCTAGCAGCTGCTTGACGGCAAGAAGCGCTGAGAAATGAGAGAACCGTTGGGAGACATGGGGTGAGCGTGGGAATCGAATCCCAATTCGCCCAGCCGACGCGGTACGGTCCGTGGTGGTCAACCACATCTATTCTCTTCCTCGCTGCCGGAGAAAAGCATCACCGGAAACAGAACGAACACCCCTAGAGGAACCAACGCCATCACAACGAACCACCCAGACTCATGAATGTCGTGCAGTCTTCGAACGGTCAGCGCGAGCATTGGCAGAGGGAAAAGTATGAGTGCAACGACGATCCCCATGTCCGAGAAGCGAGGACAGTTCCCAGCTGTGTAGATCGGAGCCGATCAGCCAGTATCCGGCATTGACCAAGCTATAGCTGAGCGCAGCGACGAGAGCCGCAAACAGAAAGAACGACCAGAATTCTGTCCGGTTGGATCGGCCTGAAAAATAAACGCCCCGTTTGATTGGCAAAAGTGCAGCGATCATTCGCGCTCCGTACAACGGGTGATGAGAACCCATGGCTAACGATCTTTTAGCATCTCCAAACTAAAGGTAGTCAGAGCAACTCCCCAAATCATGCGAAACTTGGCGCAGTGGATTTGAGGCCGAACGACCGATGCAACTCACCCTTGGTGATGCGGAGGGCCTGGGCAAGCGCAAACAGACCCGGCGCGAGATCTTCCTGTTGGAGATGGTACGGGTAGTACCGTGGAAGGTGCTGCTGGCTCAGATCGAGCCGTACTACCCGCGCAGTCCGCGTGGGCCGGCCGGCGTACTCGATGGAGACGATGTTGAGCGTCCGCCTGTTGTAGCAGTGGTACGCATTGAGCGATCCGGGCATGGAGGGAGCGCTGCACGAAATCGCTGCGATACGGCTGTTCGCTCAGCTCAGCTGGCTTAATGTGATTCGGGATGAGACCACGATCCTCAACTTCCGTCGTCCGCTGGAGAAGCATGGCTTTGCGGCGAAGGAGTGCCCTACCAAGCGATGGCGCTTTGATGCGAGGGCCTCCCCCTCCGCTTCGGTACTGCACCAATGCCGCCGCGCGCCTCTTAGCTCGAGTTCACCGGAGCAATCATCCATAGGGGGCCGTGAGCATCCGCGGCGAATTGGGGTACATTTGGGGGTGCGTAGGCTAAGTTGAATCAATAAAATATCTTGTAATCAATAGTTTGGGGGTTCTTTGTGGTTCGGATAAGCCCATCGTACAGTCAGCGCCCCTTTGCTTTGCTCTTTCTGGACTTCGGCTGGAGTCTGGCAGCGCGCTGCTCGAGGTACTCGCCCAGCAGGCCGAGCGCCTCGGAGAACTTGATCCGCTCCCGGCCTCTATCCGACGTCCCCGCGCTCGCATTTCGACACGAGCGTCTGCGTGTTGCCCAGCCGTTCGGCCAGATCGACCTGCGACACGCCGGCCCGTTCACGGGCCCCCTTGGGACCCGGACGCCGTGCAGGTCCGGGACGTGTGCGCCAACTTCACTGAGGAGTTCGGCATCGTCGCCTGTGGCCGGGCCAACGCCAAGAATGAGTGTGGCGGGTACATCGGCCCCCTGGGCTTTATGTCGGGCGACAAGAGCGTCATCCTTTGGGGGATCACTTCGCCGTTGAAGAGTCGGGCGTCTGCCTGCAGGTCGAGGGTGGCAATTGGACAGTGGCCGTTGACAGCGCATAGGATCATTAGAGGGCAAGGGAAGGGAATGCCATGGGGAGACAGGCAAGCCGCCGATGGATCGAACGGGCTTGGGGCGCGTGTTTGTTTGCTCTGGCCCCGCTTGCCTTGGCCGCTGATGACCCTTCGCCCTTGCATGCCCAGTTTCAACTGCCTGACGATCGTGTCGACTATGTCGCCGCCAAGCTGGTAGTGGATAGCATCATTGATCCGTCCACTGACACTGTGGCAGTGCGTCGGCAAGTCGATCAGTGGGAGCACGCTGTACGCGGCAATGTGCCTGGCAACCCGACGGCGCGACAGGTCCTCGACGCTTTGCTCAAGACGCTTTACATGCCGGGCGAGTGGAACCAGGGGAAGCCTTTTACCTACGACCTGTCGGACCCACTGGGTAAGAATCCGAAGAACAAGCAGCTAGCTACCTACTTGGCCACGCGCAAGGGCAACTGCGTCTCAATGCCCATTCTCTTTGTCATCCTGGGCCAGCGGCTGGGGCTGACTGTCGCGCTTGCTACGGCGCCCAATCACCTGCTGGTGAAGTTCGCCGACGACGCAGCAGATGTGGTTGAACGTTGAAGCCACTGCGGGCGGCTTCAAATACGACAGCAGCTACCAGCATGAAACGGGGATCACCGAGGCGTCATTGGACAATGGACTTTACTTGCGCCCGCTGCTGCCGCACGAAGGGATAGGCGCCATCGCCAGCACACTGATGGAGCACTACGGGGCGAAGAAGGACGCCGATGCGCTCATGGCCGTGGCCGATCTGGCGCTGGCCGCCAATCCGAAGGACCCGGTAGCGATGATATGGAAGGCGAATGCCTACTACATCCAGACCCAGCAACGCATCCGCTCCAGGTATTCGAATGCGGAAGATCTGCCACCTGAGTTGCACGGGGAATTTCACCGTTTGACTCGCGAGAATCTGGCATGGCTTGCCAAGGCCGAATCACTTGGTTGGACGCAGAAAACGCCGGAGCAGGAAGCTAGCTACCTACAATCCATCCAGCGCGAACGCGCGAGAAGAGGACTGTGATGCGCATTGCCATTCCAGGGCTGTTGACCGTGGCGCTGTGCGCCATCGCTTCCAGTGCGTCGGCCCGGTTCGTTTCAGCCGATCCCGTACAAGCCGATCCAAATACGGGCGCCAACTACAACCGCTACTGGTATGGGAACAACAATCCCTATAGCTTTACCGACCCGGACGGGCGCCTGTCGCGTGGTACCGGCTGGACGGACAGGCAATGGAATCAGTTCGACCGCGCCCAGCAGAGCGCCGCTGGCAGCTTGGAGAAAGCGGCGGGCAAGATCAACGGTGCACTGGCCGAAGGGGGCAAAGCACTCCAGCGTGCGGAGAAGTCTTTCCAACGCAACTTCGGTGCTGGCTCAGCCACTCCAGAGAACATGGCGAAAGCTGCCTCAGATATGAGCTCAATGGCTGCGGCATTGCGGGATACCAGTGCGGGCGCCATTCCAGCCAATGGCATGACGGGTGCGCAAATCAATGCGGCTTATGGGGTTGGTGCAGATACGTTGGGGGGCGTGCCTTCCACCGGGCCGAAAATGGTCATCGTCAACACCACGCACGCCAGTTTCAATGATCCGTCGAGGTTGGCTTGGGGCGCGGGTCACGAAGTCGGGCATGCCGTGCTGGGGTACAAGGACCAGTTCTTCAATGGCGACGTGGCCTACAAGTTCGGATCCCCCCTGCAACAGAAAATCTTCAAGACGCTGCCCAGCCAGCAGCGCCTTATCAATCCTGACCACATCATGGACCACGCTCGATGAGCAGGATTCTGGCAGTCACCTTGCTATGCGTGGCGATAGCTGCCTGCGCCAGCCCATTTCGACGCGCGGAACCTCAGGATTTCAGGGTTTCGGTGGTGGATAACCCGGCGAAGAAACGATACGACGTAGCCTTGGCGTCTGCCGTTGGCGCGCCCTTGTGCCTTTCGAAAGAAGGCTGGCCTGCCGAAGACGGTACATTTCCGATGGGGTACGAAGGCGCTGTCTTGACCACAACCACGGGACCTCTACATCCGAAGGCAGCTATGACCACCTACTGCCCCGGAGGATGTGGTGAAGTTCGCTTGGAGCCAGGCCAGACCTTGCGGGCAAGCGTTGCCTACGCCGCATTCGGTGATGCCGAGGTTATCGCAGTTGACCCGGTTCGCTCGCTCTCGTTTCCCGTTTATCCCTACTACTGTGCACGGTAGTTCCGGCTGAGAGCGGGGCTTGCGACGTCGTGAAGCTTCGCGCTGATGGCCCCAATGTTCCGCACTACCGAGCCCCACGCACCTGCAACGCCACATACTCGGCCAGCCCCCGGCAGGCCAGCATCAGCCCTTCGCGCGCACCGTCGCCGATATCGTCTTTCTCTTCCCCATCCACGCGCACGCGCTCGGCGGCGTGGTACAGCTCCAGCAACGACACCAGGCCCACTGCGGCGCGATCCCTGCGAGCGGCAGCCACCGCTTCACCAGGTGTGCCTGCCGGCCCCGTCCACGGCTGTCCATCGGCGGCGTCACCGGCCTGGATGCGCTGCAGGCAGCCGGGCAGGTTGATCGGCGCGGGCGCCTCGTTGGCGGCGGCGAAAGCGGCTTCCAACGGCTGCGCCAGTTCGGGCGGCAGGCGCAGCGCGGCCTCGCCCAGGGTGGCGGTCAGGTACGGGTGATGGGTCTTGGGCATGCGGGCGTCCTCGTCGGCAACAGAGGTGCCACCCGAAGAGGGTGGCGGGCGATGCGTGGCTTCCAAGACCGGAAATCGATGAGCCGGTGGGCACAGGGCCCCCACGCACCGCCCGCCGTCGATTGGCGAACGGATTGCCAGCCGACGCCGCTTTTGGGAAGACGGCGCCGGCTGGCAAGCGTATACAGCTTCGATTAAACGGGCTTGGAAGTCCCGACCACCTTTGCAGGTGGCGATTCATCATGCGCACGCGAAATCCCCGCCTGCCAGTCGTTTGTTTCGATGGCATCGGGTGATCTGAAAGGAAAAATGAATTATCGCGTTTGGCCTGATTCGAGCAGTGCAATGCCAGAAGCGACATATCGCGCGAGGCTGCAACCAACGATGAATCCTGATGCGTCATTGCTCTCGCACGGCATTTCATGGCCCCGGAAGTAAAGCTGGCTTAACTTCCCCGGCAAGGCTTCCAGAACACCCTACCAGACATGAATCCCCACGCGTGCCACCCGGATCTTGATATTCCTCACGGACAGCCCGCAGCGCTCCACCGCATACTGCCGCCACACGCCCATCCTGGGCCCCTTCAGGATCCGCACATGCGTCGCCACGCCCTGTCGCTCACCGTCGCACTGTTGTCCACCGCTTTCGTTACCCCAGCTATGGCCGCCGTGCCGTTCTTCAACGCCAGCTGCCCGGGCGGCATCGACGTGCACGCCGACGAAGGCGGGCCGGTCTATGTGCAGGGCCGCGCGGCCACGCTTAAGCGCTTCAACGACCGCTATTTCGAAGCACGCGATGTCAACAGCGGCATCACCCTGTCGATCAGCCGCAACGATGACGGCTCGCCGCAGGTCAGCTACACCGGCCGAGGCGGCGCCAATGGCATCTGCCAGGTCAGTAGCAGCGGTGCGCCCGCGCCCGCCACAAACAGCGCCCGCCCTGGCGACGCTGCCGCCGGGGATGCCGCGCTGCCGCGCGAAGTCACTTGCGAATCCACCGGCCAGCAACAGGTGTCGTGCGATCTGAATACCCGTGGCAATGTGGAAATCGTGCGCCAGCTCAGCCGCACCCGCTGCGAGGAAGGCAAGAACTGGGGCCTGTCGCGGCACTCGGTGTGGGTCAATGGCGGCTGCCGCGCGGTGTTCCGCAATGTGTCTTCGGTGACCACCCCGGCGCCGGCAGGCGATACCGCACTGGGCGCCTGCAATGTGCGCAAGGGCGCGCAGGGCGCCCTGGTCACCCAGATGCCGGTGGGCAGCGATTACCAGGAGCTGATCATCGATTATCCGGATGGCCGCTTCCTGTGCATGATGCGCAACAACGGCCAGGTGCAGAGCTTCACCCCGCTGCGCCGCCGCGGGGGTTGAGTTCGTCGCGCCCGCCGCCCTATGGTGGCCCCCCCTTATTGACGTCGGGTGGCATCACCATGTCCCATCTTCTGGCCAAGGCTGCTGAAAAGGCGGATCTCGACCGGATCGATGCCTTGCTGGATGCAGGCGCCGATATCGAGTGGCAGCACAAGGGCACGGGGCGCACTCCGCTGCTCTCGGCCGTCATTGCCGGAAAATGCGATGCCGCAGCGCGATTGCTGGATCGCGGTGCCAACATCGAGCATGCCTGCAGGGCACTGGGCTACACCGCGCTGGGTTGGGCCGCCGCGCATGGCGATACTGACATCGGCGACCTGCTGATCGCACGCGGCGCCATGCTCGACCCTGCTTCGCCGGAACAACGGCGTACGCCGCTGATGCTGGCATGCGCCCGTGGGCACCTGGCGATGGTCGAACGCTTGCTGGACAGCGGCGCGTCCGTGGCACCGCTGGATTTCGAAGGGTGCAACGCGTTGGCGATGGCCGATGAACGCGGTTACGCGGAGGTGGTGGCGCTGTTGCACGCCGCCGGTGCGACGCCGCCGCCTGCGTTGATGGAAGCACCGCCGCTGGAGTGGCCCCAGCCCGACGCCGGAGGTGAGCCCGCGTCGGTGGTGCGTGGATACTTGTTGGCATATCACGAGTGGGAAACGCGTGGCTACAAGGATTCCCGTGCCGGTGGCGGACTTCTGCTCAGCTCGGGCTTCCAACAGGAGAAAGCGGACATCCTGGCGGCCTGGTGTACCGACCGCAAACGGGTCTATTCGACCGGCGTTTCGGTCGGGAACCCCCCGCGGTACGTACCGGAGGATCTCTTGGTGTCAGTTGCGATGCCGACGGTCTCGAGGGCCGAGGTGCTGGTACGCGACGACCCTCAGAAGGCGCGTTCCCTGCGTTACGAACATCTGTTCGTACTCAAGCGTGTGGGTGGGCGGTGGCGGATCGACCTGCGGAAGAAGCGTGTGTTCCACATCGAGACCTGGGCGGCAGCCATCCTCTAGTGTGAAAGGAGCCTGGACACGAACCCCGCCCTGCTGCACCGCCGCGAGTGGTGTCACACAGCTCTGGCTAGACTGTGCTTCTTTTTCCCCCGCAGGAGGCACCCATGGCCCATCCCATTTCCGTATCCCTGATCGGCGTTCCCACCGATGTCGGTGCGGGCCATCGCGGTGCACGGCTGGGGCCGGAAGCGCTGCGCGTGGCGGGCCTGCCGGAGGCGCTGGAAGCGCGCGGCGTGGACGTGCGCGACCTGGGCAACCTGGATGGCCCGCGCAACCCGTGGACCGCGCCGGTGCAGGGCTACCGCCATCTGGAGGAAGTGGTGGCGTGGAACCATGCACTGATGGAAGCCAGCTATGCCGAACTGCAGGCCGGCCGCATGCCGATCATGCTCGGCGGCGACCACTGCCTGGGAATCGGTTCGATCACTGCCGTGGCACGCTGGTGCCGCGAGCAGGGCAAGACCCTGCGCGTGCTGTGGCTGGATGCACATTCCGATTTCAATACCAGCGATGTCACCCCCTCGGGCAACATCCACGGCATGCCGGTGGCCTGCCTGTGCGGCCTCGGCCCGGAGGCGCTGACCCACCTCGGCGGCAGCGCACCGGCGATCACTCCCACCCAGGTGCACCAGATCGGCATCCGTTCGGTGGACCCGGAAGAGAAGCGCCTGATCAAGACCCACAAGGTGGATGTCTACGACATGCGCTACATCGACGAGAACGGCATGAAGCGCACGGTCGAAGCAGCACTGGCGGGCATCGACGAGAACACCCACCTGCATGTCAGCTTCGACGTCGACTTCCTCGACCCGAGCATCGCGCCGGGCGTGGGCACCACGGTGCCGGGTGGGGTGAACTACCGCGAGGCGCAGCTGGTGATGGAGATGATTGCCGACACCGGGCGCATGGGTTCGCTGGACATCGTCGAGCTCAACCCCTTGCTGGACAAGCAGAATGCCACCGCCGAACTGGCCGTGGACCTGGTCGAAAGCCTGTTCGGCAAGTCCACCCTGATGCGCGACTGAGCTCTCCGCCTGAACGGATCGATGATCCGTTCACACGCGCTCCACGCCCCTGCCGCCAGATTGCACATCACGCGGCGGCAGTGGCATTGGCTCCTTCCGCCGAGCGACCGAACCCCATCCGCGAATGAAGCGGTATAGCGGCGAACCCAAGGAGAAGCCCATGAAGCGCGTAGTTGCCCTGATGCTGTTGTCGATGTTCTCGGTGGCCCTGCTGGCCGGTTGCAACACCGTTGCCGGTGCCGGCAAGGACGTGCAGAAGGCTGGCGAAAAGGTTGAGGATGCCGCCAAGGGCCGTTGAGCCTGAAGTGGAACGGAAAGCAAAAAGGCCGGCGGGTGCTCCCCCCGGCCTTTTCTCTTGCGCGTTTTTCTGCAGCGTACGTGTCGAAGCGTAGTGAACCATTCAAGCAGGTGAGCAGTGCTTTCATGGTCGGTTGACCGGCACTCAACAGCCGCTGCGCGAAGCTGTAGCCACGGTAAGAACGCCGTTGCAACCAAGGACTCCCAGCAATGAACAAAGACATCATTTCCGGCAAGTGGTCGCAGCTGAAGGGCAAGGCCCAGGCCAAGTGGGGCGATCTGACCAACGACGACTTCGATGTGGCTGAAGGCAATGCCGAGTATCTGGCCGGCCGTCTGCAGGAACGTTATGGCTGGGCCAAGGATCGCGCTGAGAAGGAAGTCCGTGAGTTCCAGGATGCCGTGAGCAAGGACTACCCGGACTACAAGTAAGCGCTACGGTTTTCCCCCACGGCACAACGCCCGCACCGAGAGGTTGCGGGCGTTGTGCTGTCTGGGCGGCCGATCAACGCGCCGGCGGGTCCGGCACATAGCGGTTGGGGAACGCCTGCGGTTCGCGCGGCAGGCGCGACGGCGGTGTATCGACCAGGATGCCGCGCGCGCGCAGATTGCGGGCGCTGTCGTAGCGCAGCTGCAGAACCTGCGCCGGGCTGCGGCTGGCGCGTTCGAAGTCGGTATCGCGTACCGACGACTGCTCGCGTGCGCCGTGGCCGGTGCCCAGCCCAGGGGCCTGTGACTTGCTGGCATAGCCCTCGATGCGGCTGTTGCTGGCGCTGGCATCGGCCGCCGCTTCGGCCGTCGGGGCCGGTGCCGGCAGCGGCAGGCTGCGGCGCAGGATCGGATCCGGACGCCAGCGGCGCGCTTCCTCGAACACCGCCACGCCGACCACGCCGACGTTGTCCGGGCGACCGGTGCGGCTGGCATAGCTGCCGCTGGGGCTGCTGAACACGAACTGCGCCACTTCATCCTGGCTCTTGCGCCAGCCGGTGATGTCGGCGCGCTGGCCGGGGTTGAGCACGTAGCCGGTCTGCGACGGATCGGCATCCTCGCCGGAGATGGCGTTGACGCCGTCTACCGACAGCACCACCAGCACCCGGCGCGGGCTGTCGTTGTACAGGCGCACGGCGTAGCGGTGGCCGCGCTCGCCGGCCACCCAGCGCTGGCCCTCGGCGGGGTAGCTGCGCAATTCGGTGCCGCGGTCGCGGTCGACCAGAGACATGCGCACGGGGCCGCCCTCGTAGGCCGGCGGCGGCACCGGGGCGGGGCGGAAGCCGGCCAGGGGCAGGATCAACAGCAGGGGCAGCAGGCGTTTCATCGGGCGTCTCCAGCGGGGTTGCGTGAATGAACGCGCCGCAGGCCCTGACGGGGTTGGTGGCGTGCAAGGTAAACTGGCCCCGTTCATCGAAGGTTACCCCACGCAGTCATGACCACCCGAGTCCTTACCGGCATCACCCCCTCCGGCACGCCCCACCTGGGCAACTACGTTGGCGCCATCCGTCCGGCCATCGCGGCCAGCCGCGCGCCGGGGATCGAGAGCTTCTTCTTCCTGGCCGACCTGCACAGCCTGATCAAGTCCCAGGACCCGCAGCGCACCCAGCGCGCGACCCTGGAGATCGCGGCCAGCTGGCTGGCCTGTGGCCTGGACCCGGAACACGTGTGGTTCTACCGCCAGAGCGACATCCGCGAGACCACCGAGCTGATGTGGTTCCTGACCGCGATCGCCAGCAAGGGCATCCTCAACCGCGCGCACGCCTACAAGGCGGCGGTGGACAAGAACCGCGAGGAAGGCGTGGACGAGGACGCAGGCGTCAGCGCCGGCCTGTTCATGTACCCGGTGCTGATGGCCGCCGACATTCTGATCTTCAAGGCCAACCAGGTACCGGTGGGCCGTGACCAGATCCAGCACATCGAGATGGCGCGCGACTTCGCCCAGCGCTTCAACCACGTGTATGGCAAGGAGTACTTCCCGCTGCCGGACGTGGTGATCGACGAGCAGGTGGCGACGCTGGCGGGCCTGGATGGCCGCAAGATGAGCAAGAGCTACCACAACACCATTCCGCTGTTCGTGCCGCGCGAGGAGCTGAAGAAGCTGGTGTTCTCGATCCTGACCGACTCGCGCGCACCTGGCGAGCCGAAGGACACCGAGGGCTCTGCGCTGTTCCAGATGTACCAGGCCTTCGCCACCCCGGAACAGACCGCCGAATTCGCCAGGGCGTTCGCCGCCGGCATCAGCTGGGGTGACGCCAAGCAGCAGCTGTTCGAGCGCATCGACAGCGAGCTGTCGCCGTTGCGCGAACGCTACAACGCGCTGATGGCCGAGCCGGAGAAGATCGAGGCGCTGCTCAAGCGCCGTGGCCAGCAGCTGCGCGAGCAGCTGGCGGCACCGCTGCTGGACGAGCTGCGCCACGCCGTGGGCCTGCGTGACCTGTCCACCGCAGGCGATATCGCCAGCGAGGACGCCGGCGTGGCCCGCGTGGCACCGCCACTGTTCAAGCAGTACCGCGAGAAGGACGGCCGCTTCTACTTCAAGCTGACCGCCGGTGACGGCACGCTGCTGATCCAGAGCGAAGGCTTCGATTCGCCGCGCGATGCGGGGCAGTTGATTGCCGTGATCAAGCAGGCGGAGCAGGGTGACCAGCTGCAGAGCGAACTGTTCAAGCTGGAAGCCGAAGTGGACGCCGTGCTGGCGGCCCTGGCCATGCTGCGCGAAGCGTAAGGGTAGTGCCGGCCGCTGGCCGGCAACTGCATAGGAAATGCCGGCCAGCGGCCGGCACTACCCGCGAACGAAGGTCATGGCATGATGTCCGCGCGCCTCCGGCGCGATGACATGGAGTCTGCGATGGCCTGGTTGTCGCTGCTGCTGTTCCTGCCCTGGTTCCTGCTGCTGGGCAGCCTGTACTGGCTGTTCCCGCGCCAGCCGCGCACGCCGCGGCGGCGCCTGTTCGATGGCACCACCCTGCTGCTGGCCTTCGCCCTGAGCATCGCCTCGATGCTGTGGGGGTATCGACTTGGCATGGCACAGCCCGGCGCCGGCCCGATCTGGCCGCAGGTACTGGCGGTGCTGTACGCCTACGGCGCATTCCTGGCGGTGCTGGTGCTGGCCCTGCTGCTGCGGCCGCGGTTCGCATTGCGCTGAACCTGGCCCTTGCGCACCCGATGGACCTGCGGTTGGTTGGCCTGCGCTTGCCCTTGCCTGCGCTTGCCCTTGGTAGAGTCGACTGTGAGTCGACCGCTCTTCTGGAAGCCCGCGCTGCGCGCGACAGTCGACTGACAGTCGACTCTACCCGGCCACAACCCGGCACCACCCGACCAAAGCCGCATCGAACCCGGACCGCCCGCGCGCCTACCATGGGCGTCTGTTCCCGATCCTGCCAGGTGCGTGCCGATGATCGCCGACCCCAGCATCCACACCATCGATACCGGCTTCCAGCGTCCCGACTTCGACGCGGCCTATCTGATCGTTGAAAACGACCGCGCCGCGTTCGTCGACTGCGGCACCGGCCTGTCGGTGCCGGCGATGCTGCAGGCGCTGGCCAACGCGGGTCTGGCCGTTGACGCGGTGGACTGGCTGCTGCTCACGCACGTGCACCTGGACCACGCCGGCGGCGCCGGCCTGCTGATGCAGCAGCTGCCCAACGCAAAGGCAGTGCTGCACCCGCGCGGTGCGCCGCACATGATCGACCCGACCCGGCTGATTGCCGGTGCCACGGCGGTGTACGGTGCCGAGGAAATCGCGCGCAGCTATGGTCGTATCGAGGCCATTCCCGAACATCGTGTGGTGGTGGTCGAGGACGGCCACCGTATCGACCTGGCCGGTCGCGAGCTGGCGCTGCTGCACACGCCGGGCCACGCGCTGCACCACTACTGCGTGTGGGATGCGCGCAGCCGCAGCTGGTTCACCGGCGATACCTTCGGCATCTCCTACCGCGAGCTGGACAGCGCGCAAGGTGCCTTCATCTTCCCGACGTCGTCGCCGGTACAGTTCGACCCGGAAGCGATGAAGGCCTCGATCCGGCGCATGCTGGGCTACGGCCCGCAGGCGATGTACCTGACCCACTACGGTCGTGTGGAACCGGTGGAGAAACTGGCCGACGACCTGTTCGAGCAGATCGATGCGATGGCCGCCATCGGCCGCCAGTGCGATGGCCGGCCGGACCGTCACCGCTGCCTGCTGGCTGCACTGCAGGCGCTGTACCTGGAACGTGCACAGCTGCATGGCTGTGCGCTGGACGATGCGGCGGTGACTGCTGTTCTGGCGATGGACATCGAACTCAACGCGCAGGGCCTGGCCTGCTGGCTGGATCGCATCAGCAGGTAGATCCACGCCATGCGCGGGTGACGCCGCCCCAAGCCGAGCCGTGATGTCACGACCACGTTACACTCTGGTGACTTCCAAGCTAGCCGTGGTACTGCCGTGAATCCGATGCGCGTGTTGCTGCTGTCGTCCTGCCTGTTTGTCGGGGGCCTGGCCCATGCGGCCAACGATCTACCGGGTGGCGGCATCGATCCGCAGGCGCTGTCGCGTCACGTGCGGGTGCTGGCGTCGGACGAGTTCGAGGGCCGCGCGCCGGCCACCGAAGGCGAAGAGCGCACCGTGCAGTACCTGATCGAGCAGTTCCGCAGCTACGGCCTGCAGCCGGGTGGCGTGGATGGCAGCTGGGTGCAGCCGGTGCCGCTGGTGCGCGCGCAGCTGGACGGCCCGGCCAAGGCCAGCCTGTCGCTGAAGCAGGGCAAGCGCGCGCTGGCCAACGGCGTGGACGTGACCCTGCAGAGCCTGCAGCCGCGCAAGCGCGTGCAGATCAAAGACGCGCCACTGGTGTTCGTCGGCTATGGCATCGACGCACCGGAACGCCACTGGAACGATTACAAGGACGTGGACCTGCACGGCAAGATCGCCGTGGTGCTGATCAACGACGCCGATTTCGAAGCCGATGCGCCGGGCGCGTTCGATGGCAAGGCGGTGACCTACTACGGCCGCTGGACCTACAAGTTCGAGGAAGCCGCGCGCCGTGGTGCCGAGGGTGTGCTGATCGTGCACGAGACCGCGCCGGCCGCCTATGGCTGGGCCACTGTGAAGAGCTCGGGCACCTCGCCGCTGTTCGACATCGAACGCGGCCAGGCCGAGGCGATGGCGCAGCACACGCCGCTGCGTGGCTGGATGCAGCGCGAACTTGCCGAGGCGATCTTCGCCGACGCCGGCCTCGACTTCGATGCCGAGAAGCGCAAGGCGATGCGTGTGGACTTCCGCCCGGTGGCACTGGACAACGCGAAGCTGAGCGTGGATTTCGCGCTCAAGCGCGAGCAGGTGGTGACCCGCAACGTGGTGGCCAAGCTGCCCGGTGGTGAACACGCCGACGAGGCCGTGATCTTCTCCGCGCACTGGGATGCGTTCGGTATCGGCCAGGCCGACGCCAAGGGCGACCGCATCCGCCGTGGTGCGATCGACAACGCCACCGGCGTGGCCACGGTGCTGGAACTGGGCCGCGTGTTCGCCGCCGGCCCGCAGCCGCAGCGCACGCTGTACTTCGTGGCCCTCACCGCCGAAGAGAAGGGCCTGCTGGGCGCCAGCTACTACGCCGCGCATCCGCTGGCGCCGCTGGACAAGACCGCTGCAGTGCTGAACATCGAGATGTTCAGCCCGGATGGCGCGACCCGCGACATCGCTTCGTGGGGCAAGGGCCGGGTGTCGCTGGAAGGCGACCTGGAACGCGTGGCCAAGGCCCGCGGTCGCAGCTACAGCCCGGACCCGAACCTGGAGGCCGGCTTCTTCTACCGCGCCGACCACTTCGCCTTTGCCCGCCTGGGCGTGCCGGCGATCACCATCGGCCCGGGCCTGGACAAGCTGGACGGCGGCGTTGAAGCCGGCCGCGCGCTGCGCGAGAAGTATTTCGCCGACTGCTACCACCAGGCCTGCGATGCCTGGACCCCGAGCTGGGATCCGAGCGGCCACGCGGCTGACACTCTGCTGGTCTACGACCTGGGTGCCGAGCTGGCCAACAGCCGCCGCTGGCCGACGTGGGAGAAGGAATCGGAGTTCCGCGGCGCGCGCGACAAGAGCGAAGCGGCCCGCCGCTGAGGCTCGGGACCGGCGGGGTGTCATGTCATTCCGCCGGGGGTAGAGTCGACTGCCAGTCGACTATCGCGCGCAGCGCGGGTTTTCCGGTGCCGACAGAGAGAGCAGTCGACCAACAGTCGACTCTACCGATTGCCGATTGCCGATTGCCGATTGCCGGCCAGCGGCCGGCACTACCTGCGCCGGCGCAGCAGCGTCCATGCGCCCCAGCCGGCGGCCGCGAGCGCTGCCAGATAGCACGCCACCATCGTGCGCAGGCCAACCGGCGACCCTGCATTGATGCCGCGATGCAGGCGCAGTTGCAGCGAGCTGTGGCCGCTGCCCAGGTCCACCGCCAGCTGCAGCGCCAGCGCGGCGCAGAACACCAGCAGGGCGACCCCGAAGCCGGTGCGTGGCCATGCGGCCTGTGCGTTGGGGCGGCGCAGCAGCCAGGCCAGTGCCGTGGCTGCGGCCAGCGCCGCCGCGATCCACATCAGTGGCGTGGCGGGAGATGCAGCGGCCACCGGCAGTGCACCGGTGGCCGCGATCACGGCAACGCGCTTACTTGCGGGTGCCGTCGAGCCAGTTCGGGCCCTTGTTGGTGAGGAAGAACACATAGACCACCAACGATACCGCGATCGTTGCGGTCACGTAGATGGCGAACCAGTCGACGTGGCCGGTCTTCAGCGCGCCCTGGTACAGCAGCGGGGCGGTGCCGCCGAACAGCGAGTTGGCCAGCGCGTAACCCAGGCCTACGCCCAGCGCACGCACGTGGGTGGGGAACAGCTCGGCCTTTACCACGGCATTGATCGAGGTGTAGCCGGTGAGGATGACGAAGGCCAGTGCCAGGGTCAGGAACGCCAGCGTGGCGTCGTGCTGGTGCGGCAGCTGGGTGATCAGGTACCAGCTGTACAGCACGCCGCCGACACCGAAGAACACCAGCAGGGTCTTGCGGCCGATGATGTCCGACAGCCAGCCGCCGACCGGCTGCAGCACCATCAGGAACGCCAGCACGCCCAGGTTGATCAGGGTGCCGGTCATCGGGTCGTTGCCCGCGAATGCGCTCTGGATCATTTTCGGGCCGTTCACCGAGTAGGTGTAGAAGGCCACGGTGCCACCGGCGGTGATCAGGAAGCACAGCAGCAGCGGCCGCCACTGGTGCACGAACAGCTCGTACATCGAGCCGGATTTCTGCGCCTTGCCCTCGCGCGCAGCTTCGATCGACGACTCCGACAGCGATTCGTCCATGCCGCGGCGCAGCCAGAACACCACCACCGCGGCGATGCCACCGATGCCGAAGGCGATGCGCCAGCCCCACTCCGAGATCTCCGGCTTGCCCCAGAAGGTCAGCATCAGCAGCAGGGTCAGCTGGGCCAGCACATGGCCGCCGACCAGGGTGACGTAGTGGAAGGAGGACAGGAAGCCGCGACGGCCGGGAATGGCGGCCTCTGACATGTAGGTGGCGCTGGCGCCGTACTCGCCGCCGGTGGCGAAGCCCTGCAGCAGGCGCGCGAACAACAGGATGACTGCGGCCCAGATGCCGATGCTGGCGGCGGTGGGGGTGATGGCGATCAGGAACGAGCACAGCGCCATCAGCGTGACCGAGACAGTCAGCGCCAACCGACGGCCGTGGCGGTCGGCGAAGCGGCCGAAGAACCAGGCACCGATCGGGCGCATCAGGAACGTGGCGGCGAAGATCGCCCACACGTACATCGTGGAGTTCTTGTCGTCCGGCGAGAAGAACTGCGATTCGAAGTACACGGCGAACACCGAGTACACGTAGACGTCATACCACTCCACCAGGTTGCCGGCGGAGCCTTTGAGGGTGTTGGAGATCGACCTGCGCAGGGCAGCGCGGTCGTTCGCGGGTACGGCAGGTTGGGACGTGGTGCTCATCTGGGTGGGAATCCTCGATGCGGCGCGTCCGTGCGCAGGGAAAACGGCGCCCGGCCTTGGGGCGGCGCGGCCGGGCAGCCCTCTTGGTACTGCATCGGCCGTCAACACGGGGTAGCAGACCAGAGCAGGGTGCATGGATGGATGACAGCGTGCCACCGTCCGGGGTGCCGGACCATACTCAAAACGTCCTAGAATCCGCCTTCCCCCGGCTCCCTGGTGTGTCATGTCGGTTCCCCCCTCTTCGTCTGCGGCTGCCCCCCGGGGTGGCCTTGTCGCGCTGGCATTGCTGCTGGTCTACGTGGTCTGGGGCTCGACCTACCTGGGCATCGCCAAGGCCCTGCACGGCGGCGCGCTGCCGCTGACGATGGTTTCCGGCAGCCGGTTCATCATTGCCGGTGGCCTGATGTTCCTGGCCTTGCGTCTGTTCTGGAAGATGCCGAACCCGACCCTGCGGCAGTGGCGCAACCTGGTGGTGATGGGCGTGACCATGCTGGTGCTGGGCAACGGCATGGTGGTGCTGGCCGAGCGTGAGGTGTCCTCGGGCCTGGCCGCGACAGCAGTGGCCTCGGTGCCGCTGTGGATGGCGCTGTTCTCGGCGCTGCGCGGGCAGCATGCCAGCCGCGGTGAGTGGCTGGGCATCGCCATCGGCTTCCTCGGCGTAGTCTGGCTCAACGCCGGCAGCAGCCTGACGGCCTCGCCGACCGGGCTGGTGCTGCTGCTGATCGCGCCGATCGGCTGGGCCTTCGGTTCGGTGTGGGCGCGCGGCCTGGACCTGCCGGGCCCGTTCATGACCGCCGCCGGGCAGATGATCTGCGGTGGCGTGCTGCTGGTGCTGATCGGCCTGGCGGTCGGCGAGCGCCCGACCACGCTGCCCGATACCGGTGGCCTGCTGGCGATGGCCTACCTGTGCGTGTTCGGTTCCATCGTTGCCTTCACCGCCTACGTCTGGCTGCTGCAGAACGTGCGGCCGGCGCTGGCCGGCAGCTATGCGTACGTCAATCCGGTGATCGCGGTGCTGCTGGGCGCGCTGCTCAACGGCGAGCGCTTCGGCTGGCGCGACCTGCTGGCGATGGCGGTGATTCTCCTGGGTGTGGTGGTGCTGACAATGGCAAGGACGAGAAAGAAGTGAGCATGGACGAGAAAGAACAACGCCGGGGCCTGCTGGTCACCGCATCCACCTTCGTGATCTGGGGCCTGGTGCCGGTCTATTGGCACCTGCTCAACGAGGTACCCTCGTTCCAGATCATCGCCCACCGCATCATCTGGAGCACCGTGATGGTGCTGGGCTGGCTCTTGATCAGCTCGCGCCTGGGCTGGTGGCAGAAGATCGCCGCGCAGCCGCGCGCGCTGCCGATCCTGCTGGTGTCGAGCCTGACCATCGCGTTCAACTGGGGCCTGTACATCTGGGCGGTCAACGCCGGCCATGTGATCGAGACCAGCCTGGGCTACTTCATCAACCCGCTGGTGAACGTGCTGCTGGGCGTGCTGGTGCTGAAGGAGCGGCTGCGGCGCCTGCAGTGGGTGGCGGTGGCGATGGCGGCGGTGGGCGTGGCTTGGCTGACCATCGACGCGGGTACGCCGCCGTGGATCGCGCTGGGCCTGGCCTGTTCGTTCGGCCTGTATGGCCTGCTGCGCAAGCTGGTCTCGGTCGATCCGGTGGCCGGCCTGGGCGTGGAGAGCATGTACCTGTTCCTGCCGGCGCTGGCCTTCGCGATCTGGGCGGAAAACGGCCATGGCGGCGCGTTCTTCCACGGCTGGGGCTGGCGCAATGACCTGCTGCTGATCTTCGGTGGCGCAGTGACCGCAGTGCCGCTGATCGGTTTCGCCTACGGCGTGAAGCGCATCCCGCTGTCGCTGGTCGGCATCCTGCAGTACATCGCGCCGAGCCTGCAGCTGCTGCTGGGCGTGTTCTTCTTCCACGAAGCGTTCGATACTGCCAAGGCGATCGGCTTCGCCGCGATCTGGGCCGGCCTGATCCTGTTCGTCGGTGACAACATCCGCACGATGCGCGCCAAGCGCTAGCGCCGGCGGGGCTGCGGGGTCGGATCCCTCCGCAACGCGGAGGGCTCTGACCCTGTTCTATCCGTCGCGTGGGGTCAGAGCCCTTCGCAGGGCGAAGGGATCCGACCCCGCTTCCCGAAAAAAAGAACGGCGCCCCGAAGGGCGCCGTTCTGCTTCCATCCACCGCCAGGAGAGAGAGATGGCGGTGGCGGGAACGCGGTTGCAGGCTTAGAAGCGCTGCTGGTACTTCATGTACATGAAACGACCGATGTCGAAGCCACCGTAGTAGGTGAAGCTGCTGTTCGGCTGGCTGTACATGATCGGACCCTGGTGGTCGAAGACGTTGTTCACGCCCAGCGACACGGTGCCGTCCCACGGCAGGCTGTAACGCACCTGCAGGTCGTGGAAGGTGTTGGAGCCCACCTTGCGGCTCGGCTGCGCATCGGTGTACGGCGAGACGAAGCCGGCCATGTTGCAGTCCGGGCCACCGGCCAGGTCATACGAGCAGGCTTCCTTCATGCCCGAGTAGTAGCGGGCGGTCCAGCCGATGCCCAGGTCGCCGTACTGCCAATCCAGGTTGAAGGTCGAACGCACGCGGAAGTTGCCCTGCCAGCCGGTCTTCTGCTCCACCGGCGTGGTGGCGGCGCTGTCGTTGCGCTGCTCCAGGTAGTCGGTGTAGGTGGTGTTCCAGGTTGCGGCAAAGCGGCCGAACGCGGTTTCCGGCAGGCGGTAACGCAGGCTGAAGTCGTAGCCGGCGGTTTCGCGGTAGCCCGCATTGACCAGCGAGCGGTCCAGCGACGTCACCTGACCCAGCGTCTTGGCGCTGGTGGAACGGGTGAAGCGGCCGCACGCCGAATCCACGCCCTGCACGTAGCACTGGTTGAGGATGTCGGTGGCCGACTCACCCACGATCGCGTTGTCGATGCGGATCTTCCACCAGTCCAGGCTGACGTCCAGGCCCGGCACGAACTCGGGGCTGTACACCAGGCCCACGGTCCAGGTCTTGGCGGTTTCCGGCTTCAGGTTCGCATTGGAACCGGAGTCGAAATCGGCGATGCCCTGCTGGCCCGGACGGTTGGCGACGTTGCCTTCCGACGCGGTCTGCTGGCGGAAGTCCGCCGGCACCTTCAGCGCCTGGCAGCGTGCGGCCACGGTCGCGCTGCTGGCAGCGATGCCGAACGAGGTATCGCACGGATCGGTGAACGAATCACGGCTCTTCACCGCACCGCCGTACAGGTCGTCCACGGTCGGCGCACGGAAGCCGGTGCCGTAGGTCGCGCGCACCAGCAGGCTGTCGATCGGCTTCCACTTCA
Source organism: Stenotrophomonas sp. YJH_SMC_80 (assembly GCF_059372495.1). Taxonomy (NCBI): domain Bacteria; kingdom Pseudomonadati; phylum Pseudomonadota; class Gammaproteobacteria; order Lysobacterales; family Lysobacteraceae; genus Stenotrophomonas; species Stenotrophomonas sp. YJH_SMC_80. Next base: position 390,082 of record NZ_JCAFVP010000004.1, read on the forward strand.
GGCCGAACTTGCTGTTGGTGGTCGAACCGAAGGTGTTGTAGTCGGTGTAGCGGCCGGCCAGGTCCAGCGACAGTTCACGCGCGAACGGCATGTCGGCCAGCAGCGGTACCTGCAGCTCCAGGTAGACCTCGTTGAGCGAGTAGTCGCCACGGGTCGGCTGGCCGGTGGTGCCGGCAATCTGGCCCTTCTGCACCATCAGGTCCGGGGTGTAGCTGGCTTCTTCGTTGCGGTGCTCAAAGCCCATCGCGGCCATCACGTCGCCGGCCGGCAGGGTGAACACCGAACCGGAGATGTTGGCGCTGGCAACCTTCGTGGTGCTCTTCATCTTGTCGACGAAGCGGGTGAACAGGTAGTCCTGCACGTCCTGGTTGCTCAGCGAGCCCGGGCCCGCATAGCCCATCGGCGCGGCCGGGTTCCACGGCACGCAGCCGGCGATCACGGCGCCCGGGCTGCCGCAGCGTGCCACGGTGCCATCCATGAAGGATGGGCCGACCGCCAGGTCGACGTGCGGCTGGTACATGCTGCCGGTACCGATGCGCTCGCCTTCATTGCGGTTGTACATGTAGCTGACGTTCCAGTCCCAGTAACGCGAACCGGTTTCGAAGCTGCCTTCCAGGCCGATGCTGGCGCGCTTGGTGTCCAGGTTGTTCTCGGTCGCACGCGGCATTTCTTCGGTGCGGTGCGAGAACAGCACGTCCTGGCCCCAGTGGTTGAACGCACTGTCCTTGGACAGGGCAGCACGGGAACCGTTGCGCGCCTGTGCGGTGGACACCGAGTAGGGGTAGCCGGCCAGGTGCTTGGTCGACTCGCGCTTGCTGTACAGCGCGTCGGCCACGATGCGCAGGTCATCGGTGATCGAGAAGCCACCGTTGGCGAACACCGAAGTGCGCTCCAGGCCGCTCAGCAGGCTCATGTTGGTCTTGGTGTTGGCACCATCGGCCGGATTGGGCGTGTGGAAATTGCCCTTCTGGCTCGGGTCGCCGCCCGGGCCCACGGTCAGCGACTTGCCGTCGACGGTGACGCTGCCCCACTGCGTGGTCTGGTTCAGTGCCTTGACGTCGTCGGGATGGCGCGGGCCACCCGGGTAACGGCTGAACTCGCGCTCGCTGCCGAGGATCTCGTCTTCCTTGGTGCGCTCGGCGCCGACGCTGAACCAGCCGCGGTCGAAGGTCTTGCCGAAGGTGGCGCTGTAGGAGCGCTTCTGGCCGTCACCTTCACCGTACTGGCCGACGTAGACGCTGGCTTCGCCACCGTCGAAGTTCTTGCGGGTGATGATGTTGACCACACCGGCGATGGCGTCCGAGCCGTACAGCGCGGACGCGCCATCGGTGAGCACTTCCACGCGCTCGACAATCGCCGAGGGAATCGAAGCCAGGTCGGAGTAGCCACCGGCGCTGACGCCCATGCGGCGGCCGTCGATCAGCACCAGGCTGCGCTCCGGGCCGAGGTTGCGCAGGCTGACGTACGTGCCGCCGAAGTCGCGCGAAGAACTCAGCGACGACGAGCGGCTCAGGCTCGGTGCGCCGGCGGCGGTGACGTCCTGCAGGATGTCGGCGACGTTGATGTAACCCTTCTTCTCGATCTCGGCGCGGCTGAGCGCGACGACCGGCTGTGCGGTCTCGACACTGGCCTGGCGGATGCGCGAGCCGGTGATTTCGATGCGATCGAGGTTGGTCGGGGTATCGCCGGCGCTCTGTGCGAAGGCGGGGGTGGTGCAGCTGGCGGCCAGCGCGATGACGATCGCGTTGCGCAGCGGATTGGTTTTCAGGGACATCCGTGAAATCTCGTGTTTCAGGAAAAACAAGCGCCCGTTCTATGGACGCGTGGGGTGCTGCAAACCAACGTGGGGGGGCGATTCTAGAATGTTTCCATTCGTAACTGTTTGCCTCTGCGCCGCGGATGTGCGCGAAAATGAATCGCAACCAACAATCCACAGATGGGATGTGCGCAACGTCACGCGCGTTGCGCTTTCGATGGGCAGAGGCATCGATAGCGGCGTATTTCCCGCAATCTGTAGCCGTGCGCGTGCGCCGGCATCCATCCACGCACGGCGTGGATCTACTGGACGTCCTGGCTCACCACCAAGCGTGGATGACGCGCAAAAGAAAAGGGACGGAGCCTTCGCTCCGTCCCCTGCGTGATGCGCAGTCCACCGCTGTGTGATGCTCAGGTTTCGCGCAACGCCGTGGTGATCGGCAAACGGGCCGCGCGCAGCGCCGGGAATAGGCCGCCGACCAGGCCGATGCCCAGCGCCCATTTCAGTCCGGTCCACAGCAGTTCCGGCGACACATGGAACTTGAACACCACCGCGCTGAAGTTGCTGCCGATGGTGGACACGCTGTAGCCATTGAACAGCAGCCACGCCACCGCACACCCCAGAAGGCCACCCAGCAACGCCAGCAGCATGGTCTCCAGCATCACCGCCGTCACCACCGGCAGGCCGCGGAAGCCGATCGCGCGCATGGTGGCGATCTCGCGCGCACGGGTGGCCACGGCCGCGTACATGGTGTTGAGTGCGCCGAACACTGCACCCACCGCCATGATCGTGCCGATCACCTTGCCGAGGATGTCGATCAGCTTGGTCAGCCCGCCGCCCTGCTTGCTGTAGTAGACACGGGTGGTTTCCACGTCCAGTTTCAGGCGCGGGTCGGCGGCGACCGCTGCCTTGAACTGCTCGAAGCCGGCCTTGCCATCGGTACGCACGCTGATCGACTGCCAGGCGCTGCGCTGGTAGGTGGTGGCCAGCGTATCGGCGTCGGTCCACAGCTCCGAATCGTGCGCATCGCCGGTGGCGAACACACCGACCACGGTCCAGGTCTGGTTGCCCAGGGTCAGCGTCCTGCCCACGTCCATGTCGCGGAACTGGCCCTTGGCACCCTGGCCGACCACGATCTCGCGCAGGCCGGCTGCGAACTTGCGGCCTTCGATGATCTTGACCTTGTCATGCACGGCCCAGGCCTGCGGACCAACGCCGCGGAACTGCGCGTTGACGTCGGTGCCGTCGGACTTCGACACCAGGTTGACCACCTGCGACAGCTCCGGCGACAGCAGCGGCCGGCCTTCGCCATCGCGGCTGATGCCGGGCAGGGTGGACAACGTCGGCACCTGCTCGCGGGTGATGACCGAGTTGGTCTCGGCCTGCGAGCCGCCGCGCAGCACGATGGCGGTGGTGTCGTCGCCGGTGTTGTTGAGCGTGGCCTGGAAGCCTTCGCCCATCGCCAGCATCGCCACCAGCACGCCGACCACGCCGGCGATGCCGACCACGATCACCGAGGACGCGCCCCAGCGCTGCGGCAGGCTGGCCACGCCGATGCGGGTGGCGGCCAGCGCCAACCGTCCGCCACGGGTCAGCAGCAGCCACAGTGCCACCAGCACGGCCACGGCCAGCACGCCGACCCACGGCAGGCTGATCCACAGCACCAGGCCGATCACCAGCAGCAGCACCGTCAGGCCGTTGCCCAGCCATTTCTTGAGTTTGCTCTTGAACATGTCGGTGTCCTCCTCAGCGGCCGGCCAGTGCGTCGACGATCTTCAGGCGCTTGGCACGCAGCGCCGGCAACAACCCGACGATGATGCCGATCACCACGATCAGGCCCAGCCCCATCAGCCAGGTCGGCGTCGGTACGTGTGGCGGCAGCATGCCCATGCTCTTCGGGCCGATCGCCGGCAGGATCAGTGCGGCCAGGCCCATGCCGATCAGGCCGCCCAGGCCGATCAGCAGCACCGACTCCACCATCACCAGGGTCAGCACGGTGCTGTCCTTGAAGCCCAGCGTCTTCAGCGTGGCCAGCTCCGGCACGCGTTCGCGCACCGCCTGCGCCATGGTGTTGCCGGTCAGCAGCAGCAGGGTGAAGAACACCGCGCCCATGATTGAAGTGACGATCATGCCGATGTCGGCGAACTGCTTGACGAAGGCCTGCTGGAACGCCGACTCGGTCTGGGTCTTGGTCTCGTGGTCGGAGTTGGCCGAGATTGCATCAATGGCCTGCGCTACCCGCGAGGAATGATCCGGGTTGTCCAGCGTCACCGTGTACCAGCTCACCTGGTTCTTGATGTAGTCGTTGGATTCATCGAAGTACTTCCAGTTCATCATCAACTGGCGTTCTTCGTTGGCCGCCAGCGCTCGGTCCTTGGAACGGTAGATGCCCTTCAGTTCCAGCGGCCAGTCGTTGCTGCCGCCGCGCGGGAAGATCGTGGCCTGCAACGGGATGGTGTCGCCGATCTTCCAGCCGAACTGCTTGGCCAGGGTCTCGCCCACGATGGCGCCGGTGCGGGTCTGCTTCCAGTCCTCCAGCTGTGCCGGATCGATCTGCAGTTCGCGGTAGACATCGAAGTAGTTGGGCGACACCGAGAAGTTCGGGAAGAAGTTCTTTGGATCCTGGTAGATGCCGCCGAACCACATGCCGTAGGCCACGTCGCGCACGCCGGCCACCTGGCGGATCTGGGTTTCCAGGCGGATCGGCAGCGACTGGGTGATCGACAGCCGCGAGGCCACCACCAGGCGATTGGCGCCTTCCACGCTGCCGCCGGACGAGAACGCCACGCGCACCGAGTCGAGCATGCCGAACAGCAGGAACGCGGCCACCACCGACAGCAGGGTCAACAGGGTGCGCGTGCGGCTGCGGAACAGCTGCGCCCACACCAACGAGAAGTATTTCATCGCCGTGGCCTCCGTCAGTGGGCCAGCGGCGCGTCGGCCAGCTCGCCCTTGTCCAGGTGCACCGTGTGCGTGGCGTACTCGGCGGCCTTCGGGTCATGGGTGACCATGATGATGGTCTTGCCGTGTTCGCGGTTGAGCTGCTGCAGCAGGCCGAGGATCTCCTCGGCGGACTGGCGGTCGAGGTCGCCGGTGGGTTCGTCGCAGATCAGGAAGGTCGGGTCGGAGACGATCGCCCGCGCGATCGCCACGCGCTGCTGCTGGCCGCCGGACAGTTCATTGGGGCGATGGCTGCGGCGGTCGGCCAGGCCGACCAGGGTCAGCGCGATCTCGGCATTGCGGCGGCGCTGCGCGGCATTGAGATGGGTCAGCAGCAGCGGCAGCTCCACGTTCTTCTGCGCGGTCAGCATCGGCATCAGGTTGTAGAACTGGAACACGAAGCCGACGTGGTGGCTGCGCCAGGTCGACAGCTGGCCGCCGCTCATCTGGTCGATGCGCTCGCCTTCGATGCTGATCTCGCCGCCGCTGGGGTTGTCCAGGCCGCCGATCAGGTTGAGCAGGGTGGTCTTGCCCGAGCCGGACGGGCCCATCAGCGCGACGAAGTCGCCGCTGGCGATGTCCAGGTCGATGCCGTGCAGCACCTGCACTTTCTCGGGGCCACGCTGGTAGGTCTTGGTGATGTTGCGCAGTGAAACCAGGGTCGACATGGGTGGTTCTCCACGGAAGGCGGGAAACGGGGAAGCGCACCTGCGGTGGCCGCAGGCGTGCGTCGAGCGGTGTTGCCGGCGGCGCCCATGGGCGCCAGGCCGTTACTGCGCTTGTTTCTGTTGCACCTTGGCGCCATCGCGCAGGGTGTCCGGCGGGTTCACCACCACCGACTCACCCGCGCTGACGCCCTTGAGGATCTGGCGGTCCTTGCCCATCGCCTGGCCGGCCTCGACCGTGCGCTGCTGCACGCGGCTCTGGTCGCCCAGTACGAAGGCAACCGAGGCGCCCTCGCGCTGGACCACCGCGCCAGCCGGCACGCGCACGCCCTGCGGTTTGGCGGCCGCCTGCGGCTGCGCCTGCTCCAGGAAGCTGACCCGCACGCCCATCTCCGGCACGATGCGCGGGTCCTTCACCTTCAGCGCCACGCGCACCTTCACCGTGGCCTTGCCGCGGTCGGCAGTGGGGATGATGGCGATCACCTCGCCCGGAATCTTCCACTCCGGATAAGCGTTGAGCGTGGCTTCCACCGGCATCTTCGGTTGCACGCGGCCGATGAAGGCCTCGCCGACCTCGACTTCGATCTCCAGCGAGTCCATGTCGACGATGGTGCCGATGCCGGTACGGGTGAAACCACCGCCCGCCGACAGCGGCGAAACGATTTCGCCCGGCTGCGCGGCCTTGGCGGTGACCACGCCGGAGAACGGCGCGCGCACGATGTTGTTGTCCACGCCCAGATCGGCAATGGCGAGCTGGTCGTTGGCGACCTTGACGTTGCGCTGGGCCGTTTCCAGCTGCGCACGCAGGCTGTCACGCTGGGCCACGGCCTGGTCGTACTGCGAACGTGACACCAGTTGCTGGCCGACCAGCGCCTGCAGGCGGCTGGCTTCGGCGGCGGCCTGCTTCTGCTGTGCCTCCAGCCCGGCCACCTGGCTGCGCGCGGCCTGCAACTGCGAGGCATACAGGCTGCGCTGCGCATCGGCATCGATCGGATCCAGGGTGGCCATCACCTGGCCGGCTTCGACCCGCATGCCTTCCTCGATCATCACCTCGCGCACCTTGCCCGTGATCTTGGCCGAGACCGTGGCCATGCGCCGGGCGACCACGTAGCCACTGGCATCGAGCACCGAACTGCTGGCGCTGCCCTGCTGGATGGCCACTGCGGGCGCGGTTTCCACTTCCACGGCCGGCGCGCGGCCGAACAGGAAGGCCACGGCAGCGGCGATCAGCAGCACGACCACGATGATCGCGATCCACAGCCAACGACGGCCACCACCATTGCTGCCACCACCGGAGGCGGGCGGCGGCGACTTGCGGTCGATACGGAGTTCCTTCAACAGCTCGGCAGAAGCGTTCATTCGTTCCATCACAGGCGTTCGGGCGGGTGTGGCCGGAAGCGCGGACGGCGGCGGTTCCGGCGGTGGAGCGTGCGGCACAGCATGAAGGCAGGCACAGCGATGACGGCAGTGACAGCTGTCATCCGATGACACTGACGGCGGCAACTGCGAAATGTGACCACGGCGGCACAGGATGGCAACGTCCCCGCTACCGGTACCGCCCATGGATCCGATCGCCCCGTCGCTGGCCCGCCTGCAGCAGGTGCAGGTGCGCTACCGCGACCATACCGCCCTGCAGGGCATCGACCTGCAGGTCCGCGCTGGCCAGGTGCTGGCATTGCTGGGCCGCAACGGTGCCGGCAAGAGTACCGCGATCAGCGTGCTGTTGGGCCTGCGCCGCGCCGATGCCGGCCAGGTCGAGCTGCTCGGTGGCGACCCGCAGCAGCGCAGCAGCCGCCTCGGTCTGGGCGTGATGCTGCAGAGCACCAGCCTGCCGCCGATGCTGCAGGCGGACGAACTGGTGGCGCAGGCCAGCGCCTGCTATCCGGACCCGATGCCGCTGCAGGAGGTGCTGCAGCGCGCAGGCCTGCAGGCACTGGCAGGCCGTCGCTACGGTCAGCTGTCCGGTGGCCAGCAGCGCGCGGTGCAGTTCGCCATCGCGCTGTGTGGCCGCCCGCGCGTGCTGTTCCTGGACGAGCCCACCACCGGTCTGGACATCCAGGCGCGGCAGGCGATGTGGCAGGCGATCCGGCAGCTGGTGGCCGAAGGCTGCGGCGTGCTGCTGACCACCCACTATCTGGAAGAGGCCGAAGCGCTGGCGCAGCAGGTGCTGGTGCTGGAGCAGGGCAGGGTGCTGGCCGATGCACCGTTGAGCGAGCTGCGCCTGGCCGATCGGCCGCGCCGCATCCGCTGCCGCAGCGTGTTGACTGTTGAAGAGGTACAGCAGTGGCCGGGCGTGCAGCAGGTGCAGCGTGATGGCGAGCACCTGCAGTTGCTGGCGAGCCCGGCCGAGCCGGTGGTGGCGCGCCTGCTGGCCGCCGATGCACAGCTGCGTGAGCTGGAAGTACAGGGCGCGGCACTGGCCGACGCTTTCCTCGACATGACCCGGGAGGCCGCATGAACACGATGACCCGTACCGGCACCACACCCGCGCCGGTATCGGCGTGGCGCCAGGCCTTGCGCCCGTACGGCGCTGAACTGGTGGCCGAGCTGCGCCGCGCCTGGCGTACACCCGCCTTCGCGGTGCCTTCGCTGCTGTTCCCGGTGCTGTTCTACCTGTTGTTCGGCGTGCTGTTGGGCCGCGGCCATGCACCGCTCTACCTGCTGGCCACCTACTGCGTGTTCGGTGCGATGGCCCCGGCCCTGTTCGGCTTCGGCGTGCAGCTGGCGCTGGACCGAGAAAGCGGCCTGCTGACCCTCAAGCGAGCGCTGCCGATGCCGGCGGCGGCACCGTTGCTGGCGCGACTGGCGATGGCCGTGATGTTCGCGTTGCTGGTAGCCGCCCTGTTGATCGGGGTGGCGCGCGCGCTGGGTGGCGTGCAGCTGCAGGCAGTGCAGATGCTGCAGCTGCTGGCGGTGGCGGGCCTGGCAGCGCTGCCGCTGGGGGCGATCGGCCTGCTGATCGGCAGTCATGTCAGTGCCAGCGCGGCGCCGGCGATGGTCAACCTGGTCTACCTGCCGCTGGCCCTGCTGTCGGGCCTGTGGCTGCCGTTGTCGGCGCTGCCCAAGGTGTTCTCGATGATGGCACCGCTGTGGCCAACCTGGCATCTGGCGCAGCTGGCGCTGCCGGTGGTCGGGCTGCCGTCGGTGGGCAGCATGGCTGGCCACCTGCTGGTGCTGCTGGCGGTCACGGTGGTGGCGCTGCTGCTGGCGCGCCGCCGCCTGCGCCGGATCGGCTGAACTGGCATGATCGGCAGCGATCATTCCCGCCTGGATTCTTCCGTGTCGTCGAGCTGGCTTGCGTCCCTGCTGCGCCCCGCGCCGGACTCGGCGGTGGCCGACCTGCTGCGGCGTGGCAAGTCGCCCTGGAGCGGTGCGATCCACCTGCTGTGGTCGGTCTGGATCTTCCTCACCCCGGTGCTCGGCAATGGCTTCACGGTGCGCTGGCTGCTGCTGACCGTGGCCAGCTATCCGCTGTTCCTGCTGCTCTATGCGAAGGTGATGCTGGCGCCACGGCACCACGCATGGCGCTATGCGCTGGGCATGATCCTGATGGCCCTGGTGCTGCTGCCGTGGTATCCGTCGGGACTGAGCTACTTCGTGTTCGGTTGCGTGATGATCCGCATGAGCAGCCGTGGCGGCTGGTGGGTGTACCTGTTGCAGCTCACCGGCCTGAACCTGTTGTTCTGCGGCGCTGCACTCTACGTCGGTTATCCGTGGCAAGCCATGGTGTGGATGCCGGCCGTGTCGTTCATCGTCGGCCTGGTGGTGAACGTGGAGGCCTTGAGCCATCAACGGGACGTTGCCCTGCAGCTGTCCCAGGACGAGGTGCGGCGGCTGGCCACCACCGCCGAGCGCGAGCGTATCGGCCGCGATCTGCATGACCTGCTGGGCCACACGCTGTCGCTGATCACGCTGAAGCTGGAACTGGCGCGCAAGCTGTACGACCGTGATGACGCGCGCGCGCGGCAGGAGATCGGCGAAGCCGAGGCGATCGCCCGCGAGGCGCTGGCCCAGGTGCGCAGTGCGGTGACCGGCATCCGCGCCAGCGACCTGGCTGGCGAGCTGGCCTCGGCGCGCCTGCTGCTGGAATGCCAGCAGGTACACCTGCAGTACACACCGCCGCCGCCGATGCCGGTCGAAGTGGAACGTGGGCTGGCGCTGGTGCTGCGCGAGGCTGCGACCAACATCGTGCGCCACGCACAGGCGACCCGGGTGCAGGTGGATTTCATGCTTGAGGAACGACAGTTGGTGATGCAGATACGCGATGACGGCCGCGGTGGCGTACAGGCCGAGGGCAACGGATTGTGTGGCATGCGCGAACGGGCGATGGCGCTGGGCGGCCAGTTGTCACTGCAGTCGCCGCGCGGCGAAGGCACCCTAGTGACCGTGCGCGTGCCACTGGTGGCCGCGACCACGCCGCTGTCGTCAGCATCATTGGCACGGGATGGTGCCGCATGATCCGCATCCTGCTTGCCGAAGACCAGGCGATGGTGCGCGGTGCATTGTCGGCGCTGCTGGGCCTGGAGCCGGACATCGAGGTGCTGGGCAGCGCTGCTGACGGCGAGGCGGCGTGGCGCATGCTGCAGCAGCTGCAGCCGGACATTCTGGTCACTGACATCGAAATGCCTGGCCTGTCCGGGCTGGAACTGGCCCAGCGCATCGCCCGCCACGAGTTGCCGATCAAGGTCGTGATCGTGACCACCTTCGCCCGTGCCGGTTTCCTGCGCCGCGCGCTGGAAGCGGGCGTGCTGGGCTACCTGCTGAAGGACGCACCGGCCGAGAACCTGGCCGATGCCCTGCGCAAGGTGAAGCAGGGCATCCGCGCGATCGACCCGCAGCTGGCACTGGATGCGTGGTCGCAGGCCGACCCGCTGACCGATCGCGAGCGCCGCGTGCTGCGGCTGGCGGGCGAGGGCCGTACCGCCAGCGAGATTGCCGAGCAGCTGGGGTTGTCGCATGGCACGGTGCGCAATTACCTGTCCGAGTGCATCGGCAAGCTGGGGGTGGCCAACCGGATCGAGGCGTACCGGCTGGCGCGGCAGAAGGGATGGTTGTAGGGGCGTGCGCCGACGCACTGGTAGCGCCGGGCGCTGCCCGGCGGATTGTTTCCGCGACCGCGGAGGGGGTGTCACTTTCTTTGCTCGTGCACCACGCTGCAGGAGCAGCGTGGAACGGCGTAGCCGGCCCGTAGGGTGGCGCACATGGATGTGCGCCATCAAGAAAGTAACCAAAGAAACGCTCCGCCGGCCGCGAGCCGGCGTGCTTCGCACGCCGGTGCCCTGCGCTCCTCGGTCCGTCGAGGGACGGCGCGGGAACTCGCTGCGCTCAGACACCCGCACCTCTTCGCCCTCGCCGGACCTGCGGTGCTCGGCTCGCTCAAGGCGGACTGGAAGGTCAAGATCAACGGCAACAGCATCCACGCATGGCGTGGATCTACTGGGCGCAGCTGTCGCTCTTGATGTTGGGTCCGCCTTGAGCGAGCCGAGCATCGCAGGGGAATCAGGGGCGAAGAGGCGCCGGTGTTTGAGCGTAGCGAGTTCGGCGCCGTCCCCTGATTCACCGAGAAGCACAGGGTACCGGTGCGCAGCACCGGCTCGCGCTCTGGCGGCGCGTTTCTTTTGGTTACTTTTCTTTTCGCGCGAAAAGAAAAGTGACACCCCCCCGCGGTCGCGGAAAACAATCCGCCGGGAACACCCGGCGAACCCCATCAATCCTTCCCGCGCGCCATCGCCTGGAACACGCCATCCCGCCGCACCCACAAATGGAACAGCGCCGCCCCCACATGCATCAGCACCGTGGCGAACAACACATACGCCAGCAGGCTGTGCGCATTACGCAGCGCGGCATACAACGCCGGGGTGTGCGGCACGATCGGCGGCAGGTGCAGGCCGCCCCATAGCACGATCGGGTAACCGCCGGCCGACAGCATCGCCCAGCCGATCAACGGCATCGCCAGCATCAGCGCATACAGCATCCAGTGCGAGGCCTTGGCCGCCATCACCTGCCACACCGGCAGGTCGGCCGGCAGCGGCGGCGGGCGGTGGCGCAGGCGGTTGTACAGGCGCAGCAGCACCAGCAGCAGGATCGCGATGCCCAGTGGTCGGTGCAGGTCGATCAGCATCGGCCGCAGGTGCAGCGAGGCGACCATGGTCACGCCGATGAACAGCATGGCGATGATCATCAGCGCCATGGTCCAGTGCAGCACCCGCGCCAGCAGGTTGAAGTGGCCGTTGCCGGTGCTCATCGTGCGGCCTCCTTCGGTTGCTCGACGTTGCCGCTGGCGCGCTCGCGCTCGCGGCGGTTGAAGGATTGCGAGTACACCGCAGAGCGTGCGGCCAGGATCGGATCATCACTGCCGCGCACGCCACTGGGCAGGATCAGCGGATCGAAGTTGATCTGGCCGCAGGCGCCTTCCTCCTGCGACTGCATGCGGTCCAGGCTGAGTACGCCGGCCACCACCTGATCACGCGATTCGGGCCACGGTACCGACGGATCATCGATGGCATCGCGAGGCTCGGCGGTGGTCACGACCAGGTTCCAGCGCACCGGGCCGCTGGCCAGGCGTTGTTGCAGTTCCTGGCTGAGGAAATCGACGCTGGCCTGCTTGCGCGTTTCCGCATCCATCTCCACCACCGGCGCCTGCGGCTGCCAGCGCCAGCGCACCGCGCGCTTCTGGCCCTGCGCGTTGGTGAACCAGAAGCTGTTGACGCTGTTGAAGGTGGTGTCGGCCCAGCTGCTGGTCCACGGTGCCGTCCTGGCCCACTGCTGGAACGCCTGTGCACTGGGGTATTTCGCCAGCACCGCGGCCATCTTCTGCGGGTCGGGCTTGCCGGTGGCCGGGTCGGGAATGGAGGCGCGCGTCTGCTCGTAGAACGCCTCGGCATCGGGCACCGCGAAGAACGGGAAGCTGTTCATTGCCATCCGCCATTCCTGGCCGTCATCGCCGACCATCTGCACCGCCAGGCTGCGTACGCGCGCGGTGTTGTCGGCGCCGTAGGGATCACCGCCGCCGATCGACAGGCGGCCCATCACCGGCACGCGGCGCTGCGAGAAAACCCGTGCACTGGACAGGGTAGGGGCCTGTGCACTGGGTTCGAACCAGCCGCTCACGCAGATGCCCTTGCTGTGCGCCCGGCGGAACCCGGGATGTGCCGGGCCGGTGGCTTCGATGGTGTCGGTGAAGCGCTGCGCGGTCAGGCGGTCGCCAATCCAGCCGGCCAGCCAGGCGAAGGCCAGCGCGACGGCACCCAGAATGAGTGCGATCAGTGCGATCCAGAGCAGGGGGGAATGCTTGCGTGGCGCGCCCTGCGTCTGGCCAGCGCGGGTGTAGCGGAAGAGCGACATGGTCGGAGTCCTGCCTTCACGGAGCGTGTGGGTGGTCGACCCACACATCCTCGCAGAACCCGGCCGGGGCCGAAATTCAATTTTTCGTCAGAATTTCCGGGGACGGCGTGCCGACCAACGGTCGGCACCCAACCGATCAGCTGTAGCGCTGCTTCAGCATCGTCCACGCCGAGCGCAGCGCCAGCGCTTCGCCACCGGCCGGACGGCCCGGGCGCTCGCCGTCGTTCCAGGCATACACGTCCAGGTGCGCCCAGCGCTGGCCGTCTTCCACGAAGCGTTCCAGGTACAGCGCGGCGGTAACCGAGCCGGCCATGCGCGAACCGGCGTTGGCCAGGTCGGCGATGCCGCTGCTCAGGTAGCGCAGGTAGGGGCGCCACAGCGGCATGCGCCAGACCGGGTCGCGGGTCGCGTCACCGGCCTGCAGCCACTGCTGGGCCACCGTGTCGTCGTTGCTGAACAGTGCCGGCAGGTCCGGGCCCAGGGCGATGCGCGCGGCACCGGTGAGGGTGGCGAAGTCCAGCACCAGGTCCGGTTTCTGCTCACCGGCGAAGGTCAATGCGTCGCACAGGATCACGCGGCCCTCGGCGTCGGTGTTGTCGATCTCCACGCTCAGGCCCTTGCGGGTGGCGATGACCTCGCCCGGACGGAACGCATCGGGGCCGATCGCGTTTTCCACAGCGGGCACCAGCAGGGTCAGGCGCACCGGCAGCCCGCGCGCCATCACCAGGCCGGCCAGGGCCAGTGCGTGCGCGGCGCCGCCCATGTCCTTCTTCATGTTGCGCATGCCGTCGGCCGGCTTGATGTCCAGCCCGCCGGTATCGAAGCACACGCCCTTGCCCACCAGCACCAGTGCCGGGTCGGTCTCCCTGCCCCAGCGCAGCACGACCAGGCGCGGCGCACGATGCGAAGCGCGGCCCACGGCGTGGATGGCCGGGAAATTCTGCTTCAGCAGTTCGTCGCCGGTAATCGCCTCGACCTGCGCACCATGTGCATCGGCCAGCGCGCGCGCGGCGTCTTCCAGCTGCTGCGGGCCCATGTCTTCGGTCGGGGTGTTGACCCAGTCGCGCACGCGCAGGCTGGCGGCGATCAGGTCGGCCACTTCGCCGGTCGGCGAGGCCACCAGCTGCGCCGGTGCGCGGTTGCGCCTGCGATAGCGGTCAAAGCGGTAGCTGCCCAGGCCCCAGCCCAGCTGCAGCAGCGCCAGTTCGGCGGCCGGCAGTTCATTGGCCAGCTGCCAGACGCTGCCTTCCGGCAGCGCGTGCGGCGCATGCGCATAGCTGTAGGCATCGGCACGATCACCCACGCCCATCACGGCACCGGCCAGGCCGTCGGCGCCCGGCAGCAGTGCCACGCTGTGGGCGCCGGCGTTGAAGCCCTGCGATGCCAGCCACGCCTGCGTGGCAGCCGGCTGGCTGTCCTTCCAGGCGGCGAACTGCTCGCGGTCCAGCACGTACAACGGCAGCGCCGCAGCGGTGTCGGCGGTGAAACCAGTGATCTCGCTCATGCGTCAGGTACTCCGGGGTGCGGCGGCGTCGAGGTTGGCATCCAACCAGTCGGCCAGGCCGGTAAGGGTGTCGAACTGCAGGTCCGGCTGCAGCTGCGGATGGGTCCAGGTGGCTGCGTCGCGGTTGATCCAGCAGCCGCGCAGGCCGGCGGCAATCGCCCCGGCCACGTCCATGTCGACATGATCGCCGACGTGCAGCACCTGTGCCGGTGCCGCACCCAGGCGGGTGCACGCGGCATGGAAGATGCTGGCTTCGGGCTTGGCCGCGCCGTGTTCGCGCGAACCCAGCTGGAAGGCGAAATGATGGGCCAGGCCGATCCGCTCCAGGTCGGCGTTGCCGTTGCTCAGCGCCGCCACCGGTACCCGTGCGGCAATGCGCGCCAGCGCGTCGATCGCATCGGGATAGCACTCCACCTGGTTGCGCGCGGCGTAGAACACTTCGTACGCAGGCTCCAGCAGATCGAGGCTGGCACCGCTGGTGTGCAGTGCTTCGTGCAGGGTCAGCCGGCGCAGCGCACTCAGGTCGTGGTGGAGGTGCGGATGGGCGTGGTACAGCCGCTCGCGCAGTTCGCGCATCGCCTCCACCGGATACATCGCGGCGGTAGCGGGGCTGTGTTCGCACATCCAGGCGTGCAGAACCTGTTCGATGCGGGCGCCGATCGGAGCGAACGGCCACAGCGTGTCGTCAAGGTCGAGGGTGATGGCTTGGACGGGGAAATTCACCCCGCCATTCTACCCCTGCCCGCGCGGGCTTTCATGCGACGCGGCGGGCGGGTGGGCACTGTGGCTGGGCCGGGTCAGCGCAGGTTGTACGAGCAGGCGATGGTGGTCTGGCCGTCGAACTGCTGCACGTCCAGGTTGTGCCGCCCAACTTCCTTCGTGTAGGTGCCTGCTACCGGGTCGGACATCTTCGCCAGTGCCGCGACCTGTTCCACACTGGCCGAGCTGAAGTACGCGGTGAAACTGTCGATGCCATCCTCGCCGCTGTCGCCGTCATAGGACTGCAGCCGGTTCACGGGCTGGCCCAGCACCATCAAGGGCGTGGTCAGCCGGAACTCGCCGCTGGATTCGCCGTCCTGCACCCTTGCCGGGGCCGGTGTCAGCATCCGGGCCATGGCGTCGAACTGTATGGGCGTGAGGTGCCGCTTGCAGGTAACCGCCTCAGCAAGCTGGGTGCGCGCCTGATCGGCAGTCGGCGGTGTCGCGGCGAACGCGGGAGCGGCAATGCAGGCCAAGGCAAGGCAACGCGTGGCGAGAGAGTTCATCCGAGCGGATCCATCCGGGTAGGGCGCCATAGTCTGCCACTTCGTCCCTGTTTCTGGTTCCGCCACCTGCGTCCATCCGTTGTTGATGCCGTCACTCCAGCAGGCGTGCCCAGCCCTGCATGCCGTCCAGGCGTGCCAGCACCAGCTTGATGCACACCAGCAGCGGCACCGCCAGCAGCAGCCCGATCATGCCCCAGGCCCAGCCGAACACCATCAGCGCCAGGATCAGCACCAGCGGCGACAGCTTCATCCGACGGCCCAGCACGATCGGGGTCACCATCTGCCCTTCCAGTGTGTGCAGGCCCAGGTAGGCGGCCGCTGGCAGCAGGGCCTGCAGCGGTTCGCGGAACTCGACGAAGCCCATCAACAGCATCAGCGCCACGCCGATCAACGGACCCACATACGGCGCAAAATTCAGCAGCGCGGCCACCGTGCCCCACAGCAGCGCTTCCTGCAGGCCGATACCGAGCAGCATCAGCACGCCGGCGAACACCAGCCCGACCAGAGTGTTGATGACGCTGATGGTCAGCACGTAACGCGAGACCTCGCGTTCGATCGAACGCAGGATGTCCGTGGTGAAGCGCTGCTGCTGGCGGTTGGGGAACAGGGCGATCGCCGCGCGCTGCAGGCTCTGCCCGTAGATCATGAAGAACAGCGTCAGCAGCACCACGGCCAACACCGAGGCAGCCAGCCGCGGCGCACGGGTCAGCATGCGGTAGGGGTCGTCCAGCTGGGTGCGGATCACCTGCACCTTGTGGTTGCTGTCACCACCGGCCACGCGGGCGAAGTTTTCCGCCGCCTGGTTGGCCTGCTGCACCGGCTTGGTCAGGTCCTGCACCTGGCGGGCGACCTTGCGCAGCTGCTGTGGGGCTTCCTGCGCCCATTCCATCGCCGGGCCGATCAGCTGCACGGCCAGCGAACCGGTCACGCCCAGGCCGGCGCCGAGGATCAACAGTGCGCCCAGCGCGCGCGGAATCCACAGCTTCTGCAGCAGGCGCAGGATCGGGTTGCCGACCAGGGCGAAGAACATCGCCAGCAGCACCGGCAGGATGATGTCCTGCGCGGCCCACAGCGTGTAGCCCACCGCCAGGGTCGCCAGCACCACCAGCGACATCGGCCCGCGCGGGCGCGACGGTGGTGGCAGCGCGGCCTCTGGCTCGTCGGGGCCGGCCGGTGGCGGGGACAGGAGGGACTCGCTCATCGACGCATCAACCGGAAAGGGGAGCGCATTATCCGCCGGCCGCGATCGGCGCGGCGGATTCCATGGATCAACGTTCGGACAGCTCGGTGGCCGCTTCGGCCGGACGCGGTCCGCGCAGGTCCGGTTCTGGCTCCGGCACGGAGCGTGGTGCCGGTGCCGGCCGTGCTCCGGCAGCGGAGGCCGCTGCCTGTGCCTGCTCGCTGGCATCGTCGGCTTCTTCGGCCGCATCGTCGGCGGTGGCCGCAGCCTGCGCCGCCATCGCCGTGGCGAACGCCGCCTGCGCACTGGCGAACAGGTTCGAGACCGAACCGACCATCTGCAGCCAGCGGGCACCGTTGACCTTGCCCGGCACCTCCAGCTTGCCGGCGATGAAGCCACCGGCCAGGCCGACCACCACGATGCGCAACGGCGACCAGCCCTGTCGCCATACCTGGCCGAGGGTGGACCAGTGGTCCTGTGTCTCGCCCAGGCGCACGGTCACCACCTGTTCGCAGCGTTTTACCCGCCGCTGCAGCGCGCCGAACTTCATGGCTTGCCCTCGGGCAGCTGCACGCCGGCATCAGGGTCGTCTTCGCTGGGTTCGTCAAACAGGCCCAGGCGTGACAGCTGACGCCGGGTGGCGTGCATGCCGGTGTGGTGGAAGAAGTAGGACACCCGCCAGATCGCATAGCCGGTGACGGCCAGGCTCAGCAGCGAGGTGATCAGCAGGGCCTGCAGCCAACTCAGGCCCCAGCTCTGCAGCAGCGCGATGAGGGTGGCGGCCATCAGCAGCCACGCCGATGCACCAAACACGATCGCCACGCCGGCCCAGGCCAGCGCGCGACCGAATGCGCTGCGCGCCAGCGCGAAGTCGGCCGAGGCCAGCCGGCGCAGTGAACGCAGCGTGTGCTTGGCCGAATCGGCAGCGGCACGACCGGCCGCGCCGACCTGGCGGATGCTCTCATCCAGCGGCGGGGTGGCCGCCGGATCAGGCGCTTGCGTGTTGTCTTCGCTCACGCTGCGGCTTACTTGTCGCTGCTGCCGCGGGCCAGCTTGGCGATGATCCAGCCGGCTGCGAAGGCGACGCCGAACGAGGCCAGCGGACGTTCGCGGATCAGTTCGGCGGCGCTGTCGATCAGGTCCTTGCCCTTGTCCATCAGCGCATCGACCTGTTCCTTGGCGGCGGCACCGCCGAACTCGGCGGCGGCCAGGCCGGACAGTGCACTGTCGGACAATTCAGCCTTGACGTTGGCCTTGCCGATGCGAAGCTCGTCGGTCGCTGCACCGGTTGCACCCTTGATCGCACCGCCGGCGGCCGTAGCGGCCTGCTTCAGGTGGGAACCGGCTTCACCCAGGTGTTCCTTCAGGTTCTCGGTATTGGTGGGGCTCATCGAATCACTCCTGTTGCGATGGGGGAACGGGAGTCGGCGGTGCCGACCTGGACTGACAGCAATAGCATTGCCGGGGTATAGGGGGTGTTACGGCAGGGCGATCAGCGCATCACGAGCTGGCCCTGCTGCTGGCCATTGTTGCGCAGCACGCGCAGCACCAGCGTCGGCGGGCGCTGCTGGAAGTTGGCGCGCCAGCTGGCCAGGTCGGCGAATTCACCGACGGTGGCATCGGTGATGATGTCGCCCTGCTGCAGGCCGTTGCTGGCGGCGCGGCTGCCGCGCTTGACCTCGCTGACCAGCACGCCGCTGGCGCCAGACTGGCGCAGCGACTCGGGCAGGTCAACGAAGGTGGCCCCGCCCAGGCGCGGGTCCAGGCTGTCGCCGGTGACCGCGCGTGCCTGTTCCTTCAGCGTCGCCTTGATCTGCAGCGGCTTGCCTTCGCGGCGTACGTCCAGCGTCATCGGGCTGCCGACCGCCGCCAGGCCTTCCACGTTGTGCAGGGCTTCGGCGCTGTCCACGCGCTGGCCATTGGCCGACACCACCACGTCGCCCGGCTTCAGGCCGGCGGCGGCGGCCGCCGAACCGGCCAGCACGCGGGTGATCAGCGCACCGCGGGTTTCGCCCAGGCCCAGGCCCTGCGCGATCTGCGCGGTCAGGTTCTGGCTTTCCACGCCCAGCGTGCCGCGCACCACCACGCCGTGCTTGACCAGCTGGTCGACCACGCTGCGCGCCAGGTTCGAGGGAATCGCCAGGCCCAGGCCGATGTTGCCGGCCATGCTGCCCTGCGGGTTGAAGCTGGCAGTGTTGATGCCGACCAGCTGGCCCTGCAGGTCGACCAGCGCGCCACCCGAGTTGCCCGGGTTGATCGACGCGTCGGTCTGGATGAAGTTCTGGTAGCCCAGCCCGCGGATGCCGCTGCGGCCCACCGCCGAGACGATGCCCGAAGTGACCGTCTGGCTGAAGCCGAACGGATTGCCGATGGCCACCACGAAGTCGCCCACCCGCAACTGGTCGCTGTTGCCGAGCTTGATGTCGGTCAGGTTCTGCGCCGGAATGCGGATCAGCGCGATGTCGGTATCGCGGTCCGAGCCGAGGAATTCGGCCTTGACCGTGCGCCCGTCGGCCAGTGTCACCTGTACGTCATCGGCGTTGTCGATGACATGGTGGTTGGTCAGCACCAGGCCCTCCCTGGCGTCGATGATCACGCCCGAGCCCAGCGATTCGTTGATGCGTTCCTGCGGGATGTCCGGGAACAGACGGCGGAAGAACGGGTCGTTGAAGAAGGGATTGCGTACGCGCACCACCTGCTTGGTGTTGACGCTGACCACGGCCGGCATCGCCTTCTCCAGCATCGGTGCCAGTGACGGAACCTGCTGCCCGGCCACTGCGGCTGGCAGTGCCGCCATGGTCGGCACCACCGCTGGAAGCGGAGCGGCGTCGGCACGGTTGTCCAGGTGGGCGTTGATGCCGGTGGCAACGAAGCCACCGAAGGCGGCGGCGATTGCGAGCGTGAGCAGGGTAGGTAGCGGTCGCATGGGAGTCGGTTCGCTGGCGGGAATGGGGGCGGTTCGGCTCTACGGTAAAACAAGCTGAATGAGTGTGTCGCGATCTGGATAAATGCGCCATGAAAACCGCGCGTCGGGAGCGCGGATCGCGACGACCAGCGCTGGGCCGGTGACGACAGCGGCGGCGGCGCCCGGCAGTGTGCGGACGTCAGCCGCAGGTCGCGCGGATACAGGACGATACTTGCGCAGTTCTGCGCATCCCGGTGCCGCGACGCGCCATATTGCATGCCTTCCGCGGCATCCGGGCGGGTGCACACAACCAATGCCTGTCACGACGCGGATCATGCGGCGCAGCACTGAAAAAAAGGGGTTTCCTGTAAACACGGTGTGCCTGCAGGGATGGTCGACTACACCATCGCCGTCGCAGCAGATGCGATTGGTGGCGCATGCCCCGTTCCACGATCGTCAATGTCGGTATAGCATCGCCCCGTTTTGATACTTAAGGCCCCCAGGAGGGCAACATGAGCAACGGTAATGGTGTGTCGGTCGTGACCGACGCTGTCGAGAACGTCAAAGAAACCGCCACCAACGTTGGCGAGACCATCGCCCACGCTGCCGAAGACGCAGTGAAGTCGGTCAAGAAGACCGTCAAGCGCGCCACCAAGGCTGCCGGTACCCGCGTTGCCAAGGCCAAGAAGGCCGTGGCCAAGGTCGAGAAGACCGTTGCCAAGAAGGCCGAAAAGGCTGCCAAGTCGGTCGGCAAGACTGTTGCCAACGCCAAGAAGAAGCTGGAAGCGGCCAAGAAGAACGCCAAGGCCGAAGCCGCTGCCCTGAAGAAGGAAGTGGCCAAGAAGAAGGCCGCTGCAGGCAAGGCTGTGACCAAGAAGGCCGCCGCTGCCAAGAAGACCACCAAGGCCGCCACCAAGGCTGCCGGCAAGAAGGTCGCCACCGTGAAGAAGGCTGCCACCAAGAAGGCCGCCGTCGCCAAGAAGACCGTTGCCAAGAAGACCGCGGCCGCCAAGAAGGTGATCGGCAAGAAGGTCGCCACCGCCAAGAAGGCTGTGGCCAAGAAGACCGTCGCCGCCAAGAAGGTCGCTGGCAAGAAGGCCGTGGCTGCGAAGAAGGTTGTCGGCAAGAAGGTTGCCGCCACCAGGAAGGTCGCCACCAAGAAGACCGCCGCCGCCAAGAAGGTTGTCGGCAAGAAGGCTGCTGTGGCCAAGAAGGCCGTCGGCAAGAAGACCGCTGCTGCCAGGAAGGTTGTCGGCAAGAAGACCGCCGTTGCCAAGAAGGCAGCTGGCAAGAAGGTTGCCGCCACCCGCAAGACGGTTGCCAAGAAGGCTGCCCCGCTGAAGAAGGTCGCCGCCAAGAAGGCTCCGGCCAAGAAGGCCGTGCGCAAGGCCGCCAAGCGCAAGTAATCGCGCCGTGACCGAAGGCCCTGCCACCCACCGGGTGGTGGGGCCTTTCGCGTTTCCGGGACACTGTCCGGGGCAAGATGCAGGTTCTTCCCGCCGGAGCCCCGGGCATGCGCGGTATCGACTTCAGTTCCTGGCAGGGCGTGCTGTCCACCTTGGCCGGCCTGGTCCTGATCACCCTGCTGGGCGTGGGCATCCGCCTGCTGGTGATGCAGACCCTGCAACAGCGCCGCGAGCGCGAGAACCGGCAGATCAACGAACGGCTGCGCACGCTGATGGCGGCCTACAAGACCCTGGGCGGTTCGTTCACCGGCGAACTGGGCGTGGATCCCAGCCATCGCCGCGACCTGCGCCAGCGCGAAGATGCCGAAGGCATCGCCGAACCCCGCTCGGATCGCGCGCGCCGCATCCGCGATGCCGTTGAAGCGGCGCTGTCGGACATCCTGCTGCTGGGCACCGACGAACAGGTGCGGTTGGCTGCGCGCGCTGCCAACGATCTTGCACAGGGGCGACCGGTGCATACCCACGAACTGGTGGTCTCGCTGCGCGACTTCGTGCGCGAAGCGCTGGACCTGGCGCCGATTCCGGCCGACCTGCAGATACCGCCGCAGGGGCCGACCCGGCCGGGCGGTGCCAGTGGCAAGGGCCGCAACGACGGCGATGCCAAGGGCGGTCGTGCGGGTGGAGGCGGCGGTGGCGGCGGTGGCGGAATGGGGGCCGGCATGGGCGGTGTGGGCCTCGGCGCCGGCGCCGCACTGGGCGCCGGCCATGCCTCCGCCAGCGATGGAACGGACGCGCGCTGAGCACGTCCGCCCGGTTCAGCGGGTCAGTTCGTAGATCGGCACGAAGCCACCGTAGATCATCCGCGCGCCGTCGAACGGCATCGGATTCGTCGCTGGATCAAACCTTGGGTCTTCCATCATCTTCTTCATGCCGGCGTCGCGGGTCGGCTTGTCCGGCCATTCGATCCAGGAAAACACCACCGTCTCGTCCGGCGTGGCTTTCACCGCGCCGAAAAAGTCGGTGGTCTTGCCGTGCGGTACGTCGTCACCCCAGCACTCGACCACGCGCAGCGCGCCGTACTCGATGAAAACGGGATCCCCTGTGCGTGCATGGGCGAGGAACTTCTCTTTGTTGGCGGTGGGCACCGCCAGGACGAAACCATCGATGTAGCTCATTGCCTGCCTCCGGATGGACCGTGCCGCATGCACGGCCTTCAAGTACACGACGAACCAGAGCGTCGGGGATCGACATCCTCTGGGCGCCCGTTCAGCCCGGGCCACCGGGCAGCGGTGCCAGCACCGTATCCGGTGGCTGCTGGCCGGCCAGGTGGCGCACGAAGTAGTCCCACATGCGGTGCGTGTAGGTGGCGTCGTTGCGGAACAGCTCGTGGTCCTGCCGGGCCAGGTACAGCAGGTCGTAGCTGCGCTGGGCCTTGTTCAAGGCGGCGGCCAGCTGCAGGGTCAGCGCCGGCGGTGCGTTTTCGTCCAGCTCGCCATAGACCAGCATCAGATGCCCGCGCAGGTTGCCGGCCAGCGCTGCGTTGTCGAGCCCGGCAAAGGGCGCCGGCACGCCATCGGTCATGGCCGTGGCTGGCAGCACGCCACCGAACAGCCGGTCCATGCCGTGCAGGGCGCCGCCGTACATGCCCTGGAAATTGTGACTGCCGGCCGAGGCCACGCCAACCTTGTAGAACGCCGGGTAGCGCAGCAATGCCCGCGCCGCGCTGTAACCGCCGAACGAATGCCCGTAGATGCCGACCCGCTGCAGGTCGATGCCCGGGTAGCGTTCGCCCAGCTGGCGCAGCGCGGCCACATGGTCATCCAGCTGCACATCGGCGCCGTGCAGGAAGCTGCTGTCATGGAAGGCCTTGTCGCGGCCGCCGGTGCCGCGCGCATCGATGCTGACCACCACGAAGCCAAGCTCGGCCAGGCTGGCGCGTGACACCGGATTCAGCGCGGACACCGCCTCGGCGTAGGTCACCGGGGCATTGCTGATGAAGGCGCCGCCGTACATTGCATCGATCACCGGGAAGCTGCCGTCATCGCGATAGTCGCGGGGCAGGTAGACGGTGGCGAAGATCGGCGTGCGCCCGTCGGCGGCCAGCAGACGTTCGCGCCGCGGTGGGCGCCACCCCGCAGCAAGCACTGCCCGGTTGTCCGCCGCTTCCAGCACCAGCAGCTCGCGACCGTCATCGCTGGCCCGCAGCAGGGTGCGTGGTGGCTGGTCGAGACGGGAAATGGTGTCCACCAGATAGCCACCGCTGGGCGACAGCGCCTGGGGTGCGCGCCCGCCGAACAGCGCGCCGGTACCGGCATCGGCCATGTGGTCGTAGCCATCGGCGGCCAAGCGTTGGATCGGCCCTCCCTGCAGCGATACCCGGTACAGGCCGCGCACGTAGGGGTCGCCATCGTCGACGCCACCGGCGCTGAAGTACGCCCAGCCACCGACAGCGTCCACACCCAGCAGGTCGCGCACCGCCCAGTGGCCGCGGGTGAGCTGGCGCAGCACTTTGCCATCGGACAGGCGCACCCGGTACAGATGGCCCCAACCATCGCGCTGCGAGAACCACACGGCGGTGTCCTGCCCGGGCAGGATGGCCACCGCTGGCCGGTTGTAGGAATACACGTTGAGCTGCAGGCGAGTGTCGCTGGCTTCTTCCAGAACCGTGCGCAGTGCACCGCTGTTGGCATCGATCTCCACCAGGCGCAGCCTGCGCGGTGTGCCGAAGTGCGCGATCACGGCATACAACCGATCGCCGTCCCAAGCCAGGATGCCGGCCTCACTGAGCGTGTTCCAGCCCTCGGGCAGCGCGATGTCATGCTGCCTGCCGCTGGGGATATCGATCACATACAGGCTGTCGCATACCTGCTGTGCATCGCCCAGTACTCCCAGCTTCACGGTATGCACGCGCGGCCGCGCGCTGTGGGTCGGGCTGCTTTCCAGATAGGGATAGTCCTGCAGCGCGCGCTCGTCGTAGCGGATGCCGGCTGCGTAACGGCCATCGGGTGACCAGCTCACCGCAAACGGTCGTGCCGGCATCCGGCCCTGACGGCGTGGAATGCCGCGCAGGGTGAAGTCCGGCAGTACGCCATAGCCATGCCCAGCTTCACCGCCCCGGGTCAGTCGCTGCGGCGCCGCTCCAGAGCGCTGCAGCCACAGGTTGTGGTCGCGTACCTGCAGCCAGGCATCACCGCCGGGCGACGGCAGTGCATCAGCCGGCGGCAACGCCTGTTGTGCGGCCGTGCACTGCAGGCGTGGCCATTGGCAATCGACGGGCACTTCTCCGCTGAACCGCAGGCGCAGGCCATCGTCCGCCTGCTGCACGCTGGCCAGGCGCAGGCGTGGCCCGCTGGCACCGAGCGGTGCAACCGCAGCGTCCAGCGCAGTGGGTTCGAACAGGGTCTGGCGTGTCGCCTGGACGGGATCGACCAGTACCGCCTGGCGCCGGCCCTGAGTGTCTTCGCGCTCATACCAGAATCGTCCATCGGCCAGCCAGTGGGGCAGGACCGAAGCATTGCGCAGCGCGCCGCGCAGATGACTGTCATGCACGCGTTCGGCGCGCTGGTAGTCGGCCGCCTGCAGCGCATGTGCGGTGTGTGGCGACAAGAGGGCAATGCAGGCAAAGACAGCGGCGCGGACACACGTCCGCAGCGGATCGGAAACGAGCAAGGCAACCTCCTGTTGCAATCGTCGAAGGATTACAGATGCACGCGCGCCGCGCGCGTATGCCAGACGGAGCCTGAATCAAGCCCAAAAATTCAGCAATGCGAAGACCATCGTTTTCAGGGAGCGTTGTGGCGAATAACGGAGAATTTACATTCCCGATGCGATGGCGCCCTGGCGCTGCTGCACACCATAAGAAAGTAAAGGTGTACCCCCATGAAGAATTCGCTGATTGCTCTGGCCCTGGCCGCTGCCCTGCCGTTCACCGCTTCGGCTGCTGAGAACCTGTCGTACAACTACGCTGAAGCCGACTACGCCAAGACCGACGTCGATGGCATCAAGGCTGACGGCTGGGGCGTCAAGGGTTCCTACGGCTTCCTGCCGAACTTCCACGCGTTCGGTGAATACAGCCGTCAGGAAGTCGACCACACCAACATCAAGGTTGACCAGTGGAAGGTCGGTGCCGGCTACAACGTCGAAATCGCCCCGTCGACCGACTTCGTTGCCCGCGTTGCCTACCAGAAGTTCGATCGCAAGCACGGCCTGGACTTCAACGGCTACAGCGCTGAAGCCGGTATCCGCACCGCCTTCGGTGTCCACGCCGAGGTCTACGGCATGGTCGGCTACGAAGACTACGCCAAGAAGCACGGCGTCGACATCGACGGCCAGTGGTACGGCCGCCTGGGTGGTCAGGTCAAGCTGAACCAGAACTGGGGCCTGAATGGCGAGCTGAAGATGAACCGCCACGGCGACAAGGAATACACCGTCGGCCCGCGTTTCAGCTGGTAATAGCTTCCTCGGCGCGCCTGCGCGCTGAAGATGCCTCGACAGGCCCGGCTCATGCCGGGCCTGTTGCGTTGTGACGACCCGAAACCGCAGCTGAGCATGTTCCGGGGCCGCTGCTGCGTTGCAATAAATTGGATTCCGCTGCTCCCGGGGCGGCCCTACGGTGGGCACTTCGTATCGTCGGATCCATGTGATGCCGCCTGCCGTTCCCGCTCTGCCCCTCGATCGGCCCCGCCGCCTGGCAATGCTGGCGCCGCATCCCGTGCTGCGCCTGGGGGTGGAGGTGGTGCTTTGCCAGCACGGTGGCGTGCAGGTCTGTGGCAGCTTCACCCGCGAAGATGATCTGCTCGATCTGCTGCAGCGCCAGCCGGATGGCATCGACCTGTTGCTGATCGACCTGTTGGCGCCGTGCGGACCCGAACAGGGCCTGGCCCTGTTGCGGCTGTTGTCGCGGCGCTGGCCGCTGCTGCCGGTGCTGGTGCTGTCTGCGCACTGCAATGCCAGCACGGTGACCATGGCGATGCAGGCCGGCGCGCGCGGCTTTCTGTCCAAGGGGACCACGCCGGAGATGCTGCGGCGCGCAGTTGACGTACTGGCGCGTGGCGGTCGCTTCGTGCCCCCGGAGTTGCGCACGCAGTTGAGCCGATCGCGCATGCGGCGCACACCGGCGCCGGTGCTCACGCCCTTGAGCCGACGCGAGCGCGAGGTGCTGCGGCTGGTCCTGCAGGGCTGCACCACCGGGGAGGTGGCGCGGCGCTTCGGGCGCACGGCCAGTACGGTCAGCACGCAGAAGCGGACCGCCTACGAGAAGCTGGGCATCCACAGCGATGGTGAGCTGTTCCGCATCCGGCACCTGCTCGAATGCGGATGAGCGGGCTTACTCGCCCTGGTACTGCTTTTCTTCGACCAAGGCCGAACCGGCCACGCGGTTGATCTCGTTCTTCACCTGCACGCGCTCGCCATTGGTGCCATAGACACCGCGTGCCAGCTGGATGAAGGCATCGTCGAACACCTGGGCCGCTTCCTTGTCGCGCAGCTGGTCCTGGATGTCCCACATGCGCTCGTTGATCACTTTCAGCTGCTGCTTCAGCGCGGCCAGTGCCGGTTGTGCGTGCAGCAGCTGCTGCAGCAACGGCAGCAGGCCGTCCAGCTCGGTGCGGACGTTGGCCAGCTTGGCGGCATCGTCGATGCGCTCGGCCTTGATCTCGAGAATGGTGATCTTGTCGATCAGCTCGCCGATCGATACCGGAGTCAGGATGGCGTCCACGCGGTTGGTTCCTGGAAACAGGGCGCCATGATACCGCGCTGCTGGCATTGGCCGCAGTCCACGGGATTTACGCCGAATTTGCGCCACGGGCCCGGCAGCACCCTCGATCCGTTACGGCCCTCGCCTCGACACTGCGTTCCCGGCGGCGTGACCGCCTTCGACGAGGAACACAGTGCAGTGAACAGCAAGGGGATGATGGCGGCGCTGGTGGCCGCCCTGGCAGGGCTGCTCGGGATCGGCAGCGCGCAGGCACAGGTGCAGGTCAGTGGCAGTGCGGCGTTGACCAGTGACTACGTATGGCGCGGCAGCTCGCAGAGCGACGGCGACCCGGCGGTGCAGGCCGGCGCGAAGGTCTCGATCCCAGCGGGCTGGTACGCCAGCGTGTGGGGGTCCAACGTTTCGTTCAAGCCGGACAATGGCGCGCGCAGCGAGTTCGACCTGGTGGCGGGCTGGTCCGGCGCACTGGCACCGGACTGGAGCCTGGATGCCAACCTGACCCGTTACGTGTACCCGGGCACCGGCCGCGCGCTGGACTGGACCGAGCTCAACACCACGGTGACCTGGAAGCAGCGCGCCTGGCTGCAGGTCGCCCATTCCAACGATGCGTTGGCCGGTGGCCATCGCGGTACCTATGCCCAGCTGGGTGTGCGTGTGCCGTTGCACGAACGCCTCCGCCTGGAAGCAGCGGTGGGCCAGTACTGGCTGGCCACCGCCCAGGGCCCGGACTACCTGCATGGGCAGCTCAGTGCCATCGCCTCGCTGACCCCGGCATGGGAACTGCGCGCCACCGTGCATGACACGGACAACGCAGCCAAGCGCCTGTTCCCCGGCAACGCCGGTGGGCGATGGGAGCTAGCGCTGCAGGGCAGCTTCTAGTCGGCCAGCGACGCCTGGCGCGCGCGCAGCGCGCCGGGCAGCCACAGCAGCAGGGCCAGCGCAGCCACGGCAGCGCCGGCCACGCAGACGCCCGTCCAGCCGAAGCGCTGGTAGACCTGCGCAGACAGCAGCGAACCCAGCGAACCGCCGATGAAATAGCCGGTCATGTAGCCGGCATTGAGGCGGTTGCGTGCCGCCGGTTGCAGTGCGTAGATCAGGTTCTGGTTACTGACGTGCAACAGCTGTGCGGCCAGGTCCAGCACCACCACGCCCACCAGCAGCGCCAGCAGCGAGTGTGCCGACAGCCCCAACGGCAGCCACGACAGCAGCAACAGCAGCAGTGCAATGGCGGTGGCACGCCCGGTCTGGCCACGGTCGGACATGCGGCCAGCCAGGCCGGCCGCCAGCGTGCCGGCTGCGCCGACCAGCCCGAACAGGCCGATGGTGGCGTCGCTGTAGGCATACGGCGGCTGTGCCAGCAGGAACGCGAGCGGGGTCCAGAAGATCGCGAACATGGCGAAGCTGCAGGCGCCCAGCAGCGTGCGCTGGCGCAGCACCGGTTCCTGCACGAACAGCACGCCGATCGAGCGCAGCAATGCGAAATAGCCCAAGCCGGCGCTGTGGTGGAATCGCGGCAGACCGCGCTGCAATGCCAGTGCGGTCAGCACCAGGGTGGCAGCGGCGATCGCATACACCAGGCGCCAGTCGCCCAGGCTGGAAAGCAGGCCGGCCACGGTGCGCGCCAGCAGGATGCCCAGCAGCAGGCCACTCATCAGCGTGCCGACCACGCGACCGCGATGTTCCGGTGCGGCCAGCGTAGCGGCGAACGGCACCAGCACCTGGGCGACCACCGAGAACAGGCCGGTGATGGCGGTGCCCACCAGCAACCAGGTCAGTGACGGTGCGCAGGCACTGATCACCAGTCCGCCGGCCGACAGCAGGCTCATCACCACGATCAGGCGGCGGCGTTCGAACAGGTCACCCAGCGGCACCAGCAGGATCAAGCCGGCGGCATAGCTCAGCTGCGCGGCGGTAACGACCATGCCGACCTGGCC
Source organism: Stenotrophomonas sp. YJH_SMC_80 (assembly GCF_059372495.1). Lineage (NCBI taxonomy): Bacteria > Pseudomonadati > Pseudomonadota > Gammaproteobacteria > Lysobacterales > Lysobacteraceae > Stenotrophomonas > Stenotrophomonas sp. YJH_SMC_80. Next base: position 418,694 of record NZ_JCAFVP010000004.1, read on the forward strand.
GAACGGCACACCGAAGGCGTCGGCGATGGTGTGCAGCAGTGGCTGCGCATAGTAGTTGCTGGCCACGGCCACGCCGGTAGCCACCGACATCAGCAGCACCTGCCAGCGGTGCAAAGGGGGGAGGGACGGGCTCACGCGGTGTTCCAGGAAGCGGGGGGCACAGTGTCCACCTGCTGCGGCCATGATGGAAATGAATCATCATCATCCTTGCCATCTGTAAACGAGATAGTCGGATGAATCTCAAGCAGCTCGAATTTGCCGTTGCCCTGGCCGAGGAGGGCAAATTCACCCGCGCAGCCGAACGCTGCCATGTGGTGCAGTCCGCGTTGAGCCACCAGATTGCCTACCTGGAGCAGGAACTGGGCACGCCGCTGTTCGAGCGCCTGCCGCGGCAGGTGCGGGCGACGGCAGCGGGTGAGGCGCTGCTGGTGCACGCACGCCAGGTGCTGGTCAGCCTGCGCCACCTGCGCGCCGACGTGGCCGCGGTCAGTGGCGAGGTGCGCGGCCTGCTGGCGATCGGGCAGATCTCCTCGCTGACCGATATCGATGTGGTGGCGATGCTGGCCGCGTTCCAGCAGGCGCACCCGCAGGTGGAATTCCAGTTGCGGGTGGACAAGAGCGAGGACCTGATCGCGCAGGTGCAGTCGCGTGACCTGGATGTTGCACTTGTGGGGTTGGCGCCCTCGGCCGGCCTGGACGGGGTCTGCCACCAGATGCTGCAGGAAGAAGACCTGGTGGCGGTGCTGGCCCCCTCGCATCGGCTGGCTAGGCGCAAGCGGCTGCCATTGACCGAATTGCAGGACGAGGCGCTGGTCGACTTCCCGCGCGGCACCGGTGCGCGGCGTCAGACCGACGATGCTTTCGTCGCCGCTGGCCTGCCGCACACGGTGCGTTTCGAGGTCAACCTGATGGAACTGGTGGAGCGCTTCGGCCGCCATGGTCTGGCGGTTGGCATCGTGCCGGCGCTGATCGCCGAAGGCTTCCAGGGCGTGGTGCGGATTCCGCTGCAGCCAACCCCGACCCGCCGCGTGCACCTGGTCTGGCAGCGGCTGCCGACACCGGCGGCGCGGGCGTTCGTCGAGGCCGTGCTCAGCCGCGCAGGCGCAGGCTCAGGCCCTTGAGGAAGTTGCGCAGCATCTGGTCCAGGCAACGCCGGTAATTGGTGTGCCCGGGCTGGCGGAACAGCGCACCGACTTCCGACTTGGAGACGTTGAAACCGGCGCTGGCGAAGATCTCCATCAGATCGACGTCGCGCAGCTGGAACGCCACGCGCAGCTTCTTCAGCACCAGGTTGTTGTCGATGCGGGTTTCCACCGCGCGCTGCGGCTGGCTCTCGTCGCGACCGCGCAGGTGCACGATCAGGCCATCGAGGAAGTGCGCCAGCGCGCTGTCGCTCATCGCTTCGAAGCCGGCTTCGTCCTCGCGGCGCAGCCAGGCCTTCACCTGTTCGGGATCCACGGCGAAGGCCGGGTCGGCCATCTGGCACAGGGTCACCACGTGGTGGTCGCCCAGGTCCAGGGAATAGCGCACGCTGCGCAGGACATCGTTGTTGATCATGGCCCATTGTACCGGCCCCTGGTGTGTCACCGGAGTGTCATCGAACTGCAGCATCGTGGGCACTCGTTCGCTGAGACCCTTGCATGCGCCGGTATCTGTTTTCCGCACTGCTGCTCGCCAGCAGCTTCGCTGCCTTCGCCCAGGACCGTTTCGTACCCGTCGAGCGGCGCCTGAGTGCATCCCAACTGGCCGAGGTCGGGCTCAGTCCAGCGCAGTTGCAGGCGCTGAACCGGGTACTGCGCGAGGCAGAGCGCGCGGCCACCGGGCCGACGGCAGCGGTGGCCCCCGCCGCTGCGCCGCTGCCTGCCAATGTGCCGGCACCGGCAGCAATGCATCTGGGCCTGGAAGAAGGACCGGTCAATGCACGCGTGGTCGGAGAGGTCGCAGGCTGGCAGCCCGGCACGCTGTTCACCCTTGATAACGGCCAGCAATGGCAGGTGATGAAGGGGCAGATGAAGCTGCGCAAGGTGCTGCAGTCGCCGCAGATCGCCGTTGTTCCAGGAATTGCCGGGCGCTGGTTCCTGCAGGTCGACGAAGACCTGCCCAAGGCCCGGGTATTCCGCGTGCGCTGAGCCGCGCACGCCTCGGGCGTGGTCAGCCGGCATCGACAACGCAAGGGCGGGCCGACGGTGCCAGAATGGGCGTCCGGTTTTTCCCCCTGGAGTTGCCTGATGACCCGCACTGTCCTGATTACCGGCGCCACGTCCGGCTTCGGCGCCGCCGCCGTCCACCGCTTCGCCCAGGCCGGCTGGAAAGTGATCGCCACCGGCCGCCGTGGCGAACGCCTGCAGCCGCTGGTCGATCGCTACGGCAAGGACGTGGTGCATGCCGCCGCCTTCGACATCCGCGATCCGGTTGCGATGGAAGCGGCGCTGCTGGCACTGCCGCCCGCCTTTGGCGAGATCGATCTGCTGGTCAACAACGCCGGTCTGGCGCAGGGCACCGCGCCGGCACAGACCGCCAAGTTGTCGGACTGGACCACGATGATCGACACCAACATCACCGCGCTGGTGACCCTGACCCACCGCCTGCTGCCGCAGCTGGTGGAGCGCAAGGGCGCGATCATCAACATCTCGTCGGTGGCCGGCGTCTACCCGTACCCGGGTGGCAACGCCTACGGTGGCACCAAGGCTTTCGTCAGCCAGTTCTCGCTGGGCCTGCGTTCGGACCTGCACGGCACCGGCGTGCGCGTGACCACGATCGAGCCAGGCATGGCCGAAACCGAGTTCACCGTGGTGCGTACCCACGGCGACCAGGCGGCGTCGGACAAGCTCTACAACGGCGCCAACCCGATGACCGCCGAAGACATCGCCGAACAGATCTTCTGGGTGGCCAGCCTGCCGCCGCACCTGAACATCAATCGCCTGGAACTGATGCCGGTCAGCCAGTCCTTCGCCGGTTTCCAGGTCGCCCGCGAAGGCTGACCAGTGCCGTGCGTCCTGTAGAGCCGAGCCCACGCTCGGCTTCGTCTGGATTCAGCTGAGCATGGCTCGGCTCTACAGAAACAAAAAAGCCGGGCATTGCCCGGCTTTTTTCCATTCAGACCCGATGGTTCACTGCGCCTTGATCGCCATCGCCTGCAGGCCGGTGCCATCCAGCTTCTGCTTGGCTTCGGACAGTTCACCGGCGCTGCCATACGGCCCCATGCGCACGCGGTACACGGTCTTGCCGTTGATCTGTGCTGACTCCACGCGCGCCGCAAGTCCCATCATCGCCAGCTTGGCCTTGGTTGCTTCGGCATCGCCGGAGGCGCCGAAGGCGCCTGCCTGCAGGATATAGCGGGCGTTGTCGGCGGCCGCCGGTGCGGCAGTGGCCGGGGTACCCGCCGTTGCCGTTGCGGTTTCCGCGCGCGCTGCCGGCGTGGCGGCGGCGGTGCTGGTCGAGGCCGTGCTGGCCGGCGGCGTTGCCGCAGCCGGACGTTCACTCAGCGGTGCCGGCAGCGGACGGCTGGTGGCGGTCACCTGCGCGGTGCTGGACACGCTGGCGGTGGCCGCCGGTGCCGGTGCGGTCGTGGTCGCCGGCGGAACCGGCTTGCCTTCCAGTGCCGCCTGCGCGCGCTGCGCTTCGGCCTTGGCCCGGCGCTGGTCTTCGGCACGCGCGCTGGCGGCCAGTTCGGCGTCGGACATCTCGACTTCCTTGCCCGGCAGCAGGGTGTAGAAATCGTACTGGGTGGCGGCCGGCTTTTCCGGTTCGGCCTGCTTCGGCGCAGCCGGCTGCGCGGCCGGCTGGGTACCGACATCGCTGTCGGCATCGGCGACCGGGGCCGGCTGCGCGTTCGGGTTCGGCTGCGGACCGGCGCGCAGGAAGCCATCGCCCTCGCCCTTGAACAGGTTCGGCGCCGCCAGGAACACCACGGCCGCGATCGCTACACCGGCCACCAGCCACACCCATCCGGGGGTGCCCTGGCTGCCGCTGTTGCGTCGTGCCTGGCTTTTGCCGCGTCGTGCTGCCATGTGTACTGCGTCTCCTGATGCTTACATTTTTTCCGGGGCGCTGACGCCCAGGAGTTCGAGGCCATTGGCCAGTACCTGGCGCGCCGCACAGGCCAGGGTCAGTTTGGCGTTGCGATCGGCGGCATCTTCCACCAGCACCGGCGTCCCGTGATACCACGTGTGGAACGCATGCGCCAATTCACGCAGGTACTGCGCCACCAGATGCGGTTCCAGCGCCACGCCGGCCGCTTCCACCACTTCCGGATAGCGCGAGATCTCGTTCATCAGCAGCAGCGAGGCGTCGTCGGCCAGGCGGCCGAGGTTGGCCAGGCCGTTGCCCTGGTCGTACACCAGGCCCTTCTCCTGCGCCTGGCGCAGCAGGCTGCAGACGCGGGCATGCGCGTACTGCACGTAGAACACCGGGTTGTCGTTGCTCTGCTGGCGGGCCAGGTCGATGTCGAAGGTCAGCTGCGAATCGGGCTTGCGCGCGATCAGGAACCAGCGGGTGGCATCGCGGCCGGCTTCCTCGATCAGGTCGCGCAGGGTGAAGTAGCTGCCGGCACGCTTGGACAGCTTCACTTCCTCGCCGCCACGCATGACGGTGACCATCTGGTGCAGCACGTATTCCGGCCACCCCTGCGGGATGCCCACTTCCATCGCCTGCAGGCCGGCGCGCACGCGGGCCAGCGAGCCGTGGTGGTCGGCGCCCAGCTCGGTGATCGCGCGCTCGTAGCCGCGCTGCCACTTGGACAGGTGGTAGGCCACGTCGGGCACGAAGTAGGTGAAGGTGCCGTCGGACTTGCGCATCACGCGGTCCTTGTCGTCACCGAAGTCGGTGCTGCGCAGCCAGAGCGCGCCACCTTCTTCATAGGTATGACCCGACGCCTGCAGCTTGGCCACCGCTTCGGCTACCTTGCCGTCGGCGTACAGCGAGCTTTCCAGGAAATAGATGTCGAAGTCGACGCCGAACGCGGCCAGGTCCAGGTTCTGCTCGTTGCGCAGGTAGGCCACGGCGAAGCGGCGGATCGCCTGCATGTCGTCCGGGTCCTTGGCGCCGACCACGGTGCTGCCTTCCAGGTCGACGCTGGCGCCGGCCATGTAGGCGCGTGCGACGTCGGCGATGTACTCACCGCGGTAGCCACCTTCCGGCCAGCCGTCCTGGTCCGGCGCGATGCCCTTGATCCGTGCCTGGGTGGACAGCGCCAGGTTCTCGATCTGCACGCCGGCGTCGTTGTAGTAGAACTCACGCTTGGCGTTCCAGCCGTTGGCATCGAGCACGCGCGCCACGCAGTCGCCGATCGCCGCCGCGCGGCCATGGCCGACATGCAGCGGGCCGGTCGGGTTGGCCGACACGTACTCCACGCCCACCGTGCGGCCATTGCCGGACAGGTTGCGGCCGTAGTCGTGGGCTTCCTTGATGACCGACGCGGCTTCGCGCTGGTACGCGGCCGGGGCCAGGTGGAAGTTGATGAAGCCGGGGCCGGCGATCTCGACCTTGCTCACGTCCTCGCTGCGCGGCAGCGCCTCGACCAGCGCCTGCGCCAGTGCGCGCGGATTGCTGCGCGCGGCCTTGGCCAGCAGCATCGCGGCGTTGGTGGCGAAGTCGCCGTGGTCGCGGGTCTTCGGGCGCTCGACCACGAAGTCCGGCGGCAGGGAGTCGGCGGGCAGGGTGCCATTGGCGCGCAAGGCTTCGATGCCTTGGCTGATCAGGGCGCGGAGGAGATTTTTCACGAGGCCTGCTGTGAGAATGAGCGGCGGAATCGCCCATTTTAGCGCAGATACCCGCGCCCACGCTGACCAGAACATGCCTGTGGGGGCGACCGATGGCGCCTGAAGGGCCGCGCTCAGCCGAACAGCCGCGGCTGGGGCGGGGATAGCAGGCCCCGTTCAGCAAATGAAACGGGACGGCCCTCGCCGACCACGAAGTGGTCCAGCAGGCGCACGTCCACCATCGCCAGCGCCTGCTGCAGTTCGTCGGTGATGCGGGTATCGGCGCTGGAGGGTTCCGGGTCGCCGGAAGGGTGGTTGTGGCTGAGGATCACCGCCGCCGCGTTGTGCAGCAGGGCGCGCCGCACCACTTCGCGGGGGTAGACCGGTGCGGCGTTGATGGTGCCGTGGAACAGCTCTTCACAGGCGATCAGGCGGTGGCGGTTGTCCAGGAACAGGGCCATGAAGACCTCGCGGGCCTGGCCACGCAGCCGGTGCTGCAGGTAGCGGCCGACCGCCGCCGGATTGTTGCCAACCGCCTCGCCGTGCTCCAGCTCGGCCGCCAGGTAGCGATGGGCCAGTTCCAGCCCGGCAGCAAGCGTGCAACTGCGTGCCGGGCCGAGCCCGGGCAGGCGGGCGAGCTCGGCGGCGGGGCGGTCGAGCAGTACCCTCAACGGGCCGTGCGCCTGCAGCAGGTCGCGCGCGGTCTGCACGGCATCGCGGCCACCGAACCCGGAGCCGAGAAACAGGGCCAGCAGTTCGGCGTCGGAAAGTGCCGTGGGCCCGCGCGCGATCAGCTTCTCGCGGGGGCGTTCCTGTTCGGGCCAGTCATGGATGGGCATGGCCCATCATCGCCAGACCTTGCGGTGGCTCCCATCGGGGCATGCCGCGGACTGGGGTCGGAGGTTGCCTCAGCCGCGCCGGGTCTGCAGGTAGTCGAACAGTTCCTGGTTGTTCTGCAGGCCCAGCTTGCGCTTGGCTTCGGCCTTCTGCCGGCTGATGGTCTTCGGGCTGCGCCCGCAGCGCTCGGCGACTTCGTTCACGCTGAGGCCGGCTGCCAGCAGCTCCAGCACTTGCTGTTCGCGTGCCGACAACGGCGCCGGCTGACGCGGAAACAGCAGGTCGCGCGCCTGCAGGTGGTGGCGCAGCTGTTGGGAGACGAATACCTGCCCGGCCAGCGCGGCGTTCAGCGCGTGGGGCAGTTCGGCGAAATCGGCGCACTTGTCGACCAGGCCACTGATACCCTCCCGCAGCAGGCTGTCCAGCAGGCCGGGATGGCGGGCGCCGGTCAGCACCACCACCGGCAGGCCAGGGCGGCGCATGCGCAGCGCGTCGATCAGCTCCGGACCGTCCGGACCGGCACCCGGCATCGACAGGTCGGTCAGCACCGCATCGCAGTCGTGGTGATCCACCAGCTCCAGCAGCTGGGCGCCGTCGCGCGCACTGCCGACGATGTCCATCAGGTAGGTCTGCAGCACGATACGGATGCCATGCAGGACCACGGGATGGTCGTCGGCGATGATGATGCGCGGATGCACGCGGCTCCTCGAAGGTCGAACAGGCCACGGCGGGCGGCAGCCAATGCCTGATTCTGCAAAAGCGCAGACCCTTAGAGGTATAGGAAAGGTCCGAAACTGGTACCGGGTGAATCCCGGGTCAACGGAGACGGACTCCATCTGCTGATAGCCGCCCGCTATGTGCGCCCTGCACCGGGACATTACCGACCATCGGGTAAGCTAGCGCCCTCGTTTGCACAGGAATTCCAGGTGGCTGACTCCCCCAACGCTTCCCCCGCGCCGGCCCGCGCGCCGGAAGGTCAGAAACTGCTGTTGTGCGTCGGAGGCGGGATCGCGGCCTACAAGGCCCTGGAACTGGTGCGGCGCCTGCGCGACGCCGGTGCCCAGGTGCAGGTGGCGATGACCGCCGGAGCACAGCAGTTCGTCACTCCGCTCAGTTTCCAGGCCCTGTCCGGGCAGCCCACCCGCACCACGCTGTGGGACAGCGCCGCCGAACAGGCCATGGGCCACATCGAGCTGGCCCGCTGGGCCGACCGCATCGTGGTCGCCCCGGGTACCGCCGATCTGCTGGCCCGGCTGGCCCAGGGCCACGCCGATGATCTGGTCAGCACCCTGTGCCTGGCCAGTACCGCGCCGCTGACGATCTGCCCGGCGATGAACCACCGCATGTGGCTTCATCCGGCCACCCAGGCCAACATCGCCCTGCTGCGCCAGCGCGGCGCGCAGGTGGTCGGCCCGGTCGACGGTCCGCTGGCCGAAGGCGAATCCGGTCCCGGCCGTCTGGCCGAACCGGGCGACATCGTTGCCGCGCTGGCTGCCAATGGCAGTGCTGCAGCGGCGGTTGTCGCACCGGAAACCCGCGCGCTGCAGGGCCTTCGCCTGCTGATCAGCGCTGGCCCGACCTATGAAGACATCGATCCGGTGCGCTACGTCGGCAACCGCAGCAGCGGCAAGATGGGCTTTGCCCTGGCCGCGGCCGCCGCGACGATGGGCGCCCAGGTGGTGCTGGTCAGCGGTCCGGTACAGCTGCCGACGCCAGCCGGCGTGCAGCGCGTGGACGTGCGCTCGGCCGCGCAGATGCGCGATGCCGTGCTGAAGTCGTTGCCGGCCGACATCTATATCGGTGCCGCCGCGGTGTCCGACTACACGCCACGCCAGGTCGCGCCGCAGAAGCTGAAGAAGACCGCCGACAGCCAGTCGCTGGTGATCGAGCTGGTGCGCACGCCGGACATCCTCGCCGAAGTCGCTGCACAGACGCAGTCGCTGAAGCTGGTGGTCGGCTTCGCCGCCGAGACCCACGACGTGGAGAAATATGCGCGTGGCAAGCTGGTCGACAAGCGCCTGGACCTGGTGATCGCCAACCAGGTCGGCATCAGTGGCGGCGGTTTCGAGAGCGACAACAATGCCGCCACGGCCTTCTGGCAGGACGGTGAACAGGTATTCCCGGCCACCTCCAAGCGCGAGCTGGCCGAACAACTGCTGGCGCTGATCGCGCGGAGACTCCAGGCATGACCCAGGCTTTCACTTCCCAACCGCTGCAGGTCAAGCTGCTTGATCCGCGTTTCGGCGACAGCTGGCCGCTGCCCGCCTACGCCACCGAAGCCAGCGCCGGCATGGACCTGCGCGCGGCGCTGGATACCGCGCTGACCCTGCAGCCGGGCGACACCGCGCTGGTGCCCAGCGGCCTGGCCATCCATATCGCTGATCCGCACCTTTGCGCGGTGATCCTGCCGCGTTCCGGGCTGGGCCACCGCCACGGCATCGTGCTCGGCAACGGCACCGGCCTGATCGACGCCGATTACCAGGGCCCGTTGCTGATCAGCGTCTGGAACCGTGGCCGCGAGGCCTTCACCATCGAGCCGGGCGATCGCATCGCGCAGCTGGTGGTCGTGCCGATTGCCCGCGTCAGCCTGCAGGTGGTGGATACTTTCACCGACAGCGTGCGGGGAACGGGTGGATTCGGCCATACCGGGGTGCGTTGACGGGGGACATCGATGAGCGGCATCGGGGAAGGGCAGCGGGAACGGTCGTTGGGACGCAGTGCGCCACTACTGGGGGTGCTGCTGGTCCTGCTGGCCGGCTGGTTCGGATGGAGCGCGGTGCAGCAATGGCGGCAGGAGGCCAACGGCCAGGCGCTGGAAGAAGCGCGTGACCAGGCCGTGCAGGGCTTGCAGGAGGCGGCAGCCGGCCAGCTGAAGCAGCTGCAGCAGCAGTTGAAGAACGAACGCGTGCAGCAGGCACTGCAGGCCGGTGACGCCGCGGCAGCGGCGCTGGCCGTGCGCGAGAGCTGGACCGGCGTGGAGCAGGCTGACGTGCTGACCGCCGATCTGGCCACGGCCTATGCCGACCCGGCCACCTTCGGCTACGCACGCCTGGCCCTGCTGGAACAAGCGCTGGCCGAGGGCAAGCCTGGCCTGCGCGTGGTGCGCGATGCAGGTGGCAATCGCCTGGGTCTGGCGGCTCCGGTGCAGCTGGGCAGCCTTGGCCCGGCAGTGCTCTACGTGCGCCAGCCATTGCTGCGGCTGACCTCGCCGCTGGACCAGGTGAGCGCCCCGTCCACCGGCTTCCTCGGCCTGCGCCAAGGCACGCATGACCTCGTTGCCCAGGGCGACGCCGGCCTGGCCGAGAGCGCCGAAGCGCTGGCGCGCCCGGTTCCGGGCACGCCGTTGCGGCTGGTGGCCGCCGTACCGAATGTCGAAGCGGGTCCACTGGGCCTGGGTTCGCTGGCCAGTGCCATCGTCGCGCTGCTGCTGGCGTTCATCGCCGTGCTGCTGGTCGTGGGTCGCGGCCGGCTGCCGAAGTCGCTGCCGTTGCCGCGCCGTGCGGCCGTGGCGGAAGCGGATCATGGCCCGACCCTGAGCGAGAGCCTGCAGATGGCGCCGCCACCGGTGGCCGCCGCCAGCGCCGCGGACACTGCGCCGCCGCCGCCACCGGTCCCTGCCGGGGAACTGGCCGCCGGCATCTTCCGCGCCTACGACATCCGTGGCGTGGTCGGCAGCGAACTGACGCCGAAGACCGCCGCGCTGATCGGCCAGGCCATCGGTACCGTGGCGCTGGAACAGGGCCTGCGCGAGGTGGTGATCGGCCGTGATGGCCGCCTGTCCGGCCCGGAACTGGCTGCGGGATTGGCCGAGGGCCTGCGTCGCACCGGTTGCGCGGTGATCGACATCGGCCTGGCACCGACGCCGGTCGTCTATTACGCCGCCTTCCACCTGCGTACCGGCACCTGCGTGGCGGTCACCGGCAGTCATAACCCGCCCGAGTACAACGGCTTCAAGGTGGTCATCGGCGGCGAGACGCTGTCAGGCGATGCCATCACCGATCTCTACCAGCGCATCGTCGAGGGGCGCCTGGCGCAGGCGGCCGAGCCGGGCGATTACCAGCAGCGCGATGTCAGTGCCGACTACATCCAGCGCATCGCCGACGACGTGCAGCTGGACCGCCCGTTGAAGGTCGTGGCCGATGCCGGCAACGGCGTCGCCGGTGCGCTTGCACCACAGCTGCTGGAAGCCATCGGCGCCGAAGTCATCCCGCTGTACTGCGATGTCGACGGTACCTTCCCCAACCATCATCCCGACCCGAGCGAGCCGGCCAACCTGGAAGACCTGGTGCAGACGGTCAAGCGCTTCGGCGCCGACCTCGGCGTCGCCTTCGATGGCGACGGAGACCGGTTGGGCGTGGTCACCGGCGAAGGCAGGATCATCTATGCCGACCGCCTGCTGATGCTGTTCGCCGCCGACGTGCTGATGCGCAACCCCGGCGCGATGGTGATCTACGACGTGAAGTGCACCGGCAAGCTGTCCGACCACGTGCTGCGCAATGGTGGCAGCCCGTTGATGTGGAAGACCGGGCACTCGCTGATGAAGGCGAAGATGCGCGAGACCGATGCCGAGCTGGCCGGCGAGATGAGCGGCCACTTCTTCTTCAAGGAGCGCTGGTTCGGTTTCGACGATGGCCTGTATGCCGCCGCGCGACTGCTGGAGATCCTGGCGCAGCGCGAGGAAACCCCGGACGAGGTGCTGGCCGAGCTGCCGGAGATGGTGGCCACGCCGGAACTGAAGGTGCCGGTGGCCGAAGGCACGCCTCATGCGCTGGTGGCGATGCTGGTGGCGGCGGCACAGTCGCCGGACAACCCGTATGTGGGCGGCCGCCTGTCGACCATCGACGGCCTGCGCGTGGACTTCCCCGATGGCTGGGGCCTGGTGCGTGCTTCCAATACTACGCCGGTGCTGGTGCTGCGCTTCGAGGGCAACGACGAGGCGGCACTGGAACGCATCCAGGCGTTGTTCCGCAGCCAGCTGCAGCCGGTGCTGGGCGACACTCCGCTGGGGTTCTGACCCCTTTGGAAGCTGCAGCAGAATGGGTAGTGCCGGCCGCTGGCCGGCAAGCCCATGAACCTCACACACCCTGCAGTTGCCGGCCAGCGGCCGGCACTACCCCTTGAAACGCAAGCCCACGCCCGGCTCGGTGAACAGGTAGCGCGAATCCAGCGCTGAATCGCCCAGCTTGTGCCGTAGCTTGCCGACCAGGATGCGCAGGTAGTGGGTGTCGTGCTGGTGGGTCGGGCCCCAGATTTCCTGGAGGATCTGCGGCTGGGTCACCACCCGCCCGGCATTGCGCAGCAGCAGCGACAGCAGTGCGTACTCCTTGCGGGTCAGCGCCACCGGCTCGCCATCCAGCGCCACTTCGCGGCGTACGAGATCCACATGCAGATGGCCATCGTCGAACACCGGTGGCGTGCCGTCGCTGGGCACGCTGCGTGTGCGCAGCAGCGCCCGCACCCGCGCCATCAGCTCCTGGGTGCCGAACGGCTTGGTCACGTAGTCATTGGCGCCGGTATCCAGTGCGCGCACCTTTTCGGCTTCACCCGCACGCACGGTCAGCATGATCACCGGCACCTGGCTCCATTGCCGCAGTTGCTCCAGCACCTCATGGCCTTCCATGTCCGGCAGGCCGATGTCCAGGATCACCAGGTCCATGTCCTCGCTGGCCGCCAGCTGCAGGCCTTCCTGGCCGGTGGCCGCCTGCCGCACCTGGTAGCCCTGCGCGCGCAGGCTGATGTCCAGGAACCGGCGGATCTGGGTTTCATCATCGATCACCAGCACGCGCGGGGCCGGCGCGCTGGCGTCAATTGGAGTCGGGCTCATCGTGGGAGGCTGGCTTGAGCAGGGGCAGGGTGATGCGGATCAGGGTACCGCGACCGTCGCGTCCGGGCAGCGCCTGCACGCTGCCGCCATGCGCACCGACCATGCCCTGGCAGATGGTGAGGCCCAGGCCGGTGCCGTGGCGGCCACGGTCGCCGCGCTCGACGCTGTAGAACATGTCGAAGATGCGCGCGCGCTCGTCATCGGGAATGCCGGGGCCGGCATCGATCACATCGATGCGCAGCTGTCCGTCCAGTTCGCGCGCCTGCACCTGCACGGCGGCATCGGGTGGCGAGAACTTGGCCGCGTTTTCCATCACGTTGAACACCGCCTGTTCAACCAGCGCCGGGTGTACCCAGATCGGCGCGAGCGTGGCCGGAATATCCAGCTCCAGCCGCACCTTGGGCTGGTAGCGCTGCAGGCGTCGCGCCGCCGAGCCGATCAGCTCGTCCACGCCGATCCAGTCGCGGTTGATCTTCAACCCTTCGTGGCCGAGCCGGGTCATGTCCAGCAGGTTCTGGATGTAGCGGTCCAGCCGCTCGCCTTCGACCAGGATGGTGTCCAGCAGGGCACGGCGATCAGCCGTATCCATCGCCGCACCGTAGCTGGCCAGGCTGTCGGCCGAACCGATCATCGCCGCCAGCGGCGAGCGCAGGTCGTGTGACACCGAAGAGAGCAGGGCCGAGCGCAGCCGCTCGGTCTCGTTGCTGACGTGGGCCTGCTCCAGTTCGGCCACCAGCCGCGTGCGCAGCGCGGCCTGGGCGATGTCGTCGACCATCGCCTCGGCCAGCTGCCGCTGCTCGGGCAGCAGGCGCGCCTGTGCGCCGGGCAGGTAAAGGCCCGCCACGCCGATGGCGCGGTCTTCGCCATCCAGCAGCGGCAGGAACCACCATTGCGCACCGGCCAGGGTGTCGGTGAAGCGCCCGCTCGGCTGGCCGTGGCGCAGTGCCCAATCGGCGGCGGCCAAGTCGGTATCGCCCGGCTGGCTGCGGCCACCGGTTGCGGTATCGGCGCCGATCCGTAGCCACGCTGGAACGTCCATGGCCTGTTCCAGTGCATGCCGACCCGCCTGCGCCACCTCGCCGTTGCCGGCCGCGCTGGCCAGCTGCCGTCCCAGCTGCTGGCGCGCACGCGCATGTCGATTCGCCGCACGCAGCGCGATCACCTGCATGCGCAGGCGCGAGGCCAGGCGTCCGGCCACCAGCGCGGCGGCCAGGAACAGGAACACGGTGATCACGCCCTGGCGCGCGCCGATGGCGAAGGTGAAGCGCGGCGCGATGAACAGGAAGTTGTATGCGAGGAAGCACAGGATCGCCGCCATCACCGCCACGCTGGCGCGCGTGCGTGCGGCCACCAGCACCACCGCCACGATGAACACCATCGACAGGTCGGCCATGCCGACCCAGCGTTCGGCCAGCCATGCCACCGCGCAGGCCAGCGCGGTGGCGATCAGCGCCTGCACCGGTTCGTAGCTGATGCCGCGCATCGGCGGCAGCAGGCCCTCGCGGCGCGAACGCGCACGTGCCTGCGGGGTGCTGATGATGGTGATCTCGTAATGCGCGCCGCGCTGGATCAGCTGCTGGGTCAGGGTGCGGTTGAACATCCGCGCCAGTGGACGTTCGCGGGTCCGGCCGAGCACCAGGGTCGACACGCCGTTGTGCGCGGCATGGTCGAGCAGGGCATCGGCGATGCTCGATCCATGCAGCAGTTCGGCGTCGCCGCCGAGGCGCCGTGCCAATGCGAAGGCCGCATCGATCTCGCGCCGGGTCGCCTCGTCCTGGCGTCGGCCCTGCACGGTCACCACCGTCCACGGCGCATCGCGGCGTTCGGCGATGCGCCGCGCCACCCGCACCAGGTATTCGCTCTGACCGCCGCCATCAATGGCCACCAGCACGCCACGACGCAGTGGCAGGTTGCTCTCGCCGCGCGCGGCGCGCGCTTCACGCAGGCTGCTGTCGACGCGGTCGGCGGCCTCCTGCATGGCCAGCTCGCGCAGTGCGGTGAGGTTGGCCGGCGAGAAGAACGCCTGCAGCGCCTGCGCGGCCTGTTCGGGCACATAGACCTTGCCCTGCTGCAGGCGCGCGATCAGCTCGCGCGGCGGCAGGTCGACCAGCACGATGTCATGCAGGCGGTCGAGCACGCCATCCGGCACGGTCTCGCTCACGCGTACGCCGGTGATGCGCATCACCACGTCATTGAGGCTTTCCAGATGCTGGATGTTGACCGTGGTCCAGACGTCGATGCCGGCGTCCAGCAGCTCCATCACATCCTGCCAGCGCCGCTCGTGGCGGCTGCCGGGTGCATTGCGATGGGCCAGTTCGTCCACCAGCACCAACGCCGGATGCCGTGCGAGCACGGCATCCAGGTCCATCTCCTGCAGGGCATGGCCGTGGTAGGCCACGTCCTTCAGCGGCAGCTGCGGCAGGCCCTCCAGCAGCGCCTGGGTATCGGCACGGCCATGGGTTTCCACCAACCCGACCACCAGGTCGACGCCGCGACGCAGCTGTTCCTGCGCGCGGGTCAGCATGGCGTAGGTCTTGCCCACGCCCGGCGCCGCGCCGAGGAACACGGTCAGCTTGCCGCCGGCTTCGCGTTGCAGGCCTTCGACCAGGGCATCGGCCTGGCGGGTACGCGCATCAGTCATGGGTGCCATTGTGCGCGCAGCCGGTGCCGGCCGGCATCACGGCGCCTTGGCCGCGTGGTCCAGCGCGAAGTTCAGCGTCACCACGTTCACCCGCGGCTGGCCGAACAGGCCCCACTGGCGACCTTCGGTATGCGCCTGCACCAGTGCCTGCACGCGTTCCACCGGCAGGCCACGGGCACGCGCCACGCGGGCTACCTGCAGCTGCGCCGCCGCCGGCGACAGCTGCGGATCCAGGCCGCCGGCGGACTGGGTGACCAGGTCCGCCGGCACCTGCGCGGGGGCGACGCCTTCGCGTGCGGCCACCGCCGCGGTGCTGGCGGCAACACGCTCGGCCAGCGCCGGGTTGCTGCGCGCCATGTTGGAACCGGCTGCCGCCATCGGGTCGTAGTTGGCCGCCGACGGACGTGCCTGGAAGTAGCCGTCACCGGCGAACGGCTGCGACAGCCATGCCGAGCCGCGCACCTGGCCGCTGCCATCGCGCAGCAGGCTGCCCTGGGCCTGGGTCGGGTAGGCCAGGCCGGCGAAGCCGGTGGCGATGCCGGCGTAGACCGCACCGGCCAGCAGCAGGGTGGCCAGGCCCAGGCCGATCGCCGGGCGCCAGCTGGCGCCGTCCTGCAGGCTGGCCACCCGGGCCTCGGCCTTCGGTTCGCGGGACAGGGAAGTGGAGGTGGAAGCAGAACGGTTCATGCGCCGAATACCAGGACAAGAAGGAGGTCGATCGCCTTGATCGCTGCGAACGGCAGCAGCACGCCGCCGAGGCCGTACACCAGCATGTTCCGGCGCAGCAGCGCCGTTGCGGTGGCCGGGCGGAAGCGCACGCCACGCAGGGCGAGCGGGATCAGGGCGGGAATCACCAGGGCGTTGAAGATCAGCGCCGCCAGCACCGCGTTGCGCGGGCTCGACAGCTGCATCACGTTCAGTGCGGCCATGGTCGGAACGGCCGCGGCGAACAGCGCCGGCAGGATCGCGAAGTACTTGGAGACGTCGTTGGCCAGCGAGAAGGTGGTCAGCGCGCCGCGGGTGATCAGCTGCTGCTTGCCTACTTCCACCACTGCCAGCAGCTTGGCCGGGTCCGAATCGAGGTCGACCATGTTGCCGGCCTCCTTCGCCGCCTGCGTACCGGAGTTCATCGCCAGGCCGATGTCGGCCTGGGCCAGTGCCGGGGCGTCGTTGGTACCGTCACCGACCATCGCCACCAGACGGCCACCGGCCTGCTCCTGGCGGATGCGCGCCAGCTTGTCTTCCGGTCGCGCCTCGGCGATGTAGTCGTCGACACCGGCTTCGGCAGCGATCGCAGCGGCGGTCAGCGGATTGTCGCCGGTGATCATCACCGTGCGGATGCCCATCGCCCGCAGCTGCGCGAACTTCTCGCGCATGCCGTGCTTGACCACGTCCGACAGTTCGATCACGCCCAGCACGTGGCGGCCCTCGGCCACCACCAGAGGGGTGGCACCGTTGCGTGCGACCTGCTCGACACGCCCGGCCAGTTCAGCCGGCACACTGCCACCCAGTGCCTGCACGTGGGCACGGATCGCATCGGCGGCACCCTTACGGATCTGCCGCCCATGTTCCAGATCGACGCCGGACATGCGGGTCTGCGCACTGAAGGCCAGGTAGTCGGCATGGTCCGGCTCGGCGGTGGCGCAGCCCTGTTCGCGCGCCAGGCGCACGATCGACTTGCCTTCCGGGGTCGGGTCGGCCAGCGAGGACAGCAGTGCCGCCTCGCGCAGCTGGCTGGCGTCGATGCCGGCCAGCGGATGGAAGTGGCTGGCCTGGCGGTCGCCGTAGGTGATGGTGCCGGTCTTGTCCAGCAGCAGCACGTCCACGTCTCCCGCGACTTCCACCGCCTTGCCCGACTTGGCCAGCACGTTGGCGGCCAACGCGCGGTTCATGCCGGCGATGCCGATGGCCGGCAGCAGGCCGCCGATGGTGGTCGGGATCAGGCAGACCAGAAGCGCGATCAGCAGCAGCGGGTCAACCTGCACGCCTACCGCTGCGCCAATGGCCGGCAGCGTCGCCACCACCACCAGGAAGGTCAGCGTCATCGCCGCCAGCAGCAGGGTCAGTGCGATCTCGTTCGGCGTCTTCTGCCGGTTGGCGCCTTCCACCAGCGCGATCATCCGGTCCAGGAAGCTGTGGCCCGGCTCGGCGGTCACCCGCACGATGATCTGGTCGGACAGCACCTTGGTCCCGCCGATCACACCGGAACGGTCGGTACCGGCCTCGCGCAGCACCGGTGCCGATTCGCCGGTCACCGCTGCTTCGTTGATGGTGGCCAGGCCCTGCACGATCTCGCCATCGGCCGGTACCAGCTCACCCGCACTGACGATCACATGGTCGCCCGGGCGCAGCTCGGCGGCTGGCAGCTGGGTTTCCGCGGCATCCGGCTGCGGTGCGGCCAGGCGGCGCGCCACCAGGTCCTGGCGGGCGCGGCGCAGCGATGCGGCCTGGCCACGGCCACGTGCTTCGGCCACGGCTTCGGCGAAATTGCCGAACAGCACGGTCACCAGCAGGATCGCGGTCACCGCCAGGCCAAAGCCCAGCGGCGCATTGCCGGTCAGAGTGACGATCGCGGCCACGATCGTGCCGGCCATCACCACCGCCATCACCGGGCTGCGCACCAGATGCATCGGCGACAGCTTGCGCACTGCCTCGACCAGTGCGCGGCGCAGGCCTGCGCCATCCAGCAGGGCAGGGCGCGGTGCAAGGGAACTACGGGTTGAACTTGCGTGGGTACTCATTGCGGTGTCCTCAGTGCAGTCCCAGGCTCAGGTGGTCGGCGATCGGGCCGAGTACCAGCGCCGGCATGAACTGCAGCACGGTCAGGATGACGATCACCGAGACCAGGGTCAGGGCGAAGGTCGGCGTTTCGATCTGCAGGCTGCCGGCAGACTCCGGCGCCTGGCGCTTGGCAGCCAGCTGTGCGGCCACCACCAGCGGGATGATCAGCAGCGGGAAGCGGCCCAGCAGCAGCACCAGCGAGCAGCTCAGGTTCCACCACAGCGTCGCGTCACCCAGCCCTTCGAAGCCCGAACCGTTGTTGGCATAGGCCGAGACGTACTCGTAGAACACCTGGCTGATGCCATGGAAGCCGGGATTGGAGGTGCCCGCCAGGCCGGGTACGGCCAGGGTGATCGCGGTGAACACCAGCAGGGTGATCGGCTGCAGCAGCACCAGCAGGGCCAGCAGGCGTACCTGTGGCGTCTCCAGCTTGCGGCCGAACAGTTCCGGCGTACGCCCGGTCATCAAACCGGCCAGGAACACGCCCAGCAGGAGGTACACGATGAACTGCTGCAGGCCGCAGCCGATGCCGCCCCAGATCGCGCTGACCAGCATGTTGACCATCGCGATGCCGCCACTGAGCGGCGCCAGCGAATCGTGCATGCCGTTGACCGAGCCGTTGGAGACCTGGGTGGTCACCGCCGCCCACAGCGCAGTGCCGTCGGCGCCGAAGCGCACTTCCTTGCCTTCCATCAGCAGCGGGGTGGCGGCGCTGGCGCTATGCCCTTCGCTCCACATCATCGCGCCGGTGGACAGCAGCGACATGCCCAGCATGCAGCTGAACACCAGCGCGCCGAAGCGGCGCCGGCCGGTGAACGCACCGATCATGAAGATCACCGCCATCGGCACAAGCAGGATGCCGACGATCTCCAGCGCGTTCGACAGCGGGGTCGGGTTCTCCAGCGGGAAACTGCTGTTCGGGCCGTACCAGCCGCCACCGTTGGCGCCCAGCTGCTTGGCCGCGACCATTGCCGCTACCGGGCCCAACGGCAGCTTCTGTTCGGCCATGCCGGCGCTGGCATCGATCGGCGTGGCCTGTGGGCCACCGGCCATCGTCGACGGCACGCCCTGGCTGGTCAGCACCAGCGTCCACACCAGGCACAGCGGCAGCAGGAAGCGCACGCACAGGCGCACCACGTCCACGTAGTAGTTGCCCACCGCCACCTGGCGGTCATCGCCGGCCCCGGTGGTCGCCGCAGCCTGCGGCGCACGCGAGAACAACGCGCGCAGCGTCGCCACCGCCAGCGCCAGGCCCATCATCGGCGTCACCACCTGCAGGCCGGTGATGCCGGTCATCTGCGAGAAGTAGGACAGCTGCGCCTGGCCCGAATAGTGCTGCTGGTTGGTGTTGGTCAGGAACGAGATCATCGTGTGCAGCGCGGTGTCCCAGCGCATGTTCGGGATCTGGTCCGGGTTCAACGGCAACCAGGCCTGGGTCATGAACACCGCCTGGGTCAGCACCGCGACCACCACGTTGCTCAGCACGAAGGCCAGCACATAGCCGCGCCAGGACATGGCGCGCGATGGATCGACGCCAAGCACCTTGTACAGCGGCTTCTCGATCCAGTGGAACAGCACGTCGACCTTCATCGGCGTGCCGCGCATCACGCGCGCCAGGTACAGGCCCAGCGGCCACGCCAGCAGCAGGCTGGCGGCAATAATCACAAGCATCTCAGTCATGGCCGGCTCCGCTCAGAACGACTCGGGCCGCAGCACGACATAAAGGAGATAGGCGGCGGCAACCAGCACCAGCACGCCACACAACAACGACAGCCAGGGGGACATTGCAATAGCGTCCTGGTGGAACCCCTCCACCTCAGGCCGCCATCGTCGTCCTACCCCCCATAAACGCACTACGCGCCGGACCGGGCCGACGCGTAAAGAGTGCATAAATTCCGTGGGCCAACCCGTAACCAGGCCCGGGGTAGCGCCGGGCCATGCCCGGCGGAGGCAGCGCCGTCAGCCCGCCGGAGCGTCCGCCGGCACCAGCCCCTTCAGCTCGCGATAGCGCTGCAGGGTGCTGTCGATCTCGGCCTTCAACGCCTGCTGCTGCTGCACCAGCCCGGCCTGCAGGCGCTGCTGCGCCTGCAGCTGCGCATGCCGCTTGCGGATCGCCTCGGCCTGCTTGTCGGCCACCTTGGCGCCGGCCAGCTCGCGGTCTCCCGCCGCCGACAGCAGCGCCACCAGCGACTCACGCAGGCTGGTGACGTTGTACTCGGCGGTCTTCAGGTTGTTGTCCAGCACTTCCTGGCGCTCGGCAAACACCCGGCGCAGGTCGGCCTCGCTGCCGTAGGTGGACAACATGGCCTGCTCGGTGCGCTGGCGGGTCTGCTCGGCCATCAGGTCCAGCTGTTGCTGCTGCGCAGCGGTGCTGGCAGCGGCACGCTCCTCGTCGGTCAACGCGCGCTGGACCTGCGCATTGCGCAGGCCCGTGCTCGCATTGAATTCCTCGCGGGCATGGTTGACCGCGTCGGCCGGCAGCGAATCACTGCAGATCCGCTCCTTGCCCTCGTTCCAGCAGTACAGCTTCTTTTCCGCCTTGCCGCTGTCGCGCGACTGCGCCGGTACGGTGAACGGCACGACCAGCAGCAGGCCGGCGAAGAGGACAGCAGGAACTCGGGACATGACCTTTCCCCTGGGTCGGTCAGCGGATCGAACGAACGCCGTACTGGGCCCGATAGGCTTCCAGCGGCTGCCGGTAACCCACAAGTTCCGGGTTGCCGGAGGCGAAATCAAGCAGATCGGCCAGCGATGCCACGGCGATCACCGGGATACCGGCTTCTTCGGCCACCGACTGCGCGGCAGAACGGCGGTCGGTCTCCGAAGCGATCTCCTGGCGGTCCAGCGCCACCACGATGCCGGCCGGGGTGCCACCGGCGGCGCGGATGATGCCCAGCGCTTCGCGGATCGCGGTACCCGCGGTGATCACGTCGTCGACGATCAGCACGCGCTTGCCCTGCATGTCGGCGCCGATCAGCTGGCCACCCTCGCCATGGTCCTTGGCTTCCTTGCGGTTGAACGACAGCGGCAGGTCGCGGCCACGCTGGGCCAGCTCACAGGCCATCGCGGTGGCCAGCGGGATGCCCTTGTAGGCCGGGCCGAACACCACGTCGTACTTGATCCCGCTGGCATCGATGGCATCGGCATAGCACGCGCCGAGCTGGGACAGCAGCGAGCCGGAGTCGAAGCGCCCGGCGTTGAAGAAATAGGGGCTCAGCCGGCCGGACTTGAGGGTGAACTGGCCGAAGCGAAGGGCGTCGGCGGTCAGGGCCAACTGCAGGAAACGGTGGCGGTGGTCGCTCATCAAAACTCGATTCATCTTCATTTGGAGCACAAATCCTAATCCAGCTGGGCGTTTCGCGCTCGTCCGGCCCCGTGTGAAGGCGCTGGCGGGCCCACCCGGCGGACTGCGCAGCCCTGCAGTCAACCGGTATGCTTGCCCGGTTTCCCGCCGTAGGTCTTCCGCATGCGCATCATCAGTTTCAACGCCAATGGCATCCGTTCCGCCGCGACCAAGGGCTTCCTCGACTGGTTCCGTGCCCAGGATGCCGATGTCCTGTGCATCCAGGAAACCAAGGCCCAGGAAGACCAGCTGAGCGACCCGATGTTCCGCCCGGACGGCCACCACTGCTTCTACCGCGACGCCATTACCAAGAAGGGCTACAGCGGTGTGGCGATCTACAGCAAGCGCGAGCCGGACCAGGTCATCACGTCGCTGGGCTGGGCCCCGTTCGACGACGAAGGCCGCTACATAGAGGCACGCTACGGCAACCTCAGCGTGGTCTCCTTCTATATCCCGTCCGGCAGCTCGGGCGACCTGCGCCAGGGCTTCAAGTTCGAAGTGATGGAATGGCTGCGGCCGATCCTGGAGGAGTGGGCGCGCAGCGGCCGCGACTACGTGCTGTGCGGCGACTGGAACATCGTGCGTTCGGCGCTGGACATCAAGAACTGGAAGTCCAACCAGAAGAATTCCGGCTGCCTGCCGGAGGAACGCGACTGGCTCAACGCCCTCTGCGCCGACCACGGCCAGGCCACCGATGTCACCGCCGGCCGCGGCTGGGCCGATGCCTACCGCCTGCTCAACCCCACCGGCGAGGACTACACCTGGTGGAGCAACCGCGGCGCCGCCCGTGCCAACAACGTCGGTTGGCGCATCGACTACCAGTTCATCACCCCGGGCCTGCGTGACCGCCTGCGAAGCTGCTCGATCTACCGCGACGAGCGCTTCTCCGACCACGCCCCGTTCACCGTGGACTACGACCTGTGACCGAGGCTGCCAAGCCGCGCCGACCGTGGCAGCAGGTGTTGTCCAACCTGAGCCAGCGCAAGGTGCTGGCGATGCTGCTGCTCGGCTTCAGTTCCGGCCTGCCGATCTATCTGGTGGGCAACACGCTCGGCTTCTGGATGCGCAAGGAAGGCATCGAGCTGAGTACGATCGGCTTCCTGTCATGGGTCGGGCTGGCCTACACCATGAAGTTCCTGTGGGCACCGATCGTCGACAAGACCGACGTGCCTCTGTTCGGCCGCTTTGGCCGCCGCCGTGGCTGGATGCTGCTGTCGCAGCTGGTTGTGGTGGTGGGCCTGGTCGGCATGGCGCTGGTCCAGCCCAAGGGGGGCCAGATCCAGTTCCTGGGTATCGCCTGGCAGCACATCGTCGTGTTCGGCGTGATGGCCGTGATCGTGGCGTTTGCTTCGGCCACCCAGGACATCGTCATCGATGCCTGGCGCATTGAAAGTGCTGACAACAGCGAGCAGCTTGGACTGCTGACCTCATCCTCGGCACTGGGCTACCGCACTGCATTGCTGGTCACCGATGCGCTGATCCTGATCATCGCGGCCCGTGTCGGCTGGCAGGTCTCGTACGAGATCATGGCCGTGCTGATGGCGCTTGGCGTGGTGGCCGTGGTCATGGCCAGGGAACCCGCCAGGGAGGTGGCTGCCGTGCAGGCGCAGGCGACCTCGCTGTGGACACCGCGCGGATTGTTCGACGCCGTAGCAGGACCGTTCATCGCCTTCGTCCGCGAGCACCGCAGCGGCGCGATCCTGATCCTGGTGGCCATCAGCGTCTATCGCATGGCCGACTTCGTCATGGGGCCGATGGCCAACCCCTTCTACGTCGATCTCGGCCTGGACGAGGACACCGTGGGCGCGGTGCGTGGTTCGGTCGGGCTGGTCGCGACCTTCGTCGGTATTGCCGCAGCGGGCCTGGTCTCGGTCCGCTGGGGGGTGCTGGCGGCGCTGATGGTAGGCGCTGTGCTGGGGCCGGCCTCCAACCTGGCGTTTGCCTGGCTGGCCTATTCCGGCCCGGACACAACCCATTTCGCCGTGGCCATGGCAATCGACAACTTCGCCAGCGGCTTCGCCGGTACGGCGCTGATCGCCTACATGTCGAGCCTGACCAGCATTGGATACACCGCCACCCAGTACGCACTGCTGAGCTCGTTCTACGCGATGCCCGGCAAGGCGCTCAAGGGGCTCTCGGGGTGGTCGGTACAGACGCTCGCACAGGGCCGGACGCTGCTGGAAGGCTACGCGCTGTTCTTCGTCGGTACCGCGCTGGTGGCGATCCCGGTGGTGATCCTCTGCGCCCTGCTGATCCTGCAGCAGCGCCGTCGCCAGGCCGCCGGCTCGACCTGATTGCCTGCCCGCCCGGTCTGCGGGATCATCGCCCCGACGCGCCGAGGGGGCGGTGCCTTGCGAACGGGGAAGTGAGCATGGCCGACGTTGTGCTGCGGGATCTGGACCCGCTGCTGCTGGAACGTATCAAACGCGTCGCGGTCGCCCGCGGCTGGACCCACGAACAGACCTGTGCCGCCTTGCTGGAGCAGGGCCTGTTCAGCAGTGAACTGGAAGTCCGCTCCGGCTTCGGCGATCCGGAAGTGGATGCCCTGTCCGATGCCATTGCCGCCCTGCAGGCCTTGCCCGCAGGGCAGGGCTTCGATTAGCGGCCGCGCCGCAATGCTGTAGAGACGAGCCCACGTCCGGCTGCCCGGTAGATCCACGCCACGCGTGGATGGCGCCACCTCACGCCAGGTGGATCGCACCCAGGATCCGCGGGCCCTTAGCTCCGGTCACGCTTGGCAGGTTGCCGGCCAGCCCGTCCATCGTCCGCTGCGCCAGCCATGCGAAGCCCATCGCTTCCACGTACTCCGGGTCCAGCCCGTGCACGGCGCTGGATTCCACCTGCACGTCCGGCAGCCGCGCCGCCAGGCGCTTCATCAGCTGCCGGTTGCGTACCCCGCCGCCACAGACCAGCAGGCGGCGGGTCTGCGGCTGCTGCGCCAGCAGCGCATCGGCCACCGTTGCCACGGTCAGCTCCAGCAGGGTCGCCTGCACGTCGGCCGCCGCGTACTGGCCCTCGGCCATGTGCGCCTCGGTCCAGGCCAGGTGGAACTGCTCACGGCCGGTGCTCTTCGGCGGCGGCAGCGCGAACCACGGGTCCGAGCGCCAGCCCGCCAGCAGGCCCTCGTCCACCGCGCCGCTGGCGGCGTACGCGCCGTCGGCATCAAAGGTGCGGCCGGTGTGGCGCTGGCACCAGGCATCCATCAGCGCATTGGCCGGGCCGGTATCGAAGCCACGTACCGCACCTTCGCGCGGAATCAGGGTCAGGTTGGCGATACCGCCCAGATTGAGCACGGCGCGGTCTTCGTCGGCCGTGCCCAGCATGGCCAGGTGGAAGGCCGGCATCAGTGGCGCACCATGGCCCCCGGCCGCCACGTCGCGGCGGCGGAAGTCGGAGACCGTGGTGATCCCGGTCAACTCGGCGATGCGGTTGCCGTCGCCCAGCTGCACGGTGAAGGCGGGGTCGGCCAGCGGCCGGTGACGCACGGTCTGCCCATGCGAGCCGATCGCGCGCACCTGGCTGCGGTCCACGCCAGCCTCGGCCAGCAGCTGGTTGGCAGCCCCGGCGAAGCTCATCGCGATCCGGGCGTCCAGCTCGCCCAGCTCCTCCAGCGAATCCAGTGGACCACCTTCGCCCAGCGCCACCAGCCGTGCACGCAGCACCGGCTCCCAGCGGGCGGTCAGGCCGTGCACGAAGCGGCAGCCTCCGCCGGCAGGAAACTGCACCAGCGCGGCATCGATGCCGTCGGCACTGGTGCCCGACATCAGGCCAAGGTACAGGGGGGCGTCAGTGTCGGCAGTCGTGTTCATGGCGGGCATAAAAAAAGGACGCGGCAAGCTTGTGCTGCCGCGTCCTTCTTCGTCAACGCAGGGGCTCAGCCGCGCTTGCGGCCGGTGCTGCTCTTGTCCTTGGCGCTGGCCACCTCGGGGGCGGCCTCGTCGCGGCTGGTCGGTGCCGGGCTGGCATCGGCGTAGATCAGCTTCTCCATGCCCTGGATGCGGGCCATCGCCGGCGCGGTCTGCGCGCGGAAGGCGACCAGCTCGGCGCCCTTCAGCGGCTCCGGCGGCGGCATGGTCACGGTCAGTGGGTTGCGGTGCTCGCCGTTGACGCGGAATTCGTAGTGCAGGTGCGGGCCGGTGGCCAGGCCGGTCGAGCCGACATAACCGATCACCGTGCCCTGGGCCACCCGCTGGCCGGTCTTGATGTTCGCAAAGCGCGACATGTGCCCATACAGGGTGGTGTGGCCACGGCCGTGGTCGAGGATCACCACGTTGCCGTAACCGCGCTGCACGCCGGCGAACTGCACGCGGGCGTCGCCGGCGGCCATGATCGGGGTGCCGGTGCGCGCGGCGTAGTCCACGCCCTTGTGCATGCGCATCTTGCCCAGCACGGGGTGCTTGCGCGCACCGAAGGTCGAGCTCAGCCGCGCGAACGGGATCGGCATGCGGATGAAGCTCTTCTTCAGCGAACGGCCGTTGATGTCGTAGTACTCGGACTTGCCGTTGCGGTCGAAGCGGAAGCCGGAATAGGTCTTGCCACCGGTGGTGAAAGTCGCCGCCAGAATCTTGCTGGTGTCCACCTTCTCGCCTTCGCGCCAGGTTTCATCCATCACCACGCTGAAGCGGTCGCCCGGCTGCAGGTCCTTCGAGAAGTCGATGTCGTACTTGAAGATGTCGTCGGTCATCGTCGCGATCGCCGACGGCGACAGCCCGGCGCGGCGGGCCGCGGCATACAGCGAGCTGGTGATCTCGCCACTGGTGACCACCGTGCGCGTGGAGGTCTCGCGCTTGGTCACCTTCTCCTTGATGTCGTCACCGGCCAGGCTCAGCTCCACCCGGTTGTCGGCATCGCGGTCGAAGCGGATGCTGCGCAGGTCGCCGGACAGCGGCATGTCGAAGGCGATCTCGGCGCCCGGGCGAAGCTTGGTCAGCGCCTCGCGCGCGCCCGGGTGGTCCAGCACCCGGTGCAGGGTGGTCGCCGGGATACCGGCCTTGTCGAACAGATCGCTCAGGGTCTGGCCGCGTTCCACGCGCAGCACCTGCCAGCTGTCACCGGGCACCTGCTGCTGGCGGGCCATGGCCAGCGGCGGCAACGGCAGTGCCAGGCTGGTATGGCTGTCGGCAAAGGGGGCGTCGATGGTGTGCGAGAAGCCCGGCACGATCGTCGCCACCAGGGCGCCGATGGTCGCGAACAGGCTGGCATGCATCCAGTGGCGCCGGGTCCAGCGCTCGTTGAAGGCGGCGGGAAGATGTTGCCTGAGCTTCCGATGCAGGGCGTTGTCGTGCAGGACGTGGAGGCGTTCCTGGAAGCGCTGCTTGCGTGCGCGCCCTTGTTCGGAATTGTGCATCGGCGGTTTTTTCCTGGTGGCCCGGGAGCGGGGGCCTGATCGCCGGTTACCATAGACACCTGAGAAAACCGCGTCAAACCCTTGTGCCCATTGGCTTTTGTGAAGCCAATCGGGTTAACTTTGCTTTAACACCCCACACAAGAATCGGCGTTGCCGGGAGTAGTCACGTGTCCTCGATTGAAGAAGCCCTTGCCCAGATCGGCCGTGGTGCCGACGAGATCCTCAAGCTCGAGGATCTGCGTGCGCGCCTGCAGGAGGGCCGCCCGCTGCGGATCAAGGCCGGCTTCGACCCCACCGCGCCCGACCTGCACCTGGGCCACACGGTGCTGCTGAACAAGATGCGCCAGTTCCAGGACCTCGGCCACCAGATCATTTTCCTGATCGGCGACTTCACCGGCATGATCGGCGACCCGTCCGGCAAGAGCCTCACCCGCAAGCCGCTCAGCCGCGAGGACGTGCTGGCCAACGCCCGTACCTATGAGGAGCAGGTGTTCAAGGTGCTGGACCGCAGCCGTACCGAAGTCCGCTTCAACTCGGAGTGGTTCGGCAAGATGGGCGCGGCCGACATGATCCGCCTGGCCGGCCAGCACACCGTGGCACGCATGCTCGAGCGCGACGACTTCGCCAAGCGCTACGCCGCCCAGCAGTCCATCGCCATCCATGAGTTCCTGTACCCGCTGGTGCAGGGCTACGACTCCGTGGCCCTGGAGGCCGACGTGGAGCTGGGCGGTACCGACCAGAAGTTCAACCTGCTGATGGGCCGTGGCCTGCAGGAGCACCACGGCCAGAAGCCGCAGGTGGTGCTGACCATGCCGCTGCTGGAGGGCCTGGACGGCGTCAACAAGATGTCCAAGTCGCTGGGCAACTACATTGGCATCAGCGAACCGGCCATCGACATCGTCACCAAGACCATGAAGGTGGACGACACCCTGATGTGGCGCTGGATCGAGCTGCTGTCCTTCGACATCAGCCAGGCCGAAGCCGTGCAGCTGCGCGAGCAGGTGGCCAATGGCGGCCTGAACCCGCGCGTGGTCAAGCTGCGCCTGGCGCGTGAACTGGCGACCCGCTTCCACGACGCCGCAGCGGCCGAGCAGGCGATCGCCGGCTGGGAAGCGGCGGTGACCGGGCAGGGCGACATCACCCAGCTGCCGCTGCAGGACGTGGCGATCCCGGTCGAAGGCCTGCGTATCGCTGCGCTGCTGACCGCGGCCGGCCTGACCCCGAGCAACTCCGAAGCCAACCGCAAGCTCAAGGAGCGCGCGGTCAAGGTGGACGGCGAAGTAGTGGAAGATGGCCAGCAGGTGCTGCAGCCGGGCTTCGAAGGCCTGTTGCAGGTCGGCAAGCGTACGTTTGCCCGCGTGCGCCTGGTTGCTGCCTGAGACAAAGAAAGGGCCGGCGCTAGCCGGCCCTTCCTTATGCTCTTGTAGAGCCAAGCCCACGCTTGGCTGCTCTTCGCGGGAACCTACCGCAGCGCGCCGGATGAACGGATGCAACATCCGGTGAAAAAAATCGCCACACCCCCTTCACAAATGATGCGAATGGGGACATACTTCTCCTCCCCCGTCGCAGGGGTCGCCACCAAGGGGCTTCAGCGACAACAGGGCGCCCACCACCGCCGAACGAGATGATCGAACGAAGGTGTTGACGGACTGAAAAAGTCTGGCATAATGGGCGGCTCGCTACGAAGGAAACTTCGCAGAACACGGGAACGGCGCTGAGGCCACTTCCCAAGATCTTTGAAAGTATGCGCAGGTATCTTGTGAAGGCGCCTGCAGGAAGGATGATTGTCCATCTTGCAGACGTTTGATCAAGCAACTATTAATTGTTTTAAAGCAAGCGATACGTTGCCAGCATCAATCATCTGCAGCTTTA